>JAXDKH010000383.1:0-17599 GCA_034667185.1 Chloroflexia bacterium | reverse complement strand
CGCGCGGGTCGGAATCACCCTCGACATCTACTCGCATTTGTACGAACCGCAGCGCCAGGAGGCCGCAAATCGCATGGATGAGGCACTTGGTCTGTAAGGTGCCTCATCCATACTCTACGACTTGACTTACTGATGACCGACGACAGGATGTGGCACATATGGCTCTTCCAGGTACGCTACCTCTTCCTCGCTCAACTTGACTGACAGAGCGCCAGTTGCATCTTCCAGATGCCTGGTCTTGGTTGCCCCCACGATTGGTGCCGTCACCGGCTTCTTCTGTAACAACCAGGCAAGGGCGATATGCACCCGTGGTACTCCATGCTTCTCTGCGATCTCGGCGACCCGCTCCACAATCTGCCGATCAGTGTCTGCTGTCGCATCGTACTTGGTTTTCGCGATTTGGTCGGTTTCGGAACGAAGTGTGCTTTCCGATGACCAGTCACGTGTGAGTCTTCCAGATGCCAATGGACTGTATGGAGTCACGCCGATCTTCTCATCACGACACAGGGGCAGCATCTCACGCTCCTCCTCGCGGTAGATGAGGTTCAGGTGGTCCTGCATGGAGACGAAGCGGGTCCATCTATGCTTCTCGGCGACGTGCAGCGCCTTCTGGAATTGCCAGGCGAACATGGCGGAGGCACCTATATACCGGGCCTTGCCCGCCCTCACGACGTCATGCAGCGCTTCCATCGTTTCCTCTATTGGAGTTTCGTAATCCCAGCGATGGATAATATAGAGGTCCACGTAATCCGTCCCGAGCCGCATCAAGCTCTTGTCGATCTCGCTAAGGATAGCCTTGCGCGAAAGACCTGCGCCATTCGGCCCATCGTGCATTCTCCCATGCACCTTTGTGGCGATGACCACCTCATCTCGATTTGCGAAGTCCCTCAAAGCCCGCCCGAGGATCTCCTCACTCTTTCCCATTGAATAGACGTTGGCTGTATCGAAGAAGTTGATCCCCATTTCGAGGGCATACTTGACGATCGGGCGGCTCTCTTCCTCGTTGAGCACCCATTTGTGAAACCAATGTTCCGCGTCCCCGAACCCCATGCAGCCCAGGCAGATCCGAGACACGTCCATTCCTGCGTTTCCCAGCTTTGTGTATTCCATGTGATTGTCCTCTCCTTTTAGAACTCCTGCTATTCCGGTACTCCCAGCCTTCAAGATGCCCACAGCATCCCCGATCCGTGACATACAGTAGCTGCGAAAAGAAGCCTTGCAAAGCGCACAAAGTTAACGGCAATGTTCATGCTGCAATCAAGCGTGTTTTGTGTCAGTTTTGTTGTCAGACCCTCACAGACAAGAGCAAAAGAGCCCGTGATTACAGCATCCGGGCTCTTTTTGTGCCTAAATTGTAGGTGGGCGGTAATGGACTCGAACCAATGACCTCTACGATGTCAACGTAGCGCTCTAACCAACTGAGCTAACCGCCCGCGACGTTTAATTATATCTACCTGAGCACCGGGTGTCAAGCTAAAGCCGGAGCATGAAAGTTCATCAGCCTCGCTATATGACTTTAGTCGCTGCTCCCTGGTATACTGTCCCACGGCGTGCCCACTCAATTTCGTTGGAGGCATATTGATGGTATCAACCGAGGCAGTTTCGGACCTGGAAAGTATTGAAGGCCCGGACTTTCGCGCGCTTGGCGAAGTCATATTAGAGAGCATGGAACGGTTTAGTGTGCCCGGCGTAGCAGTGGGTGTCATACAGGGCGGCGAAGAGCACGTGGCGAGCTTCGGTGTCACCAGCATCACCAATCCTCTGCCGGTTGATGCGGACACTCTCTTCCAGATCGGCTCGACCACCAAGACGGTCACGGGCACAATCGCCATGCGCCTCGTGGAGCAGGGCCTGCTGGACCTCGACACACCCGTGCGCGCGTACCTGCCGGAGCTACGGCTGTCCGATGAAGACGTGGCTAGCAGGGCCACGCTGAAGCACCTGTTCACCCATACCGGCGGCTGGGTGGGCGACTACTTCGACGACTTCGGCATGGGAGAGGACGCGATCTCCCGCATCGTCGCCAGGCTTGTCGATTTGCCGCAGCTTACGCCTCTCGGTGAAGTGTGGTCGTACAACAACGCGGGTTTTTACATAGCGGGACGGGTGATTGAAACAGTTACAGGCCAGCCTTACGAGCAGGTGGCCCGCGAGCTTGTGTTGGACCCGCTCGGCATGGACATGTCGTTCTTCTTCCCGTCTGAGGTAATCACCTACAGGGTGGCGATAGGGCACAACAACCCTTACGTTGATGGCAAGTTCGTCACCAAGATCGCCCGGCCATATGCACTGCCGCGTACCTCAAGCCCGGTCGGGGCCATCATCTCTACGGTACGCGACCAGCTACGCTACGCCCGCTTCCACATGGGTGACGGTACGGCTGGGGATGGCACGCGCCTCCTCTCGACCGAGTCGATGCGCCTGATGCAGACGCCCCACGTAGCAGCCGCCGACGGCCAGATGTTCGGCATTACCTGGTTCATGCGCGACATGGAAGGTACGTGGGTGCTGCGGCACGGTGGGGCCACCAACGGCCAGATGTCTGCCTTCCTGTTCGTGCCCTCGCGCGACTTCGCTATTACCGTGCTCACCAACGCAGACCGTGGCCGCGAACTCCACCAGGAGATCACCACCTGGGCGCTGGAGCATTATCTGGGTCTCAAGTCGAAGGAGCAGGAGGTATTGGAGCGCGACGAGCGACAACTCGCTTCCTACGCCGGGCTGTACACCGGCCCCGTAGTGGACCTGGAATTGCAGCTTCACGATGGTGGCCTGGTCTTGCAGGACATACCCAAGAAGGCGCTGCCCGGAGCCGAACTCGAACCTCCCGGCCCACCTCTGCGACTGGCCTTCCACGGCGAAGACCTGGTTACTGTGCTCGATGAGCCGATGAAAGGTGCCCACGGCGAGTTCCTGAGGGGGCCGGATGGGGATATACGCTGGTTCCGCATTTCTAGCAGGGTGTTTGCAAGAGCTAGAGGGGCGTAATCGTCTCTACGGGGAGGGGAGTTGCTTCAGTACAGCAAGGAAATCGGCCGGGGTTATTATCTTCACCCGGCCGACCTGTTGAAGCACTAAGAGGTCTAGATCGCCTGTGACCAGGTAGTCAGCCTGTTCTATAGCCGCGTATGCCAGCAGATAGTCGTCCTTGATGTCACGTGTGATGTCAGGTATTTGTTCGCCTATTGGTGCTAAGGTTCCGCCTGAGCGCCGCATCAGAGAGGCCAACCTCTGGACGTCTTCGAGCTTAATGCGTAGCGACAATGATTTCTTTCTCTCTATGGCCTCCGACATTTCCTGAAGAAGTTCTCCGGGAAGCAGTGGCACGTATAAACCTGCTATCGCCGCATCTACTATTTGCACGATGGTACCCGTAGCGTACGGATCAAGCAAATAACTGATGTATATGTTTGTATCGAGCAATGCCCGGATCATTCAGGTTGCGCAGCTTTGATGCGGATTTTACCTTTCGCGACCAAACTATTGATAGCATCACGAACGATTTCGTCCGCGATTTCCATTGCCTGCTCTTCAGTTGTAATGTCAAGGTTGTTCTTTCTTACCCTGTCTCGCAGCTCGTGCAACTCGGCCAGGAGTTTCTTTCTCCGCTCTGTCTCGCGAAAAGCTTTATAGCTTTCGTACTCATTTACAGACATGAGCACCACGCTCGGCTCGCCGTGGTTTTCCACGATTATTTCTTCGTCGTTTGCTACCACCCAGTTCACGAGCGAGCCAAACTTGTTCTTGGCGTCGGTAGCGGATACAGTTCTAGGCATGTATGCTCCTCTCTAATGTCGTTCCGATTTTGCTCATCCATGTTTCTATATCGTACAATATATTAGCTAAAATAATGGCTGTCAAGTTCTCGAACCCTCTAAATTGCCGCCCCATCGTATAATGGCTGAAAAACGGAGGCACACATGCTTACCCGCGCTGACAACGCCATGACCGAGCTGGAGGACGAGTGCGTGCGGCATCTGCAAGCCCTCATCCGCCTGGATACCAGCAACCCGCCGGGCAACGAAATCCTGGCTGTCGAGTACATCCGTCAGCAGCTGGCCGACGTGGGAGTAGATGCGGAGGTCGTGGAGTCGGAACCCGGTAGGGCCAACCTGCGGGCTGTGCTCAAGGGCGACGGTTCCGAGCGCCCCCTGCTGCTGATGTCGCACACCGACGTGGTGCCTGTCGAGCCTGAGTTCTGGACCCAGCACGAGCCTTTCTCCGGCGATATAGACGGTGGCTACGTGTGGGGACGGGGCGCGGTCGATATGAAGCAGTGGGTCGCCTGGCACCTGACCATCTTCCTGGATCTCGCCCGGCGCAGCGCGCCGCTCAAGCGCGATGTGGTGCTGCTATGCACTGCGGACGAGGAAGATGGCTCGTACAAGGGAATGCGCTGGATAGCCGAACACATGCCGGATTGGCTCGATGGGGAGTATGGACTCAGCGAAGGCGGTGGAGGGGAGATGCAGGTGCGCGGTAAATCGTTCTTCCCGTGCCGTGTGGCTGAGAAGGGCGCGTGCCGCTTCCGCCTGCGCGCCCAGGGCTCTCCGGGTCACGCTTCGCGCCCGCACAGCGACAACGCCATAGTGAAGCTGGGGGCCGCGTTGGGCAAGCTGGGCGCGTACCAAATGCCCATACAGCCGAGCGACATCGTGCGCGACATGCTTGAGCGCGTGTTCGTGGACGAACCAGGCGCTGACGGCACGGTAGGCGATTACTTGAATGACTGGACCTTCGATATGGCCCTGGAGACCTCCCCCTTCTCCCCGGCCGCTCGCCTCACTCTCAACGCGCAACTCCGCAACACCGCCGCGCCCACCATACTGCACGCCTCAGGTAGCCGCATCAACGTCATACCTTCCACCGCTGAAGCCGACGTTGATGGCAGGGTGCTGCCGGGCGTATCCAGGGAGGAGTTCGCCAGGCAGATAACCGAGATAGTGGGTCCAGATGTGGAGGTGGAGGTCTACGAGTACTGGCCCGGCTCCGCCAGCAGCTTCGACACCGAGCTATTCCGCGTAATGCAGAACGTCACCAAAGAACTGACCGGGGGCACCCTGGTCCCGTTCATGGCTACCGGGGCTAGCGATGGCCGCTTCGCCGAACCGCTAGGCGTCGATGTGTACGGCTTCGGCCTCATGCGTGACGAACCAGGTGCCGCCCCCTCCGCCCTAATGCACGCTCACGACGAGCGCATCTCCCTCTCCAACGTCTACCTGGGCCTCCGCGCTCTGCACGAAACCGTACAGCGAATAGCGACGTGAGGAGGAATTTGGGAATTGGGATTTCGGATTGCGGATTTAGAAGGTATCCGAGCAAATCCGAAATCCCAATTCCCAAATTCCCTGTGGTACGGCCCTTGCATAGCTGCTTGTTATGATTGCAAAAGGAGCCTATGCATGAACTTCAAAGCTATATTTGACGTCCTGAAGGACACGTTCAAGGACTTTGGTGAGGACAAGGTGCCCCGGCTGGCGGCGGCCTTAGCTTACTACACCATCTTCTCCATCGGCCCTCTCCTGCTCATTGCGATTTCAGTTGCCAGTTTGCTCTTCGACCAGAAACAAGTACAAGAGCAAATGCTGGGTACCATTGGCGGTCTTGTCGGAGAAAGTGGCAAGACGACTATAGCTGAAGCCCTGAAAAATGCCAATAAGGGAGGCGGTAACATCATTGCGGCCTCAATCGGTATCGTTACTTTGCTGTTGGGGGCATCCGGCGTGTTCGGGCAATTGAAGGACGCGCTCAATACCATTTGGGAGGTCAAGCCGAAGGAAGGTCAGGGCATACTGGGCATCCTGCGCGAGAGGTTCCTGTCGTTCACGATGGTGCTAGGTACCGGCTTCTTATTGCTTGTCTCGCTGGTTGTTAGCGCGGGTATTGCAGCCCTCGGCGCATTCCTGAAGAGCGTATTACCAGGCGGCGATATAGTTAGTCAGATAGTGAACATCATTATTACGCTGGGCATCATCACCTTGATGTTCGTTTTGCTCTTCAAGTTCTTGCCTGATGTGCAGGTAGCCTGGAAAGATGTGGTAGTGGGGGCGTTCTTCACTGCTGTCCTCTTTACGGTCGGGCAGATCGCGCTGGGCCTCTACCTCGGCAGCGGCAGCGTCGGCACCGCCTTCGGCGGCGCAGGCTCCATCGTGATCATATTAGTCTGGATATACTACTCGGCGCTCATATTCTTCATAGGGGCCGAACTTACACAGGTCTACGCCCGCCGCTTTGGCTCCCGCGTGGTGCCCTCCGCCAACGCCGAGCCACTCACCGAAGAGGCCCGCGCCCAGGAAGGCATCCCCAGCAAGGACGGCGGCGACAAGGACCGCAAGAGGTCCAGCAAGGACAAGGACAAAGACGGCCCCAGGAGCCGCATCCTCAAAGGCTCACCCTGGTTCAGGTAGACGATGGTAGCTGAGCTATCATCCATCGTCCATCGTCTGTCGTCCCCAAAGCGAGTTTGTGCATGAACGACCGTTCGCCGATTGGCCTGGTCAAGGAAACGTTCCAGGACTGGGCGCAGGACAAGGCCTCGCGCCTTGGTGCGGCCCTGGCTTACTATGCCATCTTCTCGATTGGGCCGATGCTGGTGGTGGTTATAGCTATCGCGGGCAAGGTGTTTGGCGAGAGTGCGGCCAAGGGGCAGATATCGGGGACACTCAGCAAGGTACTTGGTCCCACGAACGCGGAGTTCGTTGAGGCACTGGTCAAGAGCGCCAGCCAGCCTACCGTGGGCACCCTCGCGACCGTGATCGGCACCGCCACGCTGCTGCTGGGCGCGATGGGCATCTTCAATCAGCTAAAGGACGCGCTCAACACCATCTGGGAGGTCGAGCCTATTCCTGGCGGGGGCATCATGACGGCCCTCAGCAAGAACTTCCTGTCGTTCGGTATGCTCCTCACCGTGGGTTTCCTGCTGCTGATCTCGCTGGTGGTAAACGCACTTCTCGCCACGCTGGGGCCCGTCCTCAGCGATGCTCTGCCGGGCGGCGCGCTGTTGTGGAACGTCGTCAATTACGTGGTCACTCTAGCCATCATAAGCGTGATGTTCGCGCTCATCTTCAAGTTTGTGCCGGATATACGCGTCGGTTGGAAAGAGGTGTTGATTGGGGGGGCCGTGACCGCCCTGCTGTTCCTGCTAGGCCAGGTGGCACTGGGTATCTACCTCAGCCTGGGTAAGGTCGGCTCGGCCTTTGGTGCGGCGGCTTCCCTGGTGGTCGTGCTCGTCTGGATCTACTACTCCGCCCAAATCCTCTTCCTGGGGGCCGAATTCACGCAGGTGTACGCCAACCGCTACGGCTCCGGCATGTCGCCCGCCCGCCACGCCCGCTTCCTCACCCAGGAGGCCCGCGCTCAACAAGGCACCAAGAGCAAGCAACCCCGCAAACAAGCAGCCAGCCAGGACGAACCCGGTACGCCCGGCCTCAAAGCATCCCCCTGGTTCCGTCTTTCTCTAGGCCGTGTGCACGCTGGCAACCTGTAGTACAATGAATGGCTATGTCAGACAAGATCAGCATCGTGCAGGGCGACATTACGCGTATGCAGGTGGACGCCATCGTGAACGCGGCCAACAACTCGCTGCTGGGCGGCGGGGGAGTGGATGGGGCCATACATCGCGCCGCGGGGCCGCAATTGCTGGCTGAGACTCGCACTCTCGGGGGCTGTCCGACCGGCGAGGCCCGCATTACGGGTGGCTACAACCTGCCTGCTAAGTGGGTCATCCACACGGTGGGGCCAATATGGAGTGGTGGAGGTAATGGTGAGGACGACCTGCTGGCTTCCGCTTACCGCAACAGCCTCAGGCTGGCCGACGAGCATGGCGTGCGTACGATTGCGTTCCCTTCCATCAGCACCGGGGCTTACGGCTTCCCCCTGGAGCGTGCTGCCCCCATAGCTATGCGCGAGATAAGCGCCTTCCTGGCAGCGGGGCCTCGGGCGGTGGAACAGGTAATCCTGGTGGCCTACGGCGAGCGTACGTATAGGGCGTACGCACAAGCGTTAGAGGAGATCGACGCCTAGCATGCAGGCTTTCATCTTTGATATGGACGGCGTCATCGTGGACAGCGAGCTGCACTGGAAAAAGCCGGAAGGTTACTTCCTGCGCTCCCTGGTGCCCAATTGGACTGATGCGGACCAGACCCGCATCATCGGCCTCAGCCTGAACAACACGTACCGCCTGCTTACTACCGAGTACGGGGTCACGCACAGCAAAGAGGCCTTCCTGGAGAGCTACATGGCTATGGCCCGCCAGATTTACCAGGAAATGGTGTCGCTGATGCCTGGCTTCCGCGAGCTACTGGCCGAACTGCACGGGCGTGAGGTCCCTGTTGCCATTGCCTCTTCCTCCACGCGCTCGTGGATAGAGATCGTACTGGACCGCTTCGACCTGCGTTCGGAGTTCGACGCCGTGGTAAGCGCCGACGAGCTTGCGGGTGGCGAAGGCAAGCCATCCCCGGCTATCTACCTGCACACTGCCGCAAAATTAGGCGTTGAGCCTGCGGGTTGCGTGGTGATGGAGGACTCGCACAACGGCGTGCTGTCAGCCCAGCGCGCGGGTATGTACTGCATTGGTTTCCGCAACGGCTTCAATGAAGACCAGGACATATCCATGTCCGATGTCCTTGTAGATAGCTACGCCGAGATCGACCTGGACGCTATAGAACAGGCTCTAAGCGCGCGGGGTGCGGCTCCTGAGTCCCTGGTCCCCGGACAATGAGCCACGTAGCTGTTGTAGGGGCGGGGCTGGGCGGTATAGGCGCGGCGGTCAGGCTGGCGGCGCAGGGCCACCGGGTCACGCTGGTCGAGAAGAACGCCACACCGGGTGGCAAGCTCAACATTGTGGAGGCCGAGGGCTTCCGCTTCGACACCGGCCCCTCTCTGGTGACGTTGCCCGGCGTGTTGAGCGAGACGTTCCATGCTGCCGGGCGGCGCATGGAGGACTACCTCACACTGGAGCCGCTGGAGCCTATTTGCCGCTACCGCTACGCCGACGGCTCCACCCTGGAAATCTCTTCCCACCTGCCCCGCCTGGTTGCTGAGGTAGGCGGCTTTGCTCCCGGCGACGTGACCGGCCTTTTTCGCTTCCTGGCCTACGCTCGCAAGACGTTCGAGCGCGCTGGCCCTGTCTTCCTGCTGAGGGAACGACCCCGCCTGCTGGACCTCGTATCCCGCCGCGGACTGGATGCCCTGCGCATAGACGCCCACATTAGCATGGACCGGTCGGTACGGCGCTTCTTCAAAGACCCGCGCATGGTGCAGCTTTTCGACCGCTACGCCACCTACAACGGCTCGTCGCCTTTCAAGGCCCCGGCTACCCTGTCGATGATACCGTACCTGGAGATCGCGGGCGGGGGCTACTACGTGAAGGGCGGGCTGTACCGGATCGTGGAGGCGCTGATGGAGGTGGCCCGCGAGCTTGGCGTGCGCTTCATGCCTGAGTGCGAAGTGGAGCAGATCAACATTGAGCCTAACAGGGGCTTAACAGGCGCGAAGGCCACGGGCTTGCGTCTGAAGGGCGGGGGCGACCTGCGGGCTGATGCTGTGATCGTGAACGCCGACCCCATGTATGCATACCCCGCGCTGGTGCCTGAGATGTTCCGTGACGAGAAGTTGATGAAGCGTATGGAGCGGCTTGAGCCCTCGTGCTCCGGCTTCGTGCTGCTGCTGGGCGTCCGCGGGGAGTACCCGGAGCTTGCTCACCACAACATCTTCTTCAGCCGCGACTACCGTAGCGAGTTCGACTACATCTTCGACCGCCGAGAGCCTGCCCCGGACCCCACCATCTACGTGGCCTGCACCTCCAAAAGCGACCCCACGCAAGCCCCACCGGGCCACCTGAACCTGTTTGTGCTGGTGAACGCACCCGCCCTCTCACCCGACATATACTGGCCCGCCCGCCGCGACCTCTACCGCGACCACATCCTCACCTGCCTGGAGTCCTGCGGCCTGCGCGGTCTACGCGAGCGTATCGTGTTCCAGGAGACGATCACACCCCTCGACTTCCAGGAGAAATACCACGCCTGGCAAGGCTCACTTTACGGCCTCTCCTCCAATAGCCGCTCGACCGCCTTCCAACGGCCCCCCAACCGAGCCCCCGGCGTGCCCAACCTCTTCTTCGTGGGCGGCAGCGTCCACCCCGGCGGCGGCATCCCTCTCGTCCTGCTCTCCGCCCGCCTCGTCTCGCACCTGGTGAAGTGAGCATGAGACGAAGATTACGAAACCGCAAAGACGCAAAGAACGCAAAGGACCCGCAAAGAAGATTATGGTTTGAGATGACCCCATGGTTACGACGTATCGTGCCTGTAAGATACAAAACCTTCTCAATCTCTGCGGGTCCTTTGCGTCTTTGCGTCTTTGCGGTTTCGTCTCTTATTTTGCGACTCAATGCACCCTTGCTGCCGTTCAAGAAGGCCACAAGCGGTCTGCCGTTCCACCCGGCGAACAAGAACATCATTGGCAGTTGGGTGCTGACGCGGCTGCTGCTGTTGCCTGCGTTGCGGCGGACCTTCAGAGGGGTATATCTGTACCTTTACCCTCAGGCTAAAGAATTGCGGGCCGAGCCGGACGTGCCGGTTATCTATTGCTCGACGCATACAGGCTGGTGGGACGGGTACATGTCGTATGTGGTGAACGACAGGACGTTGCGGCGCGACGGTTATCTCATGATGGAGGAGGTACACCTGGCGGGGGTGCCCTTCATGACGTGGGCGGGTGTGTTCGGGATAGACCGGCACGACCCGCGTAAGGCCCTCGCGTCCATCGAGTACATCGTGGACATTCTCACGCATAGCCCAAACACCGCCCTCTACATGTTCCCGCAGGGCACCATCACGCATGCCGACCGCCGCCCGCTTGGCTTGTACGGAGGCGTGGGCAATCTCGCCCGCAGGCTAGGCCGGTGCGCCGTGCTGCCGGTTGCCGTCCGCTACGAGTTCCTGCTGGAGCAGGCCCCGGAGGTGTTCGTCCGCATTGGTGCGCCACTGCGATTCGATATGGAGCATGAACGTCTTTCTTCGGCTGAGGTGAATGCCCGCGTCGAGGAGGCCATGACCGCCACGGCTGACAGGCTGCAGGCCAACATAGTGGAGGGGGACACACGGGCGTACCGGCAGGTGCTACGAGGGCGGGTCTCTGTCAATCGCAGGTGGCAGGCGGTGACTGAGAGGGTAGGACGTCTGCGTGCGCGGCTCCAAAGGGGCTAGCGCCTGCCTGTCTACTGAACATGCTAGCTCTCGCCTACCACCTTGTCATAGTGGCCGTCCTGGTCTCATTGTTAGGCATACTGGCGGTCAACTTATGGGTGCTGCCGCGTATCGAACATTTCGGCCCTCCGCACGTGGATGGACCCCATGTGGTGGTACTCGTCCCAGCCCGCAACGAAGAAACTAACATCGAAGCCTGCCTTGTGTCGCTGCTCGCTCAGGACTATCCCAACTTCCAGGTATGGGTATACGACGATGCCTCCACCGACCGTACCAGGGAGATAGCGGAGCGCCTGGCCGCGCACACCGATGGCAGACTACATGTGGTGCGGGGACATGCCGACCCACCGCCGGGCTGGCTCGGTAAGGCACATGCCTGCCGGCAATTGTACGCCGCCATGCTGGAACCGACAAACCCTGATTACGTGCTCTTCACCGACGCAGACGTGACACTGCAACCGGGTGCCCTCGGCCACGCGGTTGGTGCCGCCCGCCAGTTGGACGCCGGCCTGCTCTCGATCTTCCCCATGCAGATAACCTGCAGCCTGCCAGAGCGTCTCGCCGTGCCACTCTTGCTGCACTGGACGGTCTACACCTTCCTGCCCCTGCCACTGGCGCATTCTCAGCGTTCCGGCTCCTCCTTTGCCGCCGCCAACGGCCAGTTCATGCTCTTCCGCCGGGAGGCTTACGAAGCCTTTGGGGGCCACGAAGCGGTGCGCTCGGAGATACTGGAGGATGTTGTACTGGCGCGGGCTACCAAGCGAGCAGGATACAGGTCTATACTCGCTGACGGTGGTGACCTGGTGCGCACGCGGATGTACCATGGCGCGCTGGAGGTCTGGAACGGCTACAGCAAGAATGCTTACGCCTTCTTCGGCTACTCGCCCGTCTTCCTGGCGATTGGGGTGCTTGCGCTTACCGCCCTGTACGTCACGCCCATTGCTTTCATGCTGCTGGGGGCGTTCTCCGGCGACGGGCTGCTCTTTGGTGTGGCCCTTGTTGAGTACCTGCTTGCCGTGGCGGCGCGTCTGATGCTGTCGTTCCGCTTCGGCTACTCGGCGCTCGACGCCTTTCTTCACCCCTTAGCCATCATCTACGTAATAGCGATAGAGCTAAACTCCATGCGCTGGGCAATCACCGGTAAGAGCACCTGGAAGGGGAGGTCGTACAACAGCCTGGGACGATAGCAACAGCTTATGTAATGAGCAGGAAGTGAGCACCTGTTGAACTGTTATCTGAGCAGCGGGTTGGGGCAGACTATGGATGGCTCCCACAGGGAGTTAAGCACCTATAGATACACGGTTTATACCATAGTCAATCAAAAAGGAATCAACGATGATAACCCTTCCAACCCCTCACAAGCCCCAACTGCCGGAGCTTGCCAGCTTACCGGCAGACCTGGCTGCGCGCGAAGTAGCGTCTCTGCTGCCCCACCTCGTTCGCGATAAGAAACTGCTGGACCCTCGCCTCTTGCGATTGCTGGAGCAGCCCTACGGTAAAGACCCGTGGGTGGCGGCCCGCTGGCGCGGCGATGACGACTCTTTCGCCTTGCAGCTATTCGTGTGGCCCGCCCACGCATCGAGCGCCATACACGACCACTCATGCTGGGGAGCCATCTCCGCAGCTTCCGGCACGCTGGTGGAGGAGCGCTACCGCCGCCTTGACGATGGCTCGCAAGCCAACCAGGCCCGCCTCAAGATGGACTGGAAGCGCGCCTTGCAAACCGGCGGTGGAGCCTCTACGCTCATGCCTTACGGCGGCGGTATACACAGGATCAGCAACCCCAGCGACCGCACCGTGTTGTCCCTGCACCTCTACGGCCCCTCCGGCCCCATCGACGGTCGCGACTATGACCCCCGCTACAACTACGTCTGCGATAGGCTGGTGGGCGATTAGCTCGCTGCTCTGCGTCTCTGCGCGTACGCGCTACATAGCACGGCCAGCAGCACGGCCATGATCGCCCCCGGCAGCATGAAGCCGTGCATCATGTTCACCACACCGAACATGAAGACGTTCATGCCGTACAGCCACACGGGCAGCCAAGCCCAGGCCAACTTTGCTCCGCTCGCAACTCGGCTTACCAGCCAGTTCAGCCCGAGCGCGGCGATAAGCCAGGTCGCAAAGTTGCTCCAAGGCACGCCATAGTAGCCCTCTGACACGGGGGCCAGCCACTCCCAGTAGTTCTTGACGTGGTATGCGACGGGCTCAAGCAGCAGGTCCAGTCCCACCGCGAGCACCGCTCCCAGTAGCAGGGCAGACCACAGACTACCTGGCTTCTCCTTGACATAATTAAGCACCCAGCGTGCTGTAAACAACCCACCCACGACAATAAGCAACCACGCGAAGCCAATCGCTAGAGGCACGCCGCCCGGTAGCTCCGGCACCAGGACTCTCGTGTACCTGTACGCTCCGAAAGGCACGCCTGTAAGAACGCCCACATATTCCATGGCGATTCCCAAGACTAAGATCGACAAACTGAGCACGAGGCCAGTGCGCCCGAAGTTCACCATCATCCACGCCCCGCACGCAAGCCCCAGCATGGCCAGCAACAGGCTGCTCATCCACTCCATGCCCCAGGGCATCAGGTCGAATGACATCAGGAAGGTAGCGAACGGGAAAACGAAGCAGAACACGCCAAAGGAGCCGAGCATCAACCATTCGGCAGGTGTGTGGGTGGGTAGGGTTATGTTAGCGGTTCTCAGGCGAGAAATCATCGGTTACGCTTGGCACAAGGTTCGTATCAAGAATACTACGCGACAAATAGAATATTAGGCTGCGGGATTCTTTCCAGGTATGGTACCGGGACGCTATCCCCCTTTGTCATTCTGAACGCAGTGAAGAATCTCGTCCTCCACCACTATGTACCACCTTTCTTTTGGTACCTCGTTGGGTTGGAGAAAAGGCAATATGGGTGGTGAGGGACGAGATTCTTCACTGCGTTCAGAATGACAAAAGGGGACTTGGTCCTGCTGGCGCGCACTAAGTAAAAAGGATAAAAGAACACCCACTTGTAGCAAGTGGGTGCCCATTCAAGCTAATTCAGTTCGGCGCGTGCCGGATTAGTGGCAGCCGCAGCCCCGTGCGTTCTCAGCGTCTGCGCCGGTGTCGAACGAGTGGCCGCAACCGCAGCTGCGTACCGCGTTCGGGTTGAGGATGCGGAAACCGCCGCCCATCAGGCTGTCCTCGTAGTCGATTTGCGCGCCGCCCACGTAGCTGGCGCTCATCTCGTCCACGTACAGCTTGACGCCGTCCACAACGATAGTATAGTCGTCCTCAGCGGGCTGGTCCTCGAAGGCCATGCCATAGGACATGCCGGAGCAGCCACCGGGATAGACGAAGACGCGCAGGCCGATCTGCTCGCTGGCGTTCTCCTGCTGGCCAATAAGCTCCTTGAGCTGGGCGGCAGCCATCGGGCTCATGCTGATAAGATCGGTATTCGCCGTCTTGGATATCATCTTTTCGGTATCAATAGCCATATCTGTTGGGTCTCCTTGCTATAGTGCGTGCCTTGTTTCCCGCAGTTCAATTCTACCAGATGGGGAAAGCGCATGCAAGAGGGGAATAATAGTGGCTAGTGGCTAGTGGTTAGAACCTTTCTACTAACCACTAGCCACTAGTCACTAACCACTAGCTGACTACCGTCAGCAGCCCCGAGTTCATCACCACTTCCAGCGCCAGCGTCTTGTAGCCCACGTCGGGAAAGTGGACCGTTACGGTGCCTTCTTCGAGGTTTTGCACCATGCCGTTACCCCACTTCTTGTGGGCCACTGTGTCGCCGTTGCGGAAGGGCACTGTAGGCACGTGCACGGCGGGCTGCGAGATCTTGATAGCCTCGTCGGTCATCTGGGCCAGCACCTTGACGCAGTTGTCACAAGCGCCGCAGTGCTCCTTGGTATAGTCCTCACCAAAGTAGCTAAGGAGGAGCTTCCGGCGGCACTCGCGGGTGCTGGCGTAGCGCAGCATCATGTCGAGGCGGCTCTGCTCGTACTGTTTGCGGGCCTGCAATTGCTTCATATCAAGCAGCAGCCGGCGGCCCGGCACGTGCGTCTTGCGGAAAGTCACCATATCGCCGTTGTCGCCGTTGCCGCTTACCACCACCACGCCGCCCGCCTGGTCAAGCGCCGCCAATAACGGGCGAATGCGAGCCACGGGCAGGTTGCGGACCTTGGCAGCCTCTCCGATGGTGAGCGTCCTCAGCGGGGCCTCGTCCGGGTTGGCCTTCTCCTTGGCGCGCAGGGCCTTGCGCAGGTCGTCCCATAGGTCGCGTAGGTTGCCCTCAGAGGGCACGCTGCCGCCGATGAAGAACGACTGTATATTGCGGTCGCGGGGGTCGTAGATCAGGATTGCCTTGGAGGGCAGACCGTCGCGCCCCGCACGCCCCGCCTCCTGGTAGTAAGCCTCCAGAGACGCGGGCAGGTCATAGTGCACCACGTAGCGCAGGTTGGGCTTGTTGATGCCCATGCCGAACGCTGTCGTAGCCACCACCACCGGGATAATCTCGTCCATCCACGCCTGCTGCACGCGGTCACGGTCGCTCTTCTTCATCTGGCCGTGGTAGTAGTCCGCCGTGATACCGTGCTCGTTGAGCAGCTCGCTCACGCGCTTGGCCTCGGAGGTGGTCGCTACGTAGACCAGGCCGGAGCCTTCCAGCTTGGCGTCCATGTACTGCAGCTTCTCGACCGCTTCCGATGTCATGCCGTTATACTGGTCCTTGTTCGATACGGTGCCGCCGTTCTCGAAGCCGGAAGGGGCCTTGCCGAACATCTTGAGCAGTTGCCAGTCCTTCTCGCGGTCGGTCGAAGCCGATACCACCGAGAAAGTAAGATTGGGGCGGTCGAAGCCGTGGATGATCACGCGGGGGTCGCGCAGGCCCAGGTTGTCCTGGATGTCGGCGCGCACCTGCGGGGTGGCGGTCGCGGTCAGGGCCAGCACGGGGGGTCGGCCCGCGGCCTCAATCGCTTTGCTGAGCATCAGGTACGCAGGGCGGAAGTCGTAGCCCCACTCTGATATACAGTGGGCCTCGTCTACCACGAACAGGCAGACCTTGATGTCGCGCAGGCGAGCCAGGAAATCGGGGTCGGCGCAACGCTCAGGCGTAACGTAGAGCAGCTTGTCCTCGCCGCGCCCCATCGTCAGCAGTTGGGCGTCCACCTCTTCGTCGGTGAGCGTCGAGTTGATGAGCGACACACCCTCGATGCTGCGGCTTTGCAAGTCAATTACCTGGTCGCGCATAAGGGCGATCAGGGGGGAGACCACTATTGCCGTACCTGGGAGGAGCAGGGCCGCCAACTGGTAGGTGAGCGACTTGCCCGCGCCGGTGGGGAACACCGCCAGCACGTCTTGGTCCCGCAACAGAGACTCGAGAACCTCGAGCTGTCCGGGCCGGAACTCGTTATAACCAAAGTATTTTTGTAGTGCTTCCTCTATCTGGGTACGCTGCACTATCATCATCTCAATCTTTCCCTCGCTCTCTATAGCCAGAGAGCCGTCCTACATAGAAGGTAGGTGTGTTGTTTAAGTAAAAATGTCAGCCCTTGCATACAGCCGCTTAAGATAAAGCGCAATCACGCATGGAAAAGACCCCACACGTACAAGGGTTACGCGAACCTGTGACTGTTGTAGTTACGGTCCGCTATACGCCTATCTATAAAGCAAATGGCGTGCCACAATATAGGAAAAGTGGCACCTGTTAGTTACCTGTTTTACACGAGCTACTGGGAGCGGAAGACGCTGGAAGATGGGCACTGTGTATAACTACACCGCGTCTTCTTTCTAAGTATAATACCGGCCCACGTATATTGCAAGCGATTTTATGCACAGAAAGTACTGGTTGTGCTAGTCCAAAAGTAGTATTCGGGGGTGCTGGCACGTTGCTAATGTGTAAATGCCATTGTTATGTTTATGATTGTTACCGATTGAAGCTTCATTCCAGTCTATGCCCCAGCTAGGTTGTTCGTCAGCCTCGCCGCAAACACAAGACCTGCCGCCGGTAAGCTGCTTCTAAATATACATACGCACAGGGTTTCACAAAGTTGCAAGCAGCGCCTACTGCCCTCTCCGCTCCGCAGCACCTGGCCTTCCCACGACCGTCTTCGCAACCACGGCAACCAAGAGAGGCCCTGTCATCCTGAGCGTAGCGAAGGATCAGTACCCCGTTCATGATAGGTGCTCATGGCGTACAATGCCGCACTGTTGTCATTTCGAGCGCAGTGAGAAATCTCGTCCTCTACCTCCAAAACACCCCCTTTCCTACACCCCCGTTCACCTGTCGAACTCCCACTCCTCACCTGGAACATCATAAGAGACTCAAAGAGACCCACATGAGGACCATACAATGCGCCACTACTACGTCTACATCATGTCAAACACATCTCGCACCCTTTACGTAGGCATGA
>JAXDKH010000382.1:0-5178 GCA_034667185.1 Chloroflexia bacterium | reverse complement strand
GGCTTGATGCCCGCCTCGGTGATGTTGTGGTACTGGCCGTGGAAGTCCACCACGGGCTGTGTCCAGAGCAGGCGCAGCACCTCGATTTGCTCCTCGAAGCGCCTGGCGCGGTTGCGGAAGTTCTCGTTCAAGGCTTCGTATTCGACCTCGTTCCAGCCGATGCCGACGCCCAACCGCAGCCGTCCGCCACTCAGTAAATCTAACTCCGCCGCCTGCTTGGCGACCAGGGCCGTTTGCCGCTGGGGGAGGACTATCACGCCGGTAACAAACTCTACACTTTGCGTGATGCCCGCGAGGTAGGCGAACAGCACGAAAGGCTCGTGGAATATCGTGTCGCTGGTATACGACCGCTTCCAGTCGGGGCGGTTGGCGGCGCTCGCGCCCAGTACGTGGTCGTAAGCGAGGATGTGCGAGTAGCCAAGCTGTTCGGCGGCCTGGGCGTAATCGCGCACTTTGGCTGGGTCGTCGCCGATTTCGGTCTGGGGGAAGACTACTCCGGTGAGCATAGCAAGCTCCTTGCAGAAAAGAATGGGGGCTGGTGCAATTATACACCAGCCCCCCACTCATGTTCCCTGAGACTTGCGACCTAGCGCTTCTGCAACTCCAGGTTGATCTCCACGGTTTCGGCCTTGTCACTGAAGACCACGTCGTCCTGGCCGAAGGTCTTGTATCCATCGGCGACGGCGAGCACAGAGTAAGCGGTGCCCGGCGTCAGCGGAACAGTGAGCGCGAACTCGCCGTTGCGGTCGGTGACAGCCGCATCGAGTATCTGGTCGTCGCTGCCGTCGAACTGGTCCACCGTGACGCCCTTCACCAGCACACCGAAGGCCGCGCCCTCGATAGGCTTGCCGCTGACCGCGTCCACTATGGTGCCCTTCACGGTAACGCCCTCGTTCGAGTCGGGCCCAGGCGTGGGGGTCGGATTGGCCGAGCCGTCACCAATTGTGGCGCTGCCCCGCTGTAGCTCCTGGCCCTCCACCGACAGGCGCAACTCGTAGGTACCGTCGGGCAGGGGCGAGGGGTCGGGCGAGCCGTAGATGTAGACGTTGGCGTTACCTTCCGCACCCAGGTTCCACTCGAAGTCCTGGTTGGAAGTCTCCTCGCCATCGATAAGCCAGGTGATGTTGAACGTCATGCCGTCCTTGAGGCCCGCGTAGTCGAATATGCCATACAGCCTTTCGATGCCCGAGTCGAACTTGGTGCCCTCGTCAACGGGTAGGCCTTCTTCGTCAATCGCACTCGCGAACTTTATCGGCCCGACGCTTGAATCTCCGTTGGGGCCGGGGCCGTCGTTCTTGCCGAGCACGGTCACCATGCCTGTGCCCGCCAAGTCGCTACCGAAGTTGATGTCAAGGCGGTACAGCCCGGCAGCGAAGGGCGTGTCGCCGGTGACCTTGGCCGTCCCAGCGCCACCGGTGCCACTGTACGTGTTGTCGCTCTTATCAAGCTGGGTCCACGCGCCGGTGTCGGCATCCTGCTGGTACCAGACCGCCTGCCACTTCTGGTTGCGTGTCATGTTGGCGAACTTGAAGTTGGCGGTAAGCTCGGTGGTATCGCCGGAGATCAGGTGGTTGCCCTGGCTTTCCGTGCTGTCGCCGCCTGAGAAGACGATGTCGCTGACGGAGGGAACCTTCGTTGCGTTGCCACCGATTTTGATCTGGTTGGTCGCCACCGTCTTGTCATTGTAGTCGAGTTGGAACTTGTAAGTACCGTCGGGCAGTTCCGACTCGAGGAAGCCGATCCAGCTTTGCCCCGACGTGTAGCCCTGCCACGGTTCCTCCGGCCAGACGTCCTCTATCTCCTTGTTATCCACGAACAGGCGCGGGTGGAAGTTCACACCCTCCTCGAAGCCGGAATAGTCGAAGAAGAAGACCAGGTCGGTTGCCTTGCTTGGCAGCGACTTCACTATAGTAGTGGGCTGGTCGTCCTCGTCAACGCCGGAGGCGAAGAAGGTGCGCGCCACCTTGGCGTTACCCGCACCGGGGGTGGGGGTGGTGTTAGGCTTGGGTGTGGCAGTGGCGGTAGGGGTGTCGTTGGGGTTAGTGGGGTCGATTGGGCCAACACCATCCAGCGCCTGCTTGATGAACGGCTTGGCAAGGTTCACCGGGCGCACGGCGTTGATGAAGCCGCCGCCTGGGATGCAGGAGTCTTTCTCGTCGATCACGCCGTCGCCGTTGGTGTCGGCCAGGCGGCGGCAGTCGGCGAAGTTCTCAGCGTCACCGTAACCCATCTGGGTCGGTATGCCGATTAGCTCACCCTTCTCGTTCACCGCCGTGCCGCCAGAGTTGCCCCCGGCTGCTGTGGCAGTGTGCTTGATCCAGGCTCGGCCCTCTACTCCCTGCTTGTAGGAGAAGCCCGACACGTCGCCCGAAGTAAAGGTTATCGTATCGCCGCCGATGCCCTGGTAGCCGAACAGGTGTATCCTGTTGCCGAGCTTCAGCGCGTCGGAGTCGCCAATCGTAACGGTCGGCAGATGCAGGCTGCTGCCGTCGATGGGCTTGCCGTTGAGGTCCTCGGTGATCTGGAGCACCGCCACGTCCAGGCCGCCATCGTAGGGGGACTGGGCGCGCACTTCGGCGAAGAAGCTGGGCACCGGCGGCTCGTCGTCCTTCTTGGTGAGCGAGATGAGCAGCTTGGTCTGTGGGTTCTTCAGCTCCGGCGCTACCTCCTGCAACGTGCCCACAACGTCGGTGCAGTGGTAGTTGGTGAGAATGAAGCCGTCGGGCGATATAATGCTACCGCTGCACGTATAAACCGGCTCCCAACTGGTGCGGCTGCCCTGCTTGATCTGCACCACACCGTTGATGCGCACCACGGCCGGCCAGATCCGCTCGACCGTCTCCGATGTGATCTCGGCGGTAGCAACGTGCGGCTTGCTGCCAACGAACGCGAACATGGTAGCCATGAGCACTGTCATGACGGCCAGGATGCGCGTACGTACAAACTTCCTTGTTGTCATATCATTATCCTTCTTAGTGTGAATGGGTAACTCGTGACACGTAACACATAACTCGAAATTTGCGACGGCGCCAACTTCATGTACGTTGCTCCGCCTCGGACGTTACGTGTTACTCGTTATGAGTTACGGAATTCTCGCATCTTGAACAAACTGCTCGAACCTGGCCTTGGCATCCGCCTCGTTTTGCTCGGTGGATTGCACCGTGAAAACGTACACGCGGTTGTCCTTGCGCAGCAGGTAGTCGGTGCCCACGACCACGGTTGGTAGGCCCTCGGTGAGGACGCTGTTGGGAGTGCTCACGTAGGCATAGCGGGTAATCATTGCGGGAAGGCCCTTGATCATCAAGGGAGAGCGGTTGCCGGTATCTCCGGCCTGGTTCTGGATGCTGAGCACCCTGTAGGCGGTAAGGTTAGTACCGCGGCTGGCCGCGAGGTTCTGGCCCACGCTGCCCAGCACGTCCGTGAACGGGGCCGAGGCATCAACCACGACGTTGGTCACCTCGAACGTGTTAGGGAAGCGGCCGGAGCCGGGTTCGCTCATCACCACGCGGTTGGCCGCGTCCTTGTCGTTGATGCGCCAGCCCTCGGGGTATGAAACTGTAAGGTTATATGGCGTAGTGAAACTCTTGGTTGCCGACTCCGTGGAGTTGCGGAGCAGGAAGCCTGCTACCAGCGCCACCAGCGTGATCAGCACCACGAGCAGGGCAGATACCCTTTCGTTGGTGGTCCGCCGCGGGGTGGGTGCGACTGTTCTAACTGTTGTTACCATGCTTTAGTTCCTCTCGATTTGGAATTTGGGATTTCGGAATTCGGATTTTGAAATCTCAAATTACTCGCTAAACAGTTCCCAAACCTTCGTCGGCCTTGTAGTTGCTGCGGATCAGGGCGAAAATGCCGGCAAGGAGCAACAGGGCCAGGACGATAGCGGCAATGAGCGCGGGCCAGGGGTTGTAGCCGCCTGTGGCCTCGCCCGCCGAGACGGTGATGGGTGCGCGGGTGATCTCGCTGCTGAGCCAGGTGAAGAGGCCGTTCAGCGTGGCCGAGATGGTCACGCCCACGGGCATCCACCAGGCAGGCATCGCGTCCATCTTCTGGCGGCCCAGGAAGTAGCCGGTAAAGCCGCCCAGCGCGCCTTGCACGAGCGCCGTGACCACGATATTGATCACGCCCACGCCCAGATTCACGCCGCCGCTGTTGACGACGGTCAGGATGTTGAGCATGGTGCCGTAGCCGAGACCGATTGCCGTGCCGTAGATCACACCGTCCATGCGCTGGTCGAACTCGGCGGAGTAATACATGCTGAAGCGCACGCCCGCGTACTTGAGGAACTCCTGGACGAAGCCGACCACGAGGATCGAGCCGAGGATAGTGGTCAGCATGTTATTGCCGAGCCACTCAGGTGCGCGGAAGAAGCCGTTGATGAGTGGCTGGCCGATGGAGGCCGCCAGGATCGCGCCGAGCACCGCCATGAGCACCACGTACACGGTGGGTTCAGGCTCCTCTCGGTCCTGGACGTAGAAGAGGAACAGCCACAGGGCCGCCGGTATGATCGCCAGCACTACGCTTATGCCCACGAGGCCGAAACCCTCAAGCGTGGGGTTCGCAGTGTTGACAATCAACTCGACGATGCCTATGTAGATGAGCATTCCGAGGAGCGCGGCGATTTCGGTCACCCATTGGCCCGTCCTTCTGCTCCTTGCCTGGAAAAGTTGCATAGAAAACCTCCCGATAGTATTGGGGGCGAGACTGTGGGGTTCTGCGCTCACACGGCAGGACAACACATGTCAGCCAAGTTCACTCGTGAAGCGCGTGCAGAAAGGCACGCAGCATCAAATGATAGCTTGAGGAGAAGCTACGTGCAGGCATAATATATACGTTCCTGCCGCGCCTGTCAATAGGCCCAAAGATGTAGTGGGCACCAACTTTGAATTACTCACTCGCAAATGCCATAGAGCCGTAACATTTCTCCACTGGTACTTATGGCTCAGCGCCTAACATTCAGTACATCAGCCCCATCTTGTCATTTCGAGCGCAGTGAGAAATCTCGTCCTCTACCTCCTAAACACCCCCTTTCCTACACCCCCATTCACCTATCGAACTCCCACTCCTCACCTGGAACATCATAAGAGACTCAAAGAGACCCACATGAGGACCATACAATGCGCCACTACTACGTCTACATCATGTCAAACACATCTCGCACCCTTTACGTAGGCATGA
>JAXDKH010000381.1:0-7579 GCA_034667185.1 Chloroflexia bacterium | reverse complement strand
GTTCGTGTCATAGCTGATTCCCAGCTTCGGAAACACCACGCTATCAGGCGCTGGCGAAAACAGTAGCTGCAGCTCCCAGTCGATCCTCGCTAACTGCACCTCATCCATGAACCCAGGCGTCCCTACGATAGACACATGCCCATCGCGCGTCCAGGCAACTGCACTATCTGGAAAGCGCACATCCGGATATCCGGTGATAGGGCACGTAACGACGCAAGCCTTCCCGCCCAGCCCGCGTACCGTACACACCGAGGCACTCCTTTCTTACCGGGTGGCCTATCTAAAGGCCACCCAGAACCGACCGACAATACCCTGATACTTGCGAGTGCCCTTGGTGCCTACGCCCGCCCGGTCCGTCTTTCGCACGGGAGACCCGTCGCGCAGCATGTCCCAGAGACCCGACAGCGCATCACCATAGTCATCCCGGCGACTCTTCGTGAAGTCAGTCCCCAGAAAGAAGAGCCTGCCGAAGCCGTCGTGCGCATCGGGGCAATTAGTGAGGTAATACTCACCTGCGAACGGCCCCTCGAAGAAATACTGGGCCAGCCCGTCGATGTTCGCAACGCTCTGCGGCCCCTCTGTGAAGACGGCCACGTCGGAGATGTCTGTCGAGCCGAACTCAGGGCTGCCTGCGGCCAGCCAGCCGTGCTGCATAAGCTCGAAGCCCGAATACTGCCCGTCCGACCACAGGCCGGGGTTGTTGTTCAGCCACTCGGCAAAGTCCGCCTCACTCTGAAACTGCGGGACCGGGATTGTCACTGTGATACTGTCCGTCTGTGCTGCCTGTGCTGTCGCTGCTACCATCTCTCAACCTCTCTTTTTCACTCTTGATTTGACTAGGTGTCTCTCGCCTCTCGGCACTCATAGTATATCAAATTGATATACGTTTGTCAAGGGGGTATTGCATATTCGTGTATCTATCTGATATACTGCTCTCATGACGTTAGGAGAAAACACTATGCCGAAAAAGCTAATCACCTTGCGCGTTACAGATGAGACGGACCGACAGTTAGAGGAGCTAACAACCCTCCTCGGCGCTACACGGACGGAAGTCATGATCTATGCGACGGAGCGCCTGTACCGGGAGGTGAAGGACAGGAGCGCACCGGCTGACACGTCCGCTGACACGCCCACTGAGGCCTCTACTCCGGGCGAGCCTCCAGCAATACCCCAGCCCGCCGGCACTTCCGAGTAACCCAGCCCTTGTCCGCCAGCCACCTGCTCCCGGACAGGTCCCCCGAAAGGCACACCACGACGTAGCAGGACGGCCTGTGAGCACAGGGTCCGACCACCATGACGGAGTGGCCGTACATCGAGATGCGCGCGCCTACGCGCGGGTCCTGGACTGCTGCCACCGTCCTGAAGCTGGGGTCCGTCTCGACCTGTGCTCGCCGGCGACCGACGACGGTCGTGTGGACGTGGCTCTCACCTTCACCCGTGTGCGGCCAGGAGCCGGGTACAAAGTCCGGGTCCACTACCCTTATGACGCGAGGCCCTCGCCAGAAGTCCACCCAGAGCACTGCGCCGGCCAACACCAGCGTTGTCAGGTACACCAAGGCTACCGCGTCCATGCTGTCCGCGCGACTATCGCCCAGCCACACGGTCATGCCGAAAGTGAAGACCGCGATCAGCTTCGACAGCGCAACCAGGCCGTCCCACAGCGACGGCCACGCCGTAACGACGCGCTGGCGCAAACGTGCTACGAATGACCTCATCTCCGCCCCCGACGGCATTCTGAACATTGGCGCTTTGAGCCTGGTAAACCTGGTAAACATTTGCGTTCTCCCTCTTCCGGTTTATAGACCTAGTTGTAAGTCATGTACGTCAAGCGCCCTATTCGAGCATATGGCTGGAGCAGGTCTCCCAGGGACGACCGTGGGTCCGCCAGGGCCTGCGCCTCGTCGATAGTGGCCGCCCTCCACTCCTTTTCGGAGCCGTCGCCCAGGTCGATCAGGACCATCTCTGGGTGGCGATTGTTAGTTGGGTACTCCCCTACCCAGTCCGGGGCAAGCTCGTAGTCAGGACTTCGCTCTTGGTTCTGCATGGTGTCGCTCTCCTCTTCGCTCAACACTCTCAACTCTGCTTTGGCGCTCAGGTGCTAAACCCCACAGTGGCTCCTGCACCGGAGATAGGCAGCCCCTCCGGAGGTGCCCTGTCCTCTCCCAAGGCAGGTTCAACCCCAACGCCTTGCACCAGCAGAGACTCCTGCACCAGATCGCGGAGCACCGTGAAGAAGTACGCCATTTTGTTCTGGATACCCCTCGCGCCTTGCTTGCCCTGGTACTCCCTGGTGCGCCTCTTGGCTTCGTAGAGCACCTCCACGAAGTCGCTCTCCGGCTGCCCGCTACCACTCCAGAGACGCAGGACCTGGGTGACGTTCGAGACCGTGTGCGACGAATCTCCAAACTCGTCTGAGAAATCGGTGACGACCGCCGCCAGGTACGGCGAGTAAGCGGATGGGGTCCTGTCCCCTGCCTCGTTTGAGGCTAACCCAGGTCGAGCGCCGTTCTGCTGGCCCCCATTGTCATGACCACCCTGTCCGCTCCGGTCGAAACTCCCCATTTTTTTTGCGACCGATGGACGATTCGAATCATCGAATCCCATCCTAGAATCCTTAATCTTCGAATGAGCGTCCTGCGGTGACTGGATGCGGTCACTGTTTTTGTCCCCACGATCACCGTTATCGGTCCCCACGGTCACTGTTCCCCCCGGCAGCCCTGCTCCGAGCGAGGCAGAATTGTCACCGTTTTGGGTTGCGAACGGTGACTGGATGCGGTCACTGTTTTTGTCCCCACGATCACCGTTATCGGTCCCTCCCCCACGATCACCGTTATCGGTCCCTCCCACATCGCAGTTGGGGTCGCTCTCGCGGGGTGGCTTGCGGTCCCCAAACTCAGGGTGTAGCTCATACGCGACAGCCCTGCCGGCACCACCGCGGTTGTCTGAGACCCGCACGAGCAGCCCGCTCGCGAGGAGCCGCTTCTGGGCACGGAGCACGTGCTCTCTGGAGCAGTCCAGCTCCCACGCCAGGTCCGGCGCAGTCTCCTGGCATCGTATGCTGTTGTAGTCGCAGTGCTCGGCCATGACCAGCAGGACGTCGCGGTCGCTCTTGGACAGGGCAATCTGCCGGATCATACGGGTTAGCCGGTAATTCACAAATAAGACTCCATACTCACCATACTCACCATACTCACCATACTCACCATACTCATCCTAAAACAACCTCGGCTGGGTGCCCCTGGCGACCGCCGCCGGCGACAGCCACAGGCATTCCACCTTGTCGCGCCCCACGCCGTCGCGCTGCTTCCATCTGACCAGCTCCCACCCGGAGAACAGCTCCTCGTACAGCGTCGACTCGTAGCCGCTCACGACCGCCATGCCTTTGATCCGGTGGAGGGCCTCGGCTAGCTCCCGGTGAGCCTGGTCGTCCATCTCGTGGCTGTATGATTTCCGGGCCGATCTGGACACCGAGGCCTGCACGTAGGGCGGGTCCACGTAGAAGAGCGTGTCGGCGCCATCGAAGCGCCCGATCACCGTAAGGGCAGGCTCACATTCGATGTACACGCTCTTGAGCCGCCTGGCGACCGCGTAGAGGTGGTCTATCGTATTCCACTCCCGGATGCTGTCATAGGAGTTGTCCTGGGCCACCGTGCGATGGTAGCGCCACCCGCGCGACCACTGCGACACAGCACCTCCCCGACCCTGGACGGCGGCAACATAGAACCGTCGGGCTGCTTCCAGGTCATCTTCGGTGTCCAGCCCCTGGCGAGCCTCCCTGCTTTCCTGCCGTGAGTACGGCGTAAGCTCGATGGCCCTCACCAGGTCCTCGGCGCGCTCCCGCAGCACGCGGAAGAAGCGTACGACCCTGTGATCCAGGTCGTTGTACACCTCGACCGGTGAGGGCTGCTTGCGAAGCAGGACCGAAGCGCCACCCCCGAACGGCTCGACGTAGCACTCGTGCACCGGAAACTGCGCGATGATCCTCGGTGCGGCTGTCCACTTGGAGCCGTAGTAACGTATGGCGGGCCTGCTGGGTGCCCCTGCAACTGACAACTGTCCGTCTCCTTCCTTCAACGCCGGCTGTGTATATGCTTTGCCGGGTTGCTGCCTTCGTAATAAGTAGCCATGAACGCGGTCTCTCCGGCTATAAGCGATTCCCGCTCACCAACGGTCAATCTTCTTGCTGTCGAAGGCGTGGCAAGACGGCCACCGGCGGCGATACGAAGCTCGTTGTACTTCTCTAGCGCGAGGCGTCGCTCCTTCCGGCTGAAGTCCCCCACGATCCTGCCGTGCCGGAAGACGTAGAAGCGCCCTGACTTCGGCGTCCGCGGCGTATCCTGCTCGATCCACAGGCCGAGCGCCTCAATGCCCTGTCGGAACATGCTCAGTCCTGCCTTTCTTCGTCTACACCGACTGCCTGCCCCTGCTGCTGCAGCTCAGGGCTGCGCCTCTTGCTCTTCTGCTTGGGGCCAGGGATGATCTTGTTGCCATGACTGTCGAGTAAATCGGCCTCCTGAAGACCCGCGCTTAGAGCCGCCTTTAGGTCCCACGCCGCATTGGCGAACTGCCACGTCTCGGTTGTCTGCGCTGCCAGGCTCA
Source organism: Chloroflexia bacterium (assembly GCA_034667185.1). Lineage (GTDB taxonomy): Bacteria > Chloroflexota > Chloroflexia > QHBQ01 > JADMIH01 > JADMIH01. The sequence continues at coordinate 2,980 of JAXDKH010000381.1, read as the reverse complement.
TGCCGTCCCAGGTCACGTTGAGGCGGGACAGGGCCAACTGCGAAAGCAGTAACAGCAACTCGCTCTTTCCCGTAGCGGCCAGGACCGACTTCCTGAGCACATCTTTCGAGGGCATCTCCCAAAGCTCAGCGGTCTCGGAGTATCCAAAGAAGTCGATTATGGCCATCGCGGCCAGCTTCAGGTGGTCGAGGGACGGCCCGCCCTTCGGATCAATCGCAGTAACCTTCCGCAGTGTGGCGTGGGCAACCTTGATCCTGGCAGTGCGAGCCCTCCCCTCGAAAAACGCCTTGCTACGCTCCTGCTTTACCAGTTCCTCATCGCTAAGGGCTGGAGGCACGGGCTGACCTTCCGCTGCGGCTACATTGCGTTTGGCGTCTGCAAGAGCTTTGTCATTCCGCCTGGCCGACTCTTCGCGCTGCTTGCGTTGTGACTCGAGGTACTGCCGGACGTGCTTCTGCTCTCCGAGGTGTGTCGCGACTACTTTTTCGACCACGTGCACCGACCACCCCTCTTGGGCGGCCCGGCTCGCGAACGCCAACTGGACCTCAAGAGCGCTCCGGCCCTTCTTCCCGGAGTACCCCATCTCGTCGTCGGTGATCTTGAGCAGGGCTGTACCAACGCCTGCCGGCAGGCCCTGCTCCTCAACGACGGTGAGCACCTCATCGGGCAGGCTCAACAACCGCAACGTATTGGCGACCTGCGGCTGCGAAATCCCCAGCTTGCGGGCCAATTCGCCCTGTGTCATCCCAGGCCTGCTGTCGAGCACTGCCTGGAAGCCACGAGCCTTCTCCAGGGCGGACAGCTCCTTGCGCTGGAGGTTCAACACCAACCGGTCCAGGGCCTGCTGCGCTTCCGTCTGGGGCGCTGCCCTCACCAGCACCAGGAGGCTCCTCAACCCCTCCAACTCCGCCCCGCGCCGCCGGCGATGGCCGCCCGACAGCATGTACTGGTTGGGGCCAACACGATAGGCTATAAGCGGCTCCCGGACCCCACCCTCGCGGATGCTCTCCTGCATCTCGTCTATGCCCTCGTCGACGTCCTTCCTTTCGTTGCCGGGGTCCGCTACCAGCCAATCGAGGGGCATGTCCACCACCCGGTTGACGGCCACCCCCAGCGCTTTCTCTGCCAGTGTGAACGGCTCCAGGCCTTCACCTCGGCCTTCACCCAGGGCTTCCTGCCCCACAATTTCCTGAGTTGCTACCATCTTCGCTCTCCTTTCTCTCCCTTTACCCTTGGGCTTATTTGTCGTGGAATAATCTATATCGCTCGCCAGGTCCTGCACGCCGGCGAACCCGAGTTGCACGAACCGGCGAGGCCCGCCGCAATCAGCGCAGACGCACAAGGTAGTGCACCATCCCTCCGGCATGCCGCACGAGGGGCACTTGGCCGCTCGCCGCCACCAGTCCACCGCATCGAAGCAGTCATCGAGCAGCGAGATCCAATCGGCCCGCCGCTCGACCGGCAGGAAAGCCCGGAAGCAGTACAAGCGCCTGAGCATCTCACCAGGCTCCTGCAGCCCCAACGGCTTGCCGCCATCCAAATCGGGGGGGGGCGAGACGAGGAGCGCGTAGCGCCCGCTGCGGACTGTCATAGCGGCTCCCTAGCGGGCCCGTGCGCCAACCAGAGCGGCGGCTTCAGCCTCCAGAGCTTCCGGCACGGCCTCCACCTGGGCCGCGGACAGCCACTCGGTAGCGCCGGTCCTAGGCAGCACCGGCGGCACCTCCAGGTCCTCCAGACGGCATTCAACCTTCCACTGCTCAAAGCGCAGTTGGACGATGTCCCGCTCGTGCCCGGCAATCTTGAAGCTCAACTCCATGCTCTTGAGCTTGAGGTGGGCGGCGGCCAGCTCGTCGCGGAGACGGCACTCTGCAGCCTCCAGGCGGCCAGTCTGCTCCCCCAGCCGCGCAACGATGTCGCGGAGGCGGTGGTTAGAGTTCTCAAGGCTGTCGTTCACTCGCTCCAGGATGACGTAGCGTGACCAGGCGTCGTTGAGTTGCATGCGCAGCTTGCCCGCCTCGCTCCTCCAGTCGATGGCCGGCTCTGCTGGCGATAATCTAGACTGTACCTCGTCACCGGGGTCGCCTTCATAGACAGGGACGTCCGTCACTTCCACGACCGCTCGAACACCGACGACCTCGATACCCTCAACGGCTATCCCGCCTGTGTCAATCGCCGCCGTCCATTCCGGCGTCCCTGTCTCCTCAGGACCCTCTGGCTCCTCTGGCTCCTCAGGCCGCTCATCGACCTCGATGTGCTCGATGTCCTCTAACTGCGGACCTTCCAGCGGACCTTCCAGCGGACCTTCCAGCGGGACCTCACCGGTGGCCGTTGCTTGCCGCTCACCGTCTACGCGAGAGGTGACGCCGCCTAGGATCGCCTGCCCTTCGACCACGAGGCGATCAGGCAACCTGAAGGGGGATGTGTCGGGGAGCTGGTCTGCGGCCACCCGCTGGCCCAGCACAACGTCCATCCACCGGAGACTGACGAAGCCACACAGAAGACACACCTGCCAATCGTAGCCAGTTGGGGCCGGCCCTCTCTCGTCGAGGAACTCCGGCAGGTCCACGTCGAGCGCCATGTCACCCTGGATGGTGAAGTGGGCATGGTGGCGGTCGAGCGGGACGGGGTAGGTCGTTATAGCATGCGACCCCCCGTTCCCCGCCTCCAAAGCACGCATCATTAGCAGGTTCTTAAGCGACCGGGGCATCGCAGGCAAGCCCGTCGCCCCCAACGCCAATCTCCTACCTTCCCTACTGGCTCCGCCTGCCCTCGAACGCTGGCCCCCGTTCTGGCTTCCGTCCTGGGGCAGGAGACGCAAATCAGGACGTAGAGGCATGCTCGGCTCTCCCGGCTGCACCTGGGTCCCCTGCTGCCCACCCGAGGCTCCTGACGCTCCTGAGGCTCCTGCAACCTGCCCCCGGGGACCTGCAGGGGATGCCGTAGCGCCAATCCGATTGGCGCTACGGCATCCCCTGCAGGT
>JAXDKH010000380.1:0-4121 GCA_034667185.1 Chloroflexia bacterium | reverse complement strand
CACGAGATCGATGCCGTCGCATCGTAATCTGCGATGCAAGGGGTGTGATACCCCGAAGAGCTTGAGCGCGGGGCTGGTCGCTAGACTGAAAGGGGGAATGAGATGAGCCTGCAACGCGAACATATGGATGACATACCTCGTCGAGAGGGAGCGCCGGACAATTTCACGGGCACTACATATTTCCAGCCGGTGACCGCGAACGAAGCATGCCAACTACTGATTGGGCGCGTGACGTTCGAAAAAGGAGCGAGAACCTTCTGGCACTTCCACAGTGGAGAGCAAGTGCTCTACTTCCTCAATGGGCATGGGCGGGTGCAAATGCGCGGGAGCCGGGCGTTGGATGCCGTCGAAGGTGACGTGGCGCACATACCGCCAGGCACCGAGCACTGGCATGGCGCGCACCCCGATGAAGAACATGCCATGCAGCATCTGGCAATCACCTTTGGACAGACGACTTGGTTAGAGCCGGTGTCGCAGGATGAGTATGGCGCAGGCTGACCTCAGTAATCACGGCGGGCACGAACACGACCTACTGGCTCGCTGCCTTGCCTGGTAGTTGCTCAAGCCAGCCGGCTATGTAGCCCGCCACCTCCTTCCAACCTTCCCCGGAGCTGATCAGGTGTGAGCGCCCCTTGAACTCCTTGAAGTCTGTGCGGGCCGTGGAGTGTTTGTAGCGCGTGTAGTTCGACCGGGTGACGCTGGGCGGTACCAGGTGGTCCTTCTCACCGGCGATCAGCAAGAGAGGGGCGCGGTCGTTGTTCTTGTAGTTGACGCGGATAGCGTGGTGCGGATCCAGCATCGCGAAGGCTGCCTGGAAGAAGATGCGCCCGGTTTCGGGCACTACGTAGCGCTCGTAATAGTACTTCTGCTCCTTTTCGGGGAAGGTGTTGGTGAAGGCGTACTGGAACTGAGGGAGGGACATGCGGATTGCCTTCTTCCAGTTCATCCACCCCAACAGCACGCCCGCGTTCGCCTTTAGGACCGTCCCGGTCACCGCGAACACGCCCTCCGGTGCCGCCGAGTCCAGGCCGACGCCCGCGCTGCCGGCACCCCTGTCCAGCAGTTGCTGCACGATTAGCCCGCCGAAGCTATGACCTATCAGGATGGGAGGCTCAGGTAGGCTGCGGATGATGGCCTCAAAGTGGTCCACCAGCTCTTTGACTCCCAGCCTGCCTAGCTCTGGCGGAGGGTTAGCCCTCAGTTCCTCGGCGGGCCTATCCTTCAGCGGCCACTCAGGAGCGATACACGTGTAACCCTTCTTCTCGAAGTACTCGATATAGTTCTCCCACGATAGGGAGGTTAGCCAGGCGCCGTGGATGAATACAATAGTCTTGGTAGTGGTTTCCATCATTCCCCCTGATGTCCTCGCTTAAGGGAACTCGCCCGTAGATCCCAGGCAAACCTCAGCACAATAGAGTGCTACCGGGGCCTTGTAGGAAGTGTGGAACGGCAGGAAACGGTGGGAGAGTGACGGGCGGTGAGTGGACTAAGAGGCTTAGAAGGAATGCAATAAAGAGCGCCTTCTACAAGGTGCGAGACTCAGCGTACCTGGGTATTGTCTGAGAAATACGAAGCTGTGTGACTTCCTGGTCGAAGTATAGCAATGTGCCTGGGATTGTCAAGGCTATGAGTATGGTGATCATGGCTGTGTCAAAGTTGAATTGCGAGGCAAAATGAGGGCTTTGTCATTCTGAACGCAGTGAAGAATCTCGTCCTCCAGCACCCAGGTTCCACCTTTCGTACGGCCAGTATGCCACATAAGAAAGGTGATACATCCTGGTGAAGGACGAGATTCTTCACTGCGTTCAGAATGACAAAGAGAGGTTTTGGGTGCTGCTATCCTACGCTATTACAGCCGTGCATGAATAAGTAGGCGAGGTTGGGGCGCCCTATTGGTACCGCCCTAATTGTATGGCGTATACTGGTTACGCATTCACCCGGCAACCTGTCTCCGCCATGCCCGAAGAAATACCCGTAGAGATCATTCGCTCGCACAACCGCGTCAAGACTGCCTCCGCGCGCCTGGTGGACGGCAAACTGGTGGTGCGGGTGCCTGCTGGCATATCTCTGGAGGAAGAACGCGAGCTTGTCGATAAGCTGCTGCCACGGGTGCTGAAGGCTCATCGCAAACAGAAGCGCGAGCAACTGCCGGACCTTAAGAAGCGAGCAGCGGACTTGAACAAGGCCCACTTCAACGGCAAGCTGCGCATCAACGAGATCAAGTGGGTGGGCAACCAGGAAAAAAGGTACGGTTCTTGCACGCCCTCCACAGGGATGATACGTATATCCGACCGCATAGGGCATATGCCGCTGTGGGTGCTCGACTACGTTATCATTCACGAACTGGCGCACCTGGTGGAGGCCAACCACTCGCCGCGCTTCTGGCAGCTTGTGGCCCGCTACCCTCTCACCGAGCGCGCCCGCGGCTACCTCATCGCCGTCAACCTGGAGGACGAGATGGGGCCGCACGACCTGGCGAGTGATGAGGGATAATTACGAATTACGAATTACGAATTACGAATTGGGGCTGGGACCGCCAAGAGGATGAAGGTTCGTTTAGGTTTCACTCGTCACTCACAATTCGTAATTCGTAATTACATACTATGAGGTGGTTGTATGCACATTGGCGTGCGTTCTGTGTGGGTGGTAAATGGCTAGTAGTGCCGTAGAGGGCGCGGGGGTGGTCGTGGGAGAGCAGGTGCACGCCTCGGCCCCGCGCAGGGTGCTTCCGTTGCAGTGGTCGGTGTGGCTGGCGAAGCCCGGCGTAGAGCCACTGCTGGTCACGTTGCTGTTCATCGTGCTGACCGTGCTGATGACCTGGCCCTGGACCCTCTACATGGGGCAGGCCATTAACCCCTTCGGCGACGTGATCGTGCAGATGACGACGCTGCAGTGGAACGCCCACGCCCTCACCACCAACCCCGCCGGCCTCTTTGAAGCGCCTTTCTTCTATCCTTACCGCCACTCCCTGGCCTTCTCCGAGAACCTGCTGGGTGAGACGCTGCTCACTCTGCCCATCCTGCTGCTCACGGGCAACCCCGCGCTCGCCTCCAACTTCTATATCTTGCTCACCTTCGTGCTCACCGGCATCTTCACCTATTTGCTGGTGCGCGACCTTACCGGGAGCAGGCTGGCCGGGCTGCTTTCTGGCGTGGCGTTTGCTTTCTGCCCTTTCCGCTTTATGCAGATGGGGCATCTGCATATGCTCTCGACCCAGTGGTTCCCCTTCACGCTGTGGGCGCTACGCCGGGGCCTGGGCGTGCTCGACTACGGGCACTGGACCTCGCGTTACGGCGCTATCCAGCAGAAGTCGATAGTGCAACACCCCAGGGCTACCCTCTGGCTCATCCTGGCGGCGCTCGGCTTCGTGATGATGGGCCTCTCCAGCATCTACTATACCTACTTCCTGGCAATCGCGGTGCTCATCTACCTGGTGTGGTGGGCTATCGTGGAGTTCCGAGAAGCCATCAAGGTAGCCGACGTGAAGTGGGCACCTGTGGGCCTGGGGGCGTTCATCGGCGTGGTCGTGATTGGACTGATTCTCGGCCCAGTCTTCTGGCCCTACCTGCAACTGAACCAGGACCTCGGCTTCTCGCGCACCAGTTACGAAGTGCAGAACTGGGGGGCGAGTTGGAGCTACTACCGCAACGTGTTGGCTAGCAACTGGCTCTACGGGCACGTGCTTGCGCCTTCCTGGGTATCCCAGGTGGGTGAGCGCGAGCTATTCCCCGGCATAGTGGCCTCGGTGCTGGCAATCGTCGGCCTGGTATTGGGACGCGGACGCGAGCGATGGTATTACCCCATCCTCGGCCTTATCGCTTTCGTGCTCACCTTCGGCCTGAGCCACAACCTGCCAGGCACCACCAGGGAAATACCATTGCCTTACGCGCTGCTGTACGACTGGGTACCTGGCTTCAAGGCGCTACGGGTGCCGGTGCGCTTCGCGGTGCTGCTCGATTTCTCCCTGTACGTGCTGGCGGGTTACGGATTGGCCCGTATACTGCACCTGCTGCGCCGCACCGAGAAGGTCGAGCAGCCGCAATCCCCCTCCATCCTCGAAGACAACCTGGGCACGATTGTGCTCGGCACGCAGAAGCTGCAACCTATAGAGCCGGAAGTAG
>JAXDKH010000379.1:0-4654 GCA_034667185.1 Chloroflexia bacterium | reverse complement strand
GCCAAGCTCGACCACCAGCGTGATGAGGGTCGAAAGCTGGTGGAACTGCGCGGGTAGCTGGTACATGAGCCAGGAGACTGGATTGGGCAGCGGCTGCGTCCAGTAGTGGTAGTCGAGCGCGGTCAGCCCGTGCCAGGTGGGGTCGCCGCTCACCAGCTTCACCACGCTCGAGAAGAACATCAGCCTGAACAGGACCAGCCGCAACAGCCACAGTACGACCCTGGACGGAGGCACCTCTCTCGGCACGCCCCACCAGAGTTGCAGTGGCGCGAAGAAGATCGCCAGGAACCCCGTTTCGAGCAACAGCGCGTCCCACTGGAAAGAGAGAAAGTCCTGCCCCAGCCCCACCAGCGACAGGTAAAAGGCCCACAACAGCGCGAGCACGGGGCCGGGCAGCACCCCTATGATCAGCAGCACCGAAAGCAGAACCCCGCCCCAGCAGAGGAATAGCAGGAAATCGTCGCTGCTGTTGAACCACCCCAGCGTGGGCACAATCCAGAAGTGAGCCGGGTCGCCCGAAGTGTCCACCGATTGCAGGAAGCCGGCGGCCGGCAGTATGCCCCTGCTGCCAATCAGCCCTAACACCTGCTCCCACAGCGAAGCAAAGGCCACCAGGTACACCACGCCAAGCCCACGCAGAAAGAGCCACCGTGTCAGGGTGTACTCGCGCTTCCCCGGCGGCCCGTTCAGCGCCCGCCACACCCGCACAGGCAACGAGGTACCTCCGCCCTGTTGCTCCTGCTCCTGCTCGACGTGCGCCACCACAGGTGATCCCTCGCCCAAGCTCTCCCTCCACGCAGCAGATAAGCTCCCGTCGTACGCAAGAGTTTGCATTATCCATACCATTCCACAATCAAGCGATCCAGGGGGTCGCCGCAAGCCAACACACAAGCTGAAGGACGAGATTTCTCACTGCGTTCGAAATGACAAAGTAGGGGCTTGGGTACTCATCTCCGTCTGCGTATATCTAATGTTGCGGCAACTGAGGCTTAACCCAAGTTTAATTTTTCTGCTGTCTGTTTTTAATCTAAGGCTGGTAGAATAGTAATGCCTGGTATCTGCCACCCCCACGAACAAGCTGCCGAGGAGCCGCATACGCCCATGAAGAACCGAGCGCTTATCTACGTCCTTCTATTCGCCATACTTGCGCTGGCGTGGCCGGGCCACGCCGCCTATGCCGGTACCGACCGCGAGTTGCTGGTGGGCTCTGCCTCTTCCGCCAAGTCAACGGCGTCGGCGGCACCCAAAGTGAACGTCGCTATCCAGGCGGGACACTGGAAAGCCGCCGAGTTGCCTGAGCCGCTGGCCCGGCTGCGAACCTCCACGGGAGCCAGCGGAGGCGGTCGGACCGAGGCGCAGGTGACCGTCGATATCGCCCAGCGGGCCGCCGCCATGTTGCGAAGCAAGGGGCTGACTGTCGAAGTGCTGCCTGCGACGGTGCCTACCGGTTACAAAGCTGACCTCTTCATCTCACTGCACGCCGACGGTAGCGCCGGCACCGCGGCCCGAGGCTACAAAGTCTCGACCCGCTGGCGGTCCGAAGTGGCGGCGCTGGACGCTCTGCTGGTGCAGTCAGTTGACATGGGTTATGCGAAGGTGACGGGCATGCCCCAGGACGGCAGCATCACGCGGGCGATGCGCGGCTACTACGCCTACAGCACATACAGGGGCGAGGAGTACCGGCTCGGCTCGGAAACGCCCGCTGCCATACTGGAGATGGGGTTCATGAGCAACGCGGCTGACCGAGCGTTGATGTTCAACAAGCCCGACCTTCTGGCCCGTGGGGTTGTGGCGGGAGTGGAGAATTACTACGCCCGCCGCGCCGAGGGACTGCGCCTCCAGGCCCAGGCCGAGAAACAAGCCTCAACAAGCCCCTATGCCCGTAGCGTCGTTGTGCTCTCGAACGGCGTCAACGTCCGCGATGCGGCAAGCACCAGCGCCGCCAAAGTGGACAGTGCCGACTTCGGTGAAGCCTTCCCGCTGCTCGAACCGTCCAGGCGGCCACCCTCTAACTCCTCAAGTTCGGGCGGCTCTCCAAGTTCGCGGGGCACGCAACTCGCCTCCAACAGCGGCTGGTACAAAATCTCCACCCCCGCCTCCGCCGGCGATGCCTACATCACGCGAGACCTGGTTGTGGTGCAGGAGTAGCTTAGTAGACGAGTCTAAACGCCAAGACGCCAAGGACCACGCCAAGAAGGATAAGGTTTGGAGTGTACAGAGAAGGACCAGAGTACATCATGTCGTACTCTGGTCCTTTTTCTTGAATAACAATCCTAAACCTTGGCGTGGTACTTGGCGTCTTGGCGTCTTGGCGTCTTGGCGTCTTCGCGTTTCCGTCTCCTATTATCTGGCTGCGACTTAGATAGCCCATTCCATAGGCGCAGGCGCTGGGAAGTCTAATACGATGTCGACAGGGCGGCCGGTCTTTGCGGCCTCGGTGGTGGCGCATAGTATCTCCGTGATGTGGGCTGCGTGCTCGCCGGTGAACCTGTGAGGGCATGCATGTCGAGCAGCCACCTCCTCAAACCGCACTGCGAACGTTTCCAGTGGCCGGAAGTATTCCCACATAGCCACGTCGCCCTGTTCAAACCCCCTGTCATGTGGTAGCCGAGTTGCCTGGCGATATAGTTGGCCGTCATGAAGGGAATGGGATGCATGGCTGTGCGTTCTCCCAACTGCTAAATGCCGGATTCTTCTAGCAGACATGACAGCTCATTTGCAATGGGCGACGAGTGCTTGCCTCGGCATCTGGGGTTCACTATACGCGGGTGGCTTGAAGAACGAAAATAGAAGGTATAAAATAGGTCGGAGCAAGGGATGTGCCGGGCTCTACGCTAGCAGCTAGGAGAGATTGCTATGAACGCAACCAAATCGCCATATTTGGCGAATGACTGGCGACTGGCAGATGTTGTTGCTGCTCTGCAGTTATTGAGTTCGTATAAATGGGCCAGCAGAAGAGTTGAAGACTGGGCGGAAACACTTGGAAAGCCTCTTAGTGGGAAAAGTTGGGAAGAGATATTCACAAACCACCCCGAATTCTTCCGCTTGAACGATAAGGGGTGGGCTTCTCTAAGGTGGCGACACGCCTACGACAGGAATTACCATGTGGAAAGGGGCGTAGAGCTTACACCCGATGAGTTGAGTGAAATGTCTGAGGGAGAAAAGGATGAGGCCCTTAGCCGCAAGGCATTATCTGCCGACCAGACTGAAGCTCTAATCAAAACCGCTATTGATCTGCATAGCCGCGCTGTTGCCACGCAGCAAGAGGCGCGCTGGTGGATTCCCGTGGCTGCTATCGGCGCCAGCTTTGTAGGCGGCGTAGTTGGGGCGATACTCGGCGCAGTGCTGAGGTGATATTGAATCCTGGGGTTGCTTACAACCAGGTCATCGGAGCAAAACCAAAGCACGTTTGTTGGAACAAGCAGTTCGACTCGGCAGGAGCGCAAGGATTCGAACCTCAACTTACTGATCCAGAGTCAACTGTTATATAGAGGTAAATGGTTTGACAAGGTCGATCGCGCTTTGTTATAATCAATGTGCTTCAATGGGGCGTCGTCTAACGGTAGGACAGCTGACTCTGGATCAGTAAGTTGAGGTTCGAATCCTTGCGCCCCAGCCATAATTTGTAGCTAAACAAGGTCCGGGCGGATTTCTGCCAGGGCCTTTTCTTACAGCCAGCTGCCATGTTGTCTTACAGCGCAACGGGTTGCGACGCTAAGTGTACGTTCGCCTGCAACACAGGGTCGCTGGCAGATACAGGGCGGTAGATGCGCAGGTCCTTCAGGTCGCGTATGCGGTCGGTGAAGAGGATACCTTCCAGGTGGTCTACCTCATGCTGTAGCGCCCTCGACAGGAACTTGCCGGCCTCCAACGTGAACTCCTTGCCGGTGCGGTCGTAGGCACGCACGCGCACCCTCTCCGGGCGTTCGAGCACTCCCTCGTACCTGCCTCCATCGGCGGTGTTGATTGACAAGCAGGCTTCCGGCGCGCGCCGCGTCTCTTCGGAAGCGTAGACAATCTCCGGGTTGACCAGCACCAGCAGCGGCATTTCCTCGATCTCACCGTAACCGACCCTGTTCATGGCCGGGTACTTGATGATGACGATGCGCTTGGACACGCTGATTTGTGGGGCCGCCAGGCCTGCTCCACCGGCAGCCGCCAGAGAGGCTACCATGTCCTCGATGATGTCCTGGACCTTGGGAGAGTCGATCTCGGCTAGGTCTACCTCCCTGGCCCGCAGCCGGAGGACCGGGTCGCCGAACTGTGTTATGGGTACTGGTGTTCTCCTGGCAGTATCGTCTTGCATGGCTGTGTCGTGGCTCCTCTCACGATATGAAAGCATATCTCATTCTACAGAATATACCTCGCGTGCAAGCAAGAGCAAGCAATTCTCAAGCCAATCCAAGCTATTGTCTGCTCCGGTGCACAGATGTATAATCCGCCTGAACAAGCGGATAGTCTCATGTGGCTGGGCAGTCTGAGTAAAACATTTCAATGTATATGGCTACCGAGGGTGGCATATCTGCGTGACCGGCCTAATGCCACGGGAGAGTAAAGATGGCCTGGTTTGAACATGGCACATCCCGTATCTACTACGAGGAATCGGGCGATGGCGATCCCGTACTGCTGCTCCCAGGGTGGGCCGGCAGTTTCG
>JAXDKH010000378.1:0-22678 GCA_034667185.1 Chloroflexia bacterium | reverse complement strand
CCGACACGACCACTCCAGCTTCAATGTCTCCCACCGATTCCACACCCGCCAATCCCTCCTGAGGACATTACATGCCTAGCGCAAAGACCCAGCGGCTACTCTTTATCTTTGGCTTCGTTGGGGTTATGACGACATGCTTTGGGTGCGGCCTAGCGTTCAACAACCAGATAGGTGCCTCCCAGGTCGCGCTTATCGTCGCCTGGCTGATACTGGTGCCCCTCTTCGGCTACCTGATAAGCACCCGCCGCCGCCTCAAAAAGGTACTCCGGCACAAAGAAGCCCGCCAGCAGGAAGAACTCTCCGCGCTCGGCACGTTTGGGCAGGAGATAGGAGAGGGGACGATAGACGAGTGACAATAGGAGGAAGCACGCTTAGGCGTTAGACGAGGCGCTCTTGTCCGATGTTAGAAGAACAGGTCACACCCATCAAGGTATACAAGCATACCTGGCTAGGCCGAAGGTTAGTCGGTTGGGTAGATGAAAGTGGTGTCACATACAGATACGAGTGGCCTTCACGGCCCAGGCAGATCAACTGGTACAGCGACAAACATGGCCGCATCTTCATAGAATTCAACGGGTTGAGGGGATTGGTGGGGAGACTAGGGAGCAACGGCGCTGTGCATGCGGAATATGGGCAGGCCCACGGTATGTATTTCCGTCCTCCGAGGTACCTAGGGCCAGGTCAGAAGAAAGGTTTCGCTCCTGCACTGGTATTTTGGGTGGGAAATAACGGTGCTGTGTATGGGCGAAGGTTGCTGGCGACGAGGAAAGTCGGTACTGTAGAAGGTACATCGGACTTGGTTACCATAGCTGGACTGGCTCTGCTCCTCCTTCTCTAACATCTCCTAAGAATCTGGCCACGCTCACAGGACGCTGCATAAGTCTTGAAAGTGACTCTGACCTTATTGTTCATCGTTACTGAGGGAGCACCATGGACCTGAATCGCTACACTAACCCCGAAATGGGCGCTATCTGGTCGGCGCAGCGCAAGTTGGACCTTTGGTGGAAGGTCGAGGTGGCGGTGGCCGAGGCGTGGGCGGAGCGGGGGCGGGTGCCGCAGGAAGTGCTGCCCATCCTGCGCGAGGGCAAGGTCGATCTGGCGCTCATGTCGGAGTACGAGAAGAGCACCGACCACGACGTTATTGCCTTCCTCAAGGCCGCGGGCGACAGCCTCTCCGATCATGATGCCGCCCGCTACGTGCACCTGGGCCTCACCTCCTCCGACGTGATAGATACCGCGCTGGCCTTGCAGCTAAAGGAGGCGATGGACCTCATCCTGGGCGACGTGGAGGACGTGCGGGTGACGCTGGCAGGGCTGGCGCTGGAGCACAAGCACACAGTCATGATCGGGCGCACCCACGGCGTGCACGCGGAGCCTACCACCTTCGGCCTGAAGATACTGGTGTGGTACGACGAGATGGGCCGGCATTTGCACCGTCTACAAGCCGTCCGCACCGACATCGCCACGGGCAAAATCTCGGGCGCAGTAGGCACCCACGCCAACGTACCCCCCGACCTCGAGGCCGACGCCCTCACCCGCCTTGGCCTGGCGACCGACCCGGTATCCACCCAGATAGTGCAGCGCGACCGGCATGCCGCCGTGCTCAACGCCCTGGCCCTGCTCGCCTCCTCGCTGGACAAGTTCGCAACGGAGATACGGCACCTGGCCCGCACGGAGGTGAGGGAGGTAGAGGAGCCGTTCGGGGCGGCCCAGCAAGGCTCGTCGGCCATGCCCCACAAGCGCAATCCTCACAAGAGCGAACGCATCAGCGGCCTGGCGAGGGTGGTGCGGGGCTTCGCGGTCACCGGCATGGAGAACGTGGCTCTGTGGCACGAGCGGGACATATCGCACTCGTCTGGAGAGCGGCTCATTCTCCCTGGTGCCTTCATCCTGACCGACTACATGCTGCGCCAGTTCGACAGCATCATGGGCAGCCTCAACATCTACCCCGGGCGCATGCGCCGCAACCTGGAACTCACTGGCGGGCTGGTCTTCTCGCAGCCTGTCATGCTCGCCCTCACTGAGCGCGGCCTGGACCGGCAGGTGGCCTACAAGATCGTGCAGCGCCATGCCATGTCGGTCTGGGACACCGACGCGAAGGGCGAGACCGGCCCCACCTTCCTCGAACGCCTCATGTCGGACGCAGAGGTGATGGGACAGCTTACGCAGGAGCAGCTTCGGGAGATCACTTCGCTGGAGCGCCACCTGGCGTACTTGGACGAGGCTTATAGGAGGGTGGGGTTGGAAGGGTAGAGGGTGATACGCGGGGTACGTGCCAGAGACCTGTTTCTGGCACGTACCCCGTCTGCACATATAGCGACTAATCTCAATCCGTCTGTACTACCGTACCGCTCCTTCTGTTGAACTCTTCCTCTTCTCTCTTGAGGGCCTCATCTAAGTCGGACTCCATTGCAAGCAACCTAAACAGGTTATTGAAGTGAACCCTTTTACTTAGCCTATTCATGTCGCGCTGAATCTCAGCTTCGTCCGCACCTAGAGGCACCATGTTTTGCATCCAGACCTTTACAGCAAGAGTATGGAAACGTAGATAACGAGCCTTTCGGCCATCCAATAGCGTCTGCGCAGAATCGAGGAGTCCCTTCATACGCTCGAACTCTTTGTCAGTGTCAGGCTCACGTTTTGATATGTCGATATTCAACGCCCCACAGAGAGCCAAAATAGCTACGAAGCATTGGTAAGCAAACGTAGGGCTCTTGTAGAAGCGTTGGAAGAACGATGAATACGCTGGATTCGTGTACGTTGTCGCAGCAATTTCCACTCCCTCCCCGGCAGCACCTTGTAAGGAGAACAGCGTTTCATAGATCTTAGTACCAAATGGGTCGCCTTTGGTGAACCGATCAATTATGTCCCACATGAGTTCCGTGTAGTTGGTGTTGAAAACATTGTTGGGACTCCGACTGAACAAGCCGATAAAGAGGATGCGCGTTTCATCGTACACGACCGTCTGATCATATAATTGATCAATTATTTGGAAGACTGATTTCTCGCCATCTTGGAGTTGCACACCCAGGCGATGCGCTGCCCGCTTCGCTAGCTGGGGTCGCAGAGCTGGAGCCAGCAAAAGATCAATCTCCGACACCGGATTCTGACGGTTCGCAGCAGTAGCTATGTCCCATGAATCTGCGCTTGGTTTCTCGATTATTTTCACTTGCACGTAACTCACCTTCTGGGCGAAGTTCACTAAGCACATTGTCGTCTGGCAGCCGTTGATAATGCTTCCTTTAGTCAATGATAGCTTACGCCTGTCATCGTCTACGCTTACTGTGTCGGCTCGGAAAACGATTCCATTGTTCCTCTCAAGCATTTTGTCCGGTTCCGTGGTAAGAGTCTTCACGATCTGTTCGTTTGGTGTAGTTCTTCCTGTTCGTTCTTCCCCTCTAATGACGCCCAGAAAGTCACGTACGTTTTCGAAGAAAAGTGCGTCGTTGAATTGCTTGTATAGTCTCTGCAATTCCTCGCTCGAAATTACGCCAAGGAAAATGTTGTCCTTGTTAATGACAGGAGTCTCAAGGGATAGTTCAAGGTTCGTCGGCGGTTGATGAAGTTTAAGGTATGCGGCTCGCATTATGGACCAAATGATGGGACCATCTACAAACGAAATCCGCTTCTCCGCAGTGAGTTGGCGGTAAAAGGATTTAGAGGCAAACTCCTTTGTGTCATATCTCCTCAATATGCCTGCTAGCGGCGAAAGTGTCACAATCATAAAGTGGGGAGGTCCTTCCATATCCAAGAAACTGTACTGCTCCCTCACAAGCGTGCTGCGCCGGGAAGCGGTATATGCTTGGAACTTGCTGATGATGCCATCAATACCTTCGGCTCGGTCGATGCGCAGCCGGGATTGGATGTACAACGCAGAACTGCCATCTTTACTCTTCGCTATGAGGTCAACTCCCTCATCCGCCGCTTTCTTTTCGTTTAGTTCTGGCGGTTCGAAGTTGGGGCCTGCTTCCGTTTGCGGCACCAAGCGCATAACAAAGTGCGCAAAGCGATCACCCTTTTCTGTTGCGCTTAATGTTTCTAATTGCCCGGTTATGTGTTGTTCTAGTGCCTCAAAGGATAGTAAGTGTTCTGGATAGATATCGCTACCATCAGTGCTATTATTGCTTATGGTCAACATTGCCGCATCCTTTCTGACTTGCCCTAATGACAAGAACTTTGGATAGCTTCAATACCTCGGTCAGAAGCACCGACCTTCCTACTCATCTTGGTACTTATTATACGCCTTAAATCACGAAGACTGACTCCCAATGACAGGTTCCTCATGGTTTTACAATGTTTTCCACATTGCGGGCGATATATGTCCACTTGTCGGTGTCATGTGCAACAGGGTCGGAAGCGTTGTCTTTGCCTAATTCCCCTCAACACGTTATAGTAAAACCGTTACCTTTCCACCCAATCCCACGATAACCATACGTCCGCTCACCACGAGCTAAAACCCTATCCATCAGGAGACATCTGTGATTGCAGCAGTAGAGAACCCCAAGGCGTACCGCCTGCCGACCAGCGCATTGCCACGCCGCTACGATATAGAGATTGATGCCCGCCTCGGACGCCGCGAGACGTTTGGCAAGGTCACCATACAGATAGACGTGCAGGAGACCACCCACAGCGTCGAGCTGCACGCCGTCCACCAGACGCTCAAGAACGCCCGGCTCACGCATGGCGGCAACACGGTCGAGGGCCGCATAGAACAGGACGAGGACCGGGAGATAGCGGTCATCAGCTTCGAGGAGGCGGTCCCGGTCGGCGAGGCGACGTTGGAGGTGGCCTTCGACGGCGAAGTGAGCAACGGCCTGGAGGGGCTGTACCTCTCCAAGGACGGGCCGGAGGAACTGCTTTGCACCCAGTGCGAGGAGACCGCCGCCCGCGACATCTTCCCCTGCTTTGACGAGCCGACCTTCAAGGCGCAATTCGCGTGGAAAGTCACCACATCGCCCGACGCGACCGTGCTCGCCAACGGTACGCTGGAGTCGGTGCAGGAGAGCGGCGACGGGCAGTCGAAGACCTGGACCTTCGCCCCCACCAAGCCGATGTCGAGCTACCTCGTGGCCCTGGTGATTGGCAACGTCGCCTCCACGGAAGAGGAGGACGTGAACGGCACGCCCATCCGCGTGTATGCCATGCGCGGCAAGGAGTTCATGGGCCAGTTCGCGCACGACTTCACCCGCCGCCTGCTGCCCTGGTACGAGAACTACTTCGGCGTGCCATACCACTTCGACAAGTACGACCAGGTGGGCGTGCCTGGCTTCGCTGCCGGAGCTATGGAGAACAGCGGCCTCGTGCTCTTCCGCCAGTCGATGCTGCTGATGAACCCGCAGACCGCCTCCTGGAACGCCGAGAAGGCGGTGGCGCACGTGGTGGCCCACGAGTTTGCCCACATGTGGTTCGGCAACCTGGTGACGATGAAGTGGTGGGACGACCTGTGGCTCAACGAGTCGTTCGCCGAGTGGGTCTCGTACAAGGCCGTCAACGCACTCTCCCCCGAGTACGACATCTGGGACGACTCGCAGGGAGGTCGCGTGCGCGCCATGAGTCTCGACGCGCTGGAGAGCACCCACCCGATCTACAACAAGGTGGAGACCCCCTCCCAGGCCGCCGAGATGTTCGATGTGATCACGTACGAGAAGGGCTGCGCGGTGATGCGCATGCTCGAAAGCTTCCTGGGCGAAGAGGCGTTCCGGGCGGGTATCCGCACCTACATGCAGGAGTTCTCCGAGGACAACGCGGCGGGGGCCGATTTGTGGCGGCATCTGGAGATGGCCGCCGGACACCCTGTCACCCGCATCATGGAGAGCTGGGTCAACCAGGGTGGTTACCCCATCGTTGACGTCTCGTTGGAGGGCAACACCCTGCGATTGAGCCAGAAGCGCTTCTTTTCCAGCCCCACCGCTCCCGCCGACAACGCGCAGACCTGGGACGCGCCGCTCATCATCCGCTACGAGGACGGCGCGGGCGTGCACGAACTGCGGCACCTGCTTTCCGGGCGGCAAGGCACCGAGCACTTGGACGTGCAGGGTGAAGTCAGGTGGGTGTACGCCAACGCGGACGAGATCGGCTTCTACCGCCAGGACCCCGACGACAGCCTGCTAAGGGGCCTGCTGGATAACCTCGACAAGCTGTCGCCCCTTGAGCAGATGGGCCTGTTGAGCGACCAGTGGGCGCTGGTGCGCAACGGCACCAACCCGATCACCCGCTTCCTCGAAGTGGAGCAAGCGATGCTGGGGGCGCGCAACCACAACGTGCTCGGCATGGCGGTCGGCTACCTGTTCAACATCGAGGACCTGCTGAAAGAGGCGGGCGACGAGCAGGCGCTGGACAACTTCCGGCATTGGGTGGCTTCGTCCTTCAAGGAGAGGCTGGCCGAACTTACCTTCGAGCCGAAGGAAGGCGAGCCGCAGAACGACGTGCAGGCCCGGCGCTCGGTGCTCACCGCCATGACCATGCTGGCCCAGGAACAGGCTGCCGTGGAGCAGGCCCAGCAGTGGGCGCGCAAGGAAGCCGCCAACCCCGCCTCGGTGGATGCCAACCTGGCAGGCGTGTTCGTCTCCACCGCCGCGCAGTTCGGTGACGCCGCCTACTTTGACAAGCACCTGGCGACTTACCAGCAGCGCCAGAAGAACGCTTCGTCTCCCCAGGAGCGCGAACGCTACCTGTACAGCTTCCCCTTCTTCCGCTCGCCGGAGCTTGTAGAGCGCGTCTTCAACCTGATGGACGCGCATACCCTGCCCACCGAGGCCGTTATCCCGCTGCTACGTGATATGCTGGGTCGCCGGCATGCCCAGCTAAAGGCGTGGGACTACATCAAGGGGCACTGGGAGTTCATCGCCACCCTCGGCAGTCTCTCGGTCCCCAGCGTAGTTACCTCCATGGGCAACCTACCCATCTCGGAGCGGGAGGAACTTGAGCGCTTCTACAACGACCACCTAAAGGGGGTAGCCGACCAGAGCTACGCCCGCGCCGTCGAGACGATGGACCAGCTAGCCGAGTTCCGCGCCCGCACCAAGGGCGACGTGGTGGCCTGGTTCAACTCGCGCCATTAGGACATGATGCGAAGGGGGTGGCCCAAAGTCCACAGCGATAAGCTAACAAGACGCGCCCCGTCTATGGGGCGCGCCGGTCTAAAAGACACAAAGAGGCTTGTAGTCACCAGCGCGTGAGATGGTCGGCTGTACACTTGTCGATAGTGCCTCTTACGTTGAAGTAGCTTCAGAAAGGCCTGACTACAGCAAATTTGTGCTCTCGTCGCTCTATTGGTTGCCAGGCGACTCGGTATGCGTGCTGGCTTTGTACCCCAGGTATCCAGCGTGGCTAATAGCCAGTAGAGCGGCCATGCCGGGGTCTATTGACGGGAACTGGTGGACACCGAAAGTCGTCACTGGTATCTTTGGGTCGAAACCTACCGTCAGGGCTGTCTGTATGGCGAGCGTGTAAGCCAGCACAAGAATCAGCGTAAAGAAGAACATCTGAATCTTGCTGAGGTCCACTTGTTGCGCGTTCCCGAGTTCGTCACCGTGGAACATGTCGGATGCCTTGGCGAGCTGGGGCTCTGTGCGGGCGAAGAGTTGGCCCCTGGTGATGTCAACCCCAATGCTCTGAGCTGCTACGTCCGTGTAGGTGTCTGCTGGAACTGCTGCCTGTGGGGGCTGACCCGCTACGGCCGGCGCGGGGGCCGTGACGGGAGTGGTCGCGGCCACGGCGCGCTCCAGCTGGGCGGTCTTACCCTCGCGTCGTGCAATACCCTGTACCGATCTTCGCTTCTGTTTTTCCGTCGTTGCTCTTTTGGCCTTCTCGTTTAGAATGAGTGGGGTGCCAACCAACGAGGCAGTGCTTATACCAAGGAGCGCCCACACCTGGGCAGGCATCGCGATGTCAAGTGGGCCGAGCGTTTGACCTGACTGTGGGGCGATGCCGAGGTTCCACACGGCTGCGGCCAGCCAGCCTGGAAGTATCACCAGGGTCCAGAGCACCATCTGGAAGCGCGATAAGCTCATCGTGTTGGCCTCATCGATTAGAATGCCCCAAACGCGGCCGTTGACGCCAAGCCCCACGACAGCCATGAACAGGGCAAGCAGCACGGCCATGATTATCCACGTCGTAATGTTGCCGGAAGGTTCTTTCTGTTTCAGGAAGAGAGGGAACATCGCGTAGCCGACAACAGCCAGCGTGATAACCATCAGCGCGGCGGTATGGCCCCAGGTCCAACGGTTGTTATTCATCTAAGCCCTCCTAGTACCAGACTAAAACTTGATGGACAATATCCAAATGGCAGTAGCGTAAAGTAGTGGCTAGGGATGCAGACACGTTCTTTGATCGGCGTACATGCATTGGTCGAATAGGTATGCCTGTGTGCCACCACTTTCCTCGTGCGTCGTCAGACGTTCCTGCGGTGCCGGTATATATAATTTACCAAACGTTTTGCCACAGTGAGCGTCACAAAAAGTGTCACAGGACAATGCCCCTCGGCTCCGAAAGGGCAAGGCGCCGCATGCCAGTACGTCACCAGGCACCTCCTTCCTTACGTTTCACCTTTTACTTTTCCACATGGTATAATGCCGCTATGCAACCCGGCCCTATACTCCAGACTGATCTCCCCCTCCCGCTATTCGGCAGGGGCAAGGTGCGTGATACCTACGACCTCGGCTCGGAACTGCTCATGGTGGCGACCGACCGCATCTCGGCGTTCGACTCGGTGCTGCCCACCGGCATATCGTACAAGGGGCAGGTGCTCACCGCCCTCTCGGCCTTCTGGTTCCGCCGCACAGCCTCCATACTGCCCAACCACATGATCTCGTGGGAGAGGCGCGATTTCAAATTCGATTGGCAGTCGTGGCCCCAGGAGCAGCAGGAGCAGCTAGTCGGGCGGGCCATGCTGGTGAAGAAGGCCGAGCGTATAGACATCGAGTGCGTGGCGCGCGGCTACCTGGCGGGATCGGGCTGGAAGGAATACGACACTACAGGCGCGATCACCGGCATCACGCTACCACACGGCATGGTGCCCAGCCAGCAGCTACCGGAGCCGATCTTCACCCCTGCCACCAAGGCCGCTTCCGGCCATGACGAGAACATCACCTTCGAACGCATGGTGGACCTGGTGGGGCAGGAGTTGGCGGGGCAGTTGCGCGAGGCCACCCTGAAAATATACACCGCCATCTCGGAGCACGCCCGACAGCATGGAGTGATCGTGGCCGACACGAAGCTGGAGTTCGGCCTGCTCGACGGGCAACTGATTATCATAGACGAATTGGGCACGCCGGACTCCTCGCGCTTCTGGGAAGTTACCAAGTACCGCTTCGGGGAAGACCAGGCCAGCCTCGACAAGCAGTACGTGCGGGACTGGCTCCTGCAATCGGGCTGGGACCGCGAGCCGCCCGCCCCACCCCTCCCTGATGAGGTAGCGCAAAAGACCTCCGAGAAGTACCTCGAGGCCTACCGCCAGATAGTAGGCCACGACCTCATAGACGACCTCAAATATCAGTAGTCGCACCGAGAGTCCTTACGATGCAAAAGTGGCTGGCAAACGTCTACGTGACCCTCAAGCCGGTAGTGAACGATCCTCCCGGCCTCTCCATACGCGCCGCGCTGCACAACCTCGGCTACGAGCAGGTGCAGACCGTCCGCTCCGGCAAGTACATCCGCCTCCACATGGAAGCCGCCGACGAGCCTTCCGCCCGCGAAGCCGTAGACGCCATGTGCCAGCGCCTCCTCGCTAACCCCGTGATCGAAGACTATCATTTTACGCTGGAAGAGGAGTAGGAGGAAATTGGAAATTGGAATTTCGAATTTCGGATTTGTTGCATACCTGCCTAAATCCGAAATTCGAAATTCCAATTTCCAAATCGAAGAATTATGTCTCAGCCTATCAAAGGTGTGTCCCGCATTGTGCTTGTAGCCAGCGGCAAGGGCGGGGTGGGTAAGACCACCGTTACCGTGAACCTGGCGCTGGGGTTGGCGGCACAGGGCGCGCGGGTGGGGCTGTTCGACGCCGATGTCTATGGACCTAACGTCCCGCTCATGCTAGGAGTGCACAGGACGGACGTGGCAGAAGGCTGGATACCCATTGGTCGCGCTCAGACGGAGCCGTATATCAAGCCGTTGGAACGTTTTGGCCTGAAGGTGATGTCGGTCGGGCTGCTGGTGGGCGAGAGGCAGGCGGTGATGCCCGACCCGCGCTTCGTGGGGCTGGTGGTGTCACGTACCTTGAAGGACGTGCTGTGGGGCGAGCTGGACTACCTGCTGGTGGACCTGCCGCCCGGCACCGGCGAGCCGCAGCAGAGCCTCGTGAAAACGGTCAGCGTGGATGGGGTAATCGTGGTCACCACGCCGCAGGACATGTCGCTGATGGATGCAGGACGCTCGTTGGAACTATACCGGCAGGCGAGTGTGCCCATCCTCGGCGTGGTGGAGAATATGAGCTACATGGTATGCCCCGACTGCGGCAAGCACATCGAGGTGTTCCACCGCACCGAGCGCGACTGGGCAGTGGAAAGCGCAGAAATCGAAGTGCTGGGCCGCATCCCCATGTCGCCGCACATCAGCCGGGGCATAGATGCCTCTCACCCGCTGCTCTCACTCACCCTCAACGGCACCGAGTCGGTGGTCTTCCGGCAGATAGCCGCCAGATTGCGGGAGAGGCTGAGCGGCTAGCCCTTGCGAACCGGCAGAATGTGACCTCTGCGGAGCCCTATTCCCATGTCATCCTGAGCGTAGCGAAGGATCAGGTGGGTAGGCGAGAGTCCACAACGTTGCGGATGATGGCGGCATTAGGAGCATTGTCACCCCACACCAAGAGTCAAGAACGGGCTACTGATCCTTCGCTACGCTCAGGATGACAGGGCCTCTTTTAGGTGCCGTCTATTGTGTCTATTGTAGTGTATTGCTGGCACGTTCTCTGGTATGATTGTCACAGGAATAGTGACACAAGAGCATTAGCAACCCGGCAGGCCAGAATGCTATGCAACCGCAGCACTTTAGAGAAACGGCTGAGGAACATATGAGCACGATGCGCGTAGGTATAGTCGTTTTCCCAGGCTCCAATGGCGACCACGACGCCTTGTACTCGCTGGGCGAGGTGCTAGGGCAGCGGGCCGAACTCGTATGGCATACCGCCACCGACCTCAGCCGCTACGACCTCGTGGTGCTGCCCGGCGGCTTCTCCTATGGCGACCATCTGCGGGCCGGGGCCATCGCCCGCTTTGCACCCGCTATGGAGGCGGTGCGCCGGTACGCCGAGGGTGGGGGCTGGGTGCTCGGCATCTGCAATGGCTTCCAGGTGCTCACCGAGTCGCACATGCTGCCGGGTGCCCTCATGCGCAACGCTGAGCTTGCCTTCACCTGCCGCTGGGTGCACGTCCGGGTGGAGGAGTCGCGCTCGAACTTGCTGGCAATGGCACGGCCCGGCACTATCTGGCGCTTGCCCATAGCTCACGGAGAAGGCCGCTACTTCGCCGGCCCTGATACCCTAGCGGCGCTTGAAGCCAACGGGCAGATAGTGCTGCGCTACTGCGGCCCCGATGGTATACTCGACCCGCTGCACAACCCCAACGGCTCCTCCAACGGCATCGCGGGCATATGCAACGCCGAGGGCAACGTGCTCGGCCTCATGCCCCACCCGGAGCGTGCAGCCGAGGCCATCCTGGGGGGCGACGACGGACGCCTTTTCTTGCAATCTGTAATCGAGGCCTGGCAGGGCCATGTCGCAGCACGTCCCGCCGGCAGCCTGGAGGCCGTGACCTCCGCAACGTAAATTGATTCAAAGACCCAGCACCCGACACGAAATATCGGAAGACCCGGTAGACCTGGAACGCCGCCGCCTGGAACGGGAGTACCGGATAGAGCATGGCGGCGCGGATGCGGCTGTGCGGCCAGTGGGTGGGGTGTCGCCGCTGGGCAAAGTGGCCGCGGGTGTGGCTATACTCGTGGCCCTGGCCTACCTGGCTCTCTGGATTGGGTCGGTGCGCAACAGTGGCGGGCCCGAAGGCTACGTGCGCTCCACCGACTTTGC
Organism: Chloroflexia bacterium; assembly: GCA_034667185.1. Taxonomy (GTDB): domain Bacteria; phylum Chloroflexota; class Chloroflexia; order QHBQ01; family JADMIH01; genus JADMIH01. The sequence goes on along the minus strand of JAXDKH010000378.1, from coordinate 10,656 downwards.
CGCCCCTCTTACCGGGGCCTACATGATTCGTTCCGGCTTTGGCCCTGGGCTTTACGACCTGCCCTCACAGCGCACGGCGCAGAACGAGCTCCTCAGGGGCGCAGGGGTCGACGCGGGCCAGTTCCGCCCCTACACTCGCCTGCCGTTCGAGGCGCTGGCCCTCGCTCCCTTCATGCAGATCCCGCTTCCCCTGGTGTTCGCCATGTGGGCGCTGGGTGCCGGACTTGCCATAGGCCTATCACTTGGGATGATGGACGGCGCGCTGTCCGTGTCGCGGGCGGTGGGGTGGGCGTTGAGCCTTGCCGCGTGCTCGTTCCTGCCCCTCATCCGGGGCTTGATGGAAGGGCAGGACACCCCTTTTGTGCTCATGGGGCTGTGCGGCACATATGTCGCGCTACGGCGGGGGCAGCCCAACTGGGCGGGGGCTATGCTCATACTGGTGGCGATGCGGCCCTCGCTCTTGCCCATAGTGCTCATGCTGGTCCTTCTGCAACGGCACTGGCAGGCGCTGACCACCTTTGTGGTGCTCTTCGCATCCCTCTCGGCGCTCACCCTGCCGGTGCTGGGCTTCTCTTGGCCGCTACGCTACGCCTCTCTCTTGCTGGACCCCGCGCTCCCCAGCAGCGCGCCGCCCCAGGTGGGTGACACAATGTACAACTGGCGGGGCATTTTCGGGCTGTTCGCCGGTTCCGACGTGCACCCACTCGTGCCTTCCTTCGTATTTGTGTTCGGCCTGGGGCTGCTGCTGTTTGTGTGGATGCGGCGCGGGCAAAGTGTGGAACCCGACGGTGAAGAGACCCGTTCGGCGGCTGAAACTACTGCTTCGCGCTTCAACTCGGATGTGCTCTGGGCCATGTCGGGCCTGCTTGCCATCCTTACGGCCCCACATCTCGGCTCGCACGACCTGACGCTGCTTATATTCCCCGGCTGGATAATAGGGATTTACGCGCTCACCAACCGCTTCGGCCGGCGGGCCTCGGCCATGTGGCGTATCGTGCTGGCGGTGGGGTACGCTCTCTTTCCTATTTCATTGGTGTTGCAGGGAGCGGATGGCGATGCCACGCTGCTGGTGCTGGTGAGCGCGGTCCTTACGCTGGCAGCCGTGCTGTGGCTGGCGTTCTTTTTACCGACGCGGACAGAGCAACCAGGATACGTGCCCGGCGGTTGAAGGATGTTAACAACGTAACCGTCCCAGTCGGCAGGCGACGCCCGGCGATTGAAATCGCGGGCTACAGTTTACGAAGTCTGCATAGGCAGACTGTCTGGGCACCATTTTCACCCCAATAGAAACTCTACACCTAAATGCTAGTCCCCGAAGGGGACTTTGCAAGGTGTAGCCCGCGATTTCAATCGCCGGGCGTCAGCTGGCACCAAATGTTGCCCAATCTGTGAATATCCGCTATTCGCCTGGGCAGGGTCGTGACCCTCCTGCTTCCACATGTGCAATCACCGGATATCTCGTGCTGGCAATTCATCTACCCCAGTCTATACAGAAACCCCCTCCCTTGACCCTCCGCTGGTATGGTAGTATAGTTAAGTAGGCACGCTGTCGGTGCATTATACGCAGGGCGTGCCTTTTCTACCCCCTGACACCTACTCCCTCGTGGACACGTACACCAGGCATACACATTTAAGGGCAGAGCACGCATGAGCGCGGCGGACCTCAACATACCGGCCCAGGGGGTTGCTGCCGAAGACATTGAAGCAACCCAAGCCAACGGCCACCACGATGGCCAGGAGCTTACGCGCGCCCAACTCCAGGTGCTCGACGGTCGCGCCGATGGTAAACAGGACGGCAGGACGGACGGCAAACAGGATACTCGCCAGCACACTTCCCCACGCGACAAGTCTGTCTCAGCTACGCCTACGATAGATGCCCTGCTCAAGACGGTCAGGAGCTACAACCCACGCGCCAACCTGGATGCACTCACCAAGGCCTATACACTGGCCGAGCTTGCTCATGACGGGCAGTTCCGGGGCACAGGCGAGCTATACATTACCCACCCCCTGAGCGTCGCCATCATACTTGGCGAGATGCGACTCGATACGGAGACCCTGGAAGCGGCCCTCCTGCACGACGTTATAGAGGACACCCCCGTCACGTACGAGGACATAAGCTCGCAGTTCGGCCCCACCGTAGCCCACCTGGTGGAGGGTGTGACCAAGCTCGGCTCGATACCCAAGCTGCGTCGCCCCCAGGACCCCGTCGAGAACGCGCCCAAGAGCGAGAGGGGCGAGAAGGCCCAGCGGGAGGCACAGCAGGCTGAGAACCTGCGCAAGATGTTCCTTGCCATGTTTGACGACCCCCGCGTAGTGCTCATCAAGCTGGCCGACCGCCTGCACAATATGCGCACGCTCAGGGGCGTGGCCCCGGAAAAGCAGCAGCGTATCGCCGCCGAAACGCTGGAGATATACGCGCCCCTCGCCAACCGCCTCGGCATGTGGCAGATGAAGGGCGAGCTTGAAGACCTCGCCTTCGAGTACCTCAACTCCGCTGACTATAACAGCCTGGTCCGGATGCTCAGGGAGACCAAGCAGGCCCGCGACCGCTACGTCAAGCGAGTAATAGATACCCTTGGGCACAACTTGCAAGAGGCCGGTATCAAGGCCGAGATCAAGGGCCGAGTGAAGCACGTCTATTCGCTGTGGCAGAAGATGGAGCGTAAGCGCCTACCTGCCGCGGATATTTACGACCTGCTGGCCGTCCGCATCATCGTGGACACCAAGCAGGACTGCTACGCCGCGCTCGGCATCATCCACTCACTCTGGCCGCCCATCCCCGGCGAATTCGACGACTACATAGCGCGGCCCAAGGAGTCCACGTACCAGTCGTTGCATACCGCCGTGCGCTCGCTCGACAACAAGCCGCTGGAAATCCAGATTCGCACGCACGAGATGCATGAAATGGCCGAGTTCGGCATCGCGGCCCACTGGCGGTACAAGGAAGGCAAAAGCGGCAAGCGCGACCTGCAATACGAGGAGAAAATCGCGTGGCTACGCAGGCTGATGTCGCTGCCGGACGACGTGGCGAGCGCCCAGGACTTCGTGGACACCCTCAAAAGCGACATCTTCCAGGAGCACATTTACGTCTTCACGCCGCAGGGCGACATCTTCGAGCTACCCAGGGGCGCGACGCCGATAGACTTCGCCTTCCGCATCCACTCGAACCTGGGCTACCAGTGCGGCGGGGCCAAGATGAACAACAAGCTGGTGCCGCTCGACACGCCCCTCGAGAACGGCGCGGTAGTCAGCATTATCAAGGACAAGAACCGGGTGGGGCCCTCGCGAGACTGGCTCCAGTCCGACCGCTATCTCAAGACGGCCAACGCGCGCCAGAAGGTGCGCCAGTATTTTCGTCGCCAGCGCAGGGACGAGAACATCACACAGGGCCGCGCCATACTGGACCAGACGCTCAAGCACCTGGGTCTGCTGCACGTGTCGCACTCGGATGTGTTGGCTTACTTCCCCCGGTACAACAGCCTGGAAGACTTCCTGGAGGCTATCGGCAACACCGACATAACGCCCCAGAACATCACGTCGAAGCTAGGCGAGTTCCGCCAGGAGGAGCTACTGCAGAGCACAGACGCGTTGTCCGTGAGCGTGCCGACCAGCGCTAACTTACCTTCGATGCCCACCACCATGTCGGTGAGCGACATCGGGGGTATACTCACCACGCTGGGCCGCTGTTGCAAGCCAATGCCAGGCGATGAGATCATCGGCTACACCACCAAGGGCCGGGGTATCACCGTGCACCGCGCTGATTGCCCCAACCTGCAAACCGTGCAGGACACCGGGCGGCTGGTACGCGTGTCCTGGGGTGCCAAGGGCCTCACCAAGTACCCGGCGGGCGTCCGCATCCAAGCTCTCGACCGCGTGGGCCTGCTTCGCGACGTCACCACGGTGCTGGCCGACGAGAAGGTGAACCTTATCAGCGTCCACACCAACAAGATACCCAGCGTCGCCACCAGCACGGTCATCATGACGCTGGACGTGACGGGTGTGGACCAGCTTTACCACGTCATGGGCAGGCTGAGCACGGTAAGGGGCGTGTACGAAGTTACCCGAGACACTGGGCAAGAATAACTATCTAGGGAGACAATATGCCGGATAGAGTGGCTTTTACGGTATTTGGAATACCTGTTTATTGGTACGGCATTATGATAATGCTGGGGGTGCTCGCGGCCTCTTACGTGGCCTTTGTGGAGGCGCGTAGACGTGGCGAGGACACCGACCACGTATGGCAGCTATTCCCGTGGGCGCTTATTGCGGGCATCCTGGGGGCGCGTATCGGCTGGATCGTGTCGGAGGCAAGCAACCGCCAATTCAGTGATATCTGGAGCCTGATAGACGTACGGCAGGGCGGCCTCAGCATCCAGGGTACGATCATCGGCGGCGCGCTGGCGGTTATACTCTACTGCCGCCGGTACAAGCTGTCCTTCTTCAAGTGGGTGGACATCATCGCGCCGGGGCTGGCATTGGGGCAGGCGATAGGCCGCTGGGGCAACTTCTTCAACCAGGAGGCGTTCGGCGCACCCACCACCCTCCCCTGGGGCATCCAGATAGACGTGCGCCGCCAGGCAGAGGTAGCAGGGCCTAACGCGGGTTTCACCCCAAGCTCGGACCTGCGTTTCCACCCTACCTTCGCGTATGAGATGATCTGGAACCTGCTCAACATGGGTATCCTCCTGTGGCTGGGCAGGCAGCGCCGCATACGGCTGCGCGAGGGCGACATCTTCTGGATATACCTCATCTTCTACTCGGTGGGGCGCTACGCGATAGAAGAGATAAGGGTGGATAGTGCGATGGTAAGCGGGTTCAAAGCCCCGCAGCTATTCTCCATCATCGCTATCCTGCTCGCGCTGGTCATGATCGCCATACGCCATCGCCCCAACAGCAAAGTGCCCTGGTCCGCGACCAACCTGCCGCTTGGCACAACGGTTCCCACGCAAAGCAGCAGCGTAGCCCTAGCAGACGACAGCGTAGAGAGTCGCACCCCCCGCGTGCGTAGGGTGGCAAAGGCTGCTCGCCGCCGTTCCGCAGCCACCACTACAACCGAGACGAGTGGCGCGAGCACAGAGTGACCCTGCTTCTCTGAACGCATCACGCAGAGACGCTAATAGTAGAAAAAAGGAGGGTTTGCGACCCTCCTTTTTCTTGTTCCGTTTAGTATGCCCAACAAAGCCCTGCAGATAGAGTTTACGAGCCTACTTCAGCACCTTCACGTTTTCTATTCTCGTCTCTACAGTTGCATAGTCGTTGATACTGGTGATCGAGCGAGGGTAACCCATAGTCTGGTCGAATTCAACGATATAGCGGGAAGGTGTGAAGAAGTCCCTGCTCTGGCAAGAGTTTTCCTGGCAATACAGTATGTCGCTCACATAGTCGAATAGTCCACCAACAGTCATACCTTCGTAAGCGTAACTATCGTAAACGTCCACCTTCTCTGCTTCACCATTATTGAAACCTTCAAAGAGTGTTATCCTGTGTGAATAGGTCGCTTGTAGGCTTGAGGAGTATTTGCTTCCGTAAGAATGGTCAACATGTACACCTATCTTCCATTTGCCCCAGTTAGAATGCCTGATTGTCGCTTCATAATCTGTTACATGCAGGTTGTTCCACTTAGTTAAAGCAGTATCGTACTGGTCCCTGCTTATGTTCGAAGTATTACTATACTGCTCCCTGTTCATGTTAGTCTGAGTATCAGACTGGTTCCGCTTTAGCAGCCCGAACGCAATAAGCGGGCTAAGCAATATTACAGCTACGCATATCGTCAGCTTCGTGCTGTTTGTTGTGAATAGCTTCACCATAACTTATTCTACACCTTTTATAAGGTATTGTTAGAGACCATTAGCGAGTCCAGCACACGTAAGCACCGTCCACCAGCCTGGGTGCGCACTGGCTCACATCCAGGTCAGCGGCATACCCGATATCGTCTTCGAAGCCTTTGCCCACCAGCTCCCTGCCCGAACTGCACGTTTCGATGCCCCAATAGAGCTGGTCCCAGAAGTGGGCATATACCGCCTCCGCTGCTTCTGCCTCTGGAGAACAGTTACGACCGAACTCGTGGATGAGGTGGTGGATTATCGCGCCCGCCCCTATCATATCTTCAATGGCAGGACGCAGAGTATCGCCGGGCCAACGCTCGCCCGCCGGGATGACGCTGATGCGGCGGCCTACCTTCGTAGCGGCCTCAGCCACCGCCCGTGCGTTACGGAGGCACCCGGCGAAGGTGGGCACATTCCCCGTGGAGAGCGTGAGGGTCGCGCCATTTGGAGAGGGCAGTACCAGGCGAGTGCCCGCCGGTATGCCCACCAGCGATGCAGGTGAAAGCGAATATTCGTCCTTACTGCGATAGAAGCCGGCAAGCACAGCCCCCAGCGAGTCAGCATAGCCCTGGGCCGTGTCATCGCGGAAGCGGTAAGGGTAAACAAAAGCCCCGCTGTTCGCCGCTATGTCCACGCAGGTGCTGAACGACAGCACGTCCACGATGACGAAGACATCAGTGATAGGAGCGAGCGCACGTATACCGTCCAGCCCCCACTCACACCGGACGCCATACTCGTGCTGGTTGAAATAAGCTGGTATGTTGCTCATGCCAACAGTATAACCTCTTGAGCGACAGCCACGTTTGTGGCATACTGCCGGAGGAATTTGGGAATTAGAATTTCGAATTGCGGATTGCGGGTTCATTTGCAGTGAAGAAAGAGTAGCGGTGGGGACACCCCACGCCCCGTCAGGGGACGACCCCTGCACCCCTTCCAAATCCGAAATTCGAAATTCCAATTCCCAAATCAAGAACCAGGGGGTTGCGGATTATGCGAGTCGGCGTTGGTTTGCCCACTACTCTGCCGGGGGCGGACGGTAATCTGGTCCTGGAATGGGCGCGCATGGCCGACCGTGGCCCGTTCTCCAGCCTGGGCGTGCTCGACCGCCTCAGCTACGACAGCTACGACCCCTTCACTCCCCTGGCCGCCGCAGCCGCCGTCACCCGCCGCGTGCTCCTGGCTACCACTATCGCGGTAGGCCCCCTGTACAACACCCCCATCCTCGCCAAGATGGTGGCCTCCATTGACTCACTATCCGGCGGGCGCTTCGTGCTCGGCCTGGCTGTGGGCGCGCGCAAGGAGGACTACGAAGCGGCGGGCGTAGACTACAGCACCAGGGGCAGGCGGTTAGGGGAGCAACTGGCGTCCCTGCGCACGCTCTGGGAGGAAGCGGAAGGCCCAAGGTCCGCCCGTCGTGCCGGACCACCTGTGCTGGTAGGTGGCAGCAGCGACGTGGTCTACTCCCGTATGGCCCGCTACGCCGACGGCTACATACATGGTGGCGGCCCACCCAGGGCCTTCGCGCGAGCCGCCGACAAAGCCCGCGCGGCCTGGTCAGATTTGGGCAGGCCGAACAAGCCGCAACTGTGGGGGCAGGGCTACTTCGCACTGGGTGGCGACGATGTCAAGCAACGTGGCATGGACTACCTGCGCGACTACTACGCCTTCACCGGCCCCTTCGCCGAGAAGATAGCCGAGGGCATACTGACCACCCCGCAGGCCATCGCGGGCTTCCTGCGCGGCTACGAAGAGGCGGGCTGCGACGAGATGGTGCTCTTCCCCACCATCCCTGACATAACGCAGTTACAGCAGTTGGGCGAAGTCCTCTCGCAGCTAGCAGGACGCTATTGAGTTCCTGCATATATGCTAGCAGATGTTTCCTGGCGCCTTTTCGTTCTGGAGAAGGACTATATGAAAAGAAGCACGCTTGAAATGATGGTCCTAGCATCGGGCATTGGTTTACTTCCGACATCTATATTGTGGTGGTTGCTCATGGGGCTTGATAGTAGTTATGTAAGCCCGATAAAGGATCTTGGCATGGTGATCTACAGCATCATGCTGGTTGTGGGAGTCATGGCCGCTGCTAGATTGTGGATCATATGGAGGCAAGACCGCCACAAATCCTAACCATATTGATGAGAGGTCCACAGGTGACCCCAAATCCGCAATCCGAATTTCCAAATCCCAAATCTATCACCGTCCTCGGTGCCGGTCCCGCCGGGCTGTACTTCGCGCTGCTCGCCAAGAAGGCCAACCCCTCCTGCGACATTACTGTAATCGAGCGCAACCCCGCCGACGTGACTTACGGCTGGGGCGTGGTCTTCTCCGACCGAACGCTCGCCTCGTTCCAGCGGGCCGACTACAAGACCTACGAGCGCATCACCGAGAACTTCGTAATCTGGGACGCCATCGATGTGCGCTACCGGGGCGAGACAATCCGATGCGGCGGGCACGTCATCGCCGCCATCTCGCGCAGGCTGCTCCTCAACATCTTGCAGGAGCGGTGCGCCGAACTGGGCGTCAACATGGCGTTTGGGCGCGAGGTGGGTGATTTAGCCGAGCTGGGCGGCGACTACGACCTGCTGGTGGCAGCCGACGGTATTCACAGCCTCGCACGCACTCAGTATGAAGCCGAGTTCAAGCCGAGCATCGACATGGGCAGAGCACGTTACATCTGGCTCGGGGCCGATAAAGTGCTGGATGCCTTTACCTTCATCTTCCACGAGACCGAGCATGGGCTCTTCCAGGTGCACGCCTACCCATACAGCGGCACGTCCAGCACATTCATCGTGGAGTGCGCCGAGGACACCTGGCTGCGCGCCGGGCTAGACCAGACCACCGAAGAAGAAAGCCTCGCCTTCTGCCAGCGCCTCCTGAACAACGACCTGCACGGTGCCCGCCTGCTCTCCAACAATTCCAAATGGATCAGCTTCCCCACCCTCAAAACCAGGAATTGGCACACCAAAATTCAAAATCCAAAATCCAAAATCCAAAACCTAGTCCTTATTGGAGACGCGGCCCACACCGCCCATTTCTCCATCGGCTCCGGTACAAAGCTGGCGATGGAGGACGCTATCGCCCTTGCTAACGCGCTGGAGCAGCATGCTGACATCGAGAAGGCCCTCAATGAGTACGAGGTCGAGCGCAAGCCCGTTGTTGAGACATTCCAGCGGGCCGCCCACGAGAGCCAGACCTACTTTGAGACGTTGCGGCGCTACCTAGTGCTAGACCCGGTGCCCTTCGCCTTCCAATTGCTCACCCGCAGCGGCCGCATCACCTATGACGACCTGCACTTCCGCGATGCGCGCTTTGGTGACATGGTAGACAGGTGGATGTACGGGCGTGGCTCCGTTGGCGTGTCTCCTCCGCCTATGTTCGCGCCGTTTCAATTGAGGTCATTGTGCCTGCGCAACAGGGTTGTGATGATGTCCTCGGCTGAAGGGGCACAGGGCGGGGCGGGGCTGGTGCTGACAGACATATGCGCGGTGTCGCCGGAGGGCCGTGTCACTCTCATGGACCCCGGTATGTACAATGAGGCACACAGCAAGGCATGGCAGGACGTTGTTGCGGCGGTCCATGCCACCTCTGACACCAAGATAGGCATTCAGCTAGGGCATGCCGGGCGGCGAGGCTCTACCCGGCCCAGGTCAGAGGGGCTGGATAGACCTCTCAAGGAGGAAGGCTGGCCCCTCATCGCGGCGTCGGCCACACCATACACACCCGCGAGCCAGGTGCCGAAGGAGATGGACCGCGCCGATATGGACCGCGTGCGCGAGGACTTCGTCATGTCGGCAAGCATAGCTCACGAGTGTGGCTTCGACCTGCTGCAACTGGACTTCGCCCACGGCTACCTCCTCGCCAGCTTCCTGTCACATCTTACTAATCGCCGCACGGACGAGTACGGCGGCAGCCTGGAGAACCGCGCCCGCTACCCTCTTGAGGTGCTCGACGCTGTTCGCGCCGCCTGGCCGGAGGACAAGCCGCTATCGGTCGCGGTCAGCGCGACCGATTACGTAAAGGGCGGCCTGGAGGTAGAGGACGCCATAGAAATAGCGCGCATGCTGAAGGCGCACGGCTGCGACCTGGTGCACATCCACGCAGGGCAGACCACCTACAACGCCGAGCCGCCATACGCGAAAGGCTTCCTGACACCACTCAGCGACCGCATCCGCAACGAAGCGGGCGTGCCGACGATAGTGGGCGGCTACCTCACCACGAGCAACGAGACGAACACGGTCCTGGCGGCGGGTAAAGCCGACCTGTGCGTGATGGAGATGTGAGCGAGCCATTTCTCATATCGAGTAGAATGAAGTCATCAAGCTAAGGGAGCACACTATGGGTTGCGTTGACGTTTTGTTCTGCATCTTCCTTCCACCACTCGCCAGCGGCGTCCGCGCCAGGGGGTGCGGGGCGATGCTCTTCGTCCTGCTGCTGACGCTCATGTTCTGGCTGCCGGGCGTCCTGGTTGCCTTTATCATGACCCTCAACTACAGGCGCGGGCGCTAGCAGGCTGAACGAGGGCGCGGAAAGAGAGACCACATGGAACTGATCACACCTGACCTGTCCGGCGCTTTCGAGGACGGGCGCATCATAGAAGTTCCTATCCAGGAGGACATATGGCGGGTGCGCCTGGAGCGCAGGCAGATCGCCGACCTCAACATCGTATCGGGCAAGGTGGTGGGGTGCGACCCCTTCACTGTTTATGAGGGATGGACGAAGTAGCCGCCCAGAAACTCGCTCAGGACGAGGACCTCATAGACCGATTACTGGACGACTCGCGCGAAAACTACGTGGACACCTGGAGCTGGACCGACTTCGTGGTGGACGAGGA
>JAXDKH010000377.1:0-14949 GCA_034667185.1 Chloroflexia bacterium | reverse complement strand
TGGGGCGTAGATGGGTCGTCTCGCTGTTCGGGCGCGATGTACTTGGCCTGGTACTGGTTGATGAACTGGTCGAGGCCTACGCCGAGGATGGGATGGTCTGCTCCCATCTTGAGGGCGCTTTCCCAGATGTTCAACCGTATAAACCCACTACCCAGGCCTTTGACCCGCTCCGGCCAGTAGGGGTAACTAAGCGCGGCGGTTGCGGCGAGCAGCAGCGCGGCCCCGGCAGCTACGGCCCACGCCCTGCGCGTCACGCTTGCCGCCACGCGCCCCTGCCTGTAACGGAAGCCCACGATGAGCGCCACTACGATGCCCGCCGCCGCCCCCATCCAGGCCCCGCGTGAGAAGGTGAGCAGGAGGGTCAGTGCCAGGGGCAAGGTCACGCCCGCGTACACCAGCTTGCGCCAGCCCCACGGCAGGAATATCGCCAGGCATGCGGCAAACGGGGTTGCACGCCCCAGGAACAGCCCCAGGTTGTTGGGGTGCGTGTAGATGCTGGTAAGGCGGCTCACACCCTCCACGACGAGCGTGCCGGAGCCTTGTACGTACTGCACGACACCTATGACAGCCACTACTGCGGCCCCCGCCATGAAGAAATCGGCCACGCGTAGCAGCGAGCGCCTGTTCCTGATAACCTCTGTCAGCAGGAAGTAGTAAAGCACCGGCTCCACGACGACCCAGCGGAATTGCCGGGCGCTGTCGGTGAGGAAGGCGGGATCGGCCACCCACAGCAGCGAGAGAAGGCCCAGCACGAGCAGCAACACGGCAGGCGGGGCGAACACGTCCTCCTGGTCCCACGCCTTGAAGCGCGTCCACAACTGCGCCCACAAGGGTACAAGGGGCTGGGTACCCGGCGCTGCTACCGGCGTCATGTCAGGGGTCCCATCCAGCACGGGCAAGGTCAGTCGCTCGATGGGTTGTGTGGCATTTACGTGAGGCACAGCCACCCTTGCACCGGCTACCGTGGGGAGTTCGGCTGTGGTCACGGGAAGAGCTGCGGTTGCTGCCTTTGCCTGGGCGTGCTGCTCCTGTGATTGCGGCTGCGCGGGCACAACGAAGGCCGCCCTGGGTAGTGGGTCCGAGAAGTAGCGGAACCGCACGGGCCTGGGGCGGGAGGGCCAGTGCGCAGGCTCCATCTCGCCATCGTCTTCCTCATCGAGGGGCAGGGTGCTCTTGGGTAGCGCCTCGTACCCTGCACCGGAGGTCAGCCAGCCGTTCCCATACGCGCCTAGTAGGCCGTTGCGCTCGGTGACTCGCTCGTGTATTCCGGGTTCCGCGACCCCGACACCAGGCGGGGGACCTTGTAGCGCCATCCAGCGTCTCAGGTCCATCTCGGTGTGTCCCGGCTCGTAGTCGTACATACGCAACCAGACGGCAAGCCGCGGCAGGAAGCGGCGGACGGCGTGACGAGCGATCACCGCCCCGAACGTAACCAGCAGCAGCGTCTCGGCCAGGGGTAGCTTGTTCGAGCCGAGTTGCTTGGGTTGCCACAAGAAGGGTATCGTGAAGGCCACCGCCGCCAGCCCCGTAGACGGCTTGATGAAGGCCAACAGGCCCCAGCCCGCCAGCACAAGCAGCGCCAGCGGTACGCTCTGGAAGCCGTAGTACAGCCCCACAAGCAGCGCCATGACCACCACGACTACGCCGTTGCGCGCCACCTCTTGCGCCGTCTCCCTGTAGCGCCCGCGTGGGACGTTGAGCGCGGCACCGGCCCACCTGCCCAGGTTGCTGAGGCCCCAGGCGGCAGAGGCCAGGCCGAGCAAGCCAAAGACACCGTACAGGAAGGGGAAACCTATCGCGTTCCAGGGGGGCTTTTGCGCGGGAGACCTCTCGGCGCTGCGCGTGACGCTGTATTCCTGCAAGGCCGTGTACGCGGGACGAGGGGTGAAGTCGGTGCGCACAATAGAGAACCAAGCGGCGGGCTGGCGGGGGTCGGCGGTTGGGTCACGGAAGAACCAGACGTTCATCACGCCCATCCAGGGCCACTCCCGCCGCACGCGCTCGTAGCCATCAACGAGCCATTGTGCCTGCGTCTGCTCGTCCACGCTCCCACCCCAAATGTTGGTGCCCCACTTGTCTTTGTCGGGCGCGGCGGCTTTCTCAGCCTCCCAGCCGGGCGGAAGGCTGACCCAGTTGTACTCGCTGATCCAGATGGCTTTGTTGCCGTCGGCATGGCGCTCCATCACCTCGTGCAGGAGGATGGGCCGTGAGAAGCTGAGCCGCTTGAGGTCCACCCGGCGCTCGTCAGGCGGCTGCCCCAGGCCATAGAGCATGGTCGAGAAGATGTCGAAGTAGGGCTTGGCCCCGGCCTGGTACATCCCTTCCAGGAAGAGCACGTCGTTGAGGTTGCGCAGCGAGTTCTCGGTAGTGGGGGCGAGCGCCGCAGAGATGACCACCGCGTCGGGGTTGGCCTCCTTGATCGCCACGTATGCGGCTTTGAGCAGCCGGGTGTACCATTCGGGGTCGATGGCGTACCCGCCCCACTCTCCCTCCAGGTTCGGCTCGTTCCACACCTGGAAGTACTTGACCTTCCCCTTGTAGCGCGCGGCCACGGCGCGGGCGAAGTCGGCGTAATCGCTGTCTTTGGCGGGCGGACCCTTCTGGTACTTCTCCAGGTCGTCACCGGGGAAGCGCGCCCACCAGGGAGGGCTGTCCAGCCGGGCGATTATGTTGATGTCGCGCTTGGCCGCCTCGTCCACTATGAAGTCGTACTTCTCCCAGGAGCTACGCACCTGCTCCGGGTGGCGAGTGTCGGTAAAATTGCCTTTGCCGCTTATCTCTATATCGTTCCAGGGAAAGACCTGCCGTATCCACTTGAAGCCCCCGGCCTGCACCATATCGAGGGTGCGCAGGACGTTCTCAGGGTCGGCCTCCTTCTCCAGGAAGGTGTTGGCACCCATTGGGTTGACTTCGGTGAAGGGGATGGGCTGTGGGGGGCGTTCGTAGGCGATGCCGCCGTTCTCAAGCTGGTCGCTGTACGCGGTGAGGGAGAGGCCCCCCAGCGAGGCGGCAAATAGGGCAAGAGCTATGAGGCAGCGGGCAACCGGGTTAGACCAGACCGGGGCCAGCCATTGGCGCAGGGTACGCATTACCGCCCATAGGGTAGGGCCGGGCCCCAGGTCCCATCCCTGGTGAGCGCCCACGCGCAGAATGCGATACTCGCCAGGAGGAAGAGCGTAATCGCCAGGAACAGCCAGTAGGAGCTATGCGCCTCCACGGTCACCGCTCCTATACCGGGGAGATCGACGTACTGCCGGGCGGGGGCGTGCAGACCTGCCACTTTCGCGCTCGTGCCCGCCGCACGTTCGTCCTGGCCCACGCGTAGCTGGAGGGTATGCTGGCCCGTGCGGAAACTGGCTCCCAGGCCGCGCACCAGCGTCACTTCGGTGGCCTGCCCATTCCCCGGCACGTCGATGTACGCTTGGCCCGCCCCGTCGCGCGGCAAATCGGCAGCGACTTGCTGGCTGCTGCCGTCCACGGTCACGTAGTAGCGGGCGTTGACCGCGGTGCCGGACATCACACCGGTGCCGGAGGGTGGCACCAGCATCAGCCTGACGTCCGTGCCCTTGAACTGCATCTCCAGCGTGTCATCCACACCGGTGGGCGCAATGTACATGCCTCCCGGCACGGCAGCGCTGAGCTTGAGTTCCCAGCGGGTGGTGGCCTGAACCGGGGCCGAGAGCGGACCCCATTGTCCCGGCGTGGCTACGTGCTGGCTGCCCTCCGCCGCCTTCTGCACCGCCTTGTAGGTCTCGAGCACGTTGAAGTCGGGACTCAACAGACCGAAGTAGTATTCGCTGCTGGCGTCGCTGATGTCACCCACCTGCCGCAAGTACCAGATGGTGAACACTCCCGCCCACGGCCAGTGCTCGCGGGCATATTGGATGCCACGCACGGTGTAGTCGGCCTGTTGCTGCGGTGTCACGCGGCCCCACGGAAAGTCCTTGACCGTGCCGTCATTGGGCGCGGCGTTCCAGCCGTACTCGTTGAACCAAACCGCCTTGTTGCCGTCGCCGTTGCGCTCCATCACCGCACGCAGCAACTCCACGCGGCGGAAGTTGAGCTTGTCCTTGGAAGGCGCGTCCTCGGGCGGAAACTCCTTGCCGTAAGCGTTTGCGGACATCACGTCGAAGTACGCTTGCGCCCCTGCGTCGTACATGCCTTGGAGGAAGTCCATCTCGTTCATGTTGCCGCGGAAGCTAATTGTCTCGTTATTGGTAGCGAGGGGAGCCGCCAGCACGATCATGTCGGGGTCGCCGCTCTTGGCCGCCTGGTAGCCTGCCTTGAGCAATTCCACGTACTCGGCGGGGTTGACGGCGCGGGGCCCGCTCCTGAATGCGCCGTCTTCCACCGCCCATTCGCCCGTGAGGTTCGGCTCGTTCCAAATCTGTATGGCGGCGATGCGGCCCCGGTAACGCTCCACAAACACGCGGATGAAGTTGGCGAAATCAACCATGTGCTGCGCGTCGGGCGGCGATTTGAGAGTGGCCGTCGCGGGGTGGGACCAGGCGGGCGCGTTGTCGATGCGGGCGATCACACGCAGGTTGTAGCGCTGGGCGGCGTCCACGATGCGGTCGAACTTGTCCCAGGCGTTCTGGTTGTTCTTTACGTCCCAGTAAGCGTTTTCAGGGTCCTGCCTGTACTCGATTTCGGCCCACGGAAACTGCTGGCGTATCCAGCCCGCGCCCATGTCCTGCGCTCGTTCCAGCGTCTTATCGCGCTTCCACTCTTCCACTTCCTTGTGCAGGAAGGTATTCACTCCGTAAGGCTGAACCTCCGACATGCTAACGGGCGGGATAGCGCGGGGCTGCATGCCGGACACAGGATCGAACAGGGGCGAGTAGAAGCCGGTGAGCAGGACCAGCAGAAGGGAAAGGGCGACAATCAAGGCCCTCAGGTTGAGCTTGCGGCGGGCCTGGGCGATGTGGGTAAGCTCATCCGTGGTGAGCGCCTGTCGCTCCAACGGCACGCCATTGGCACCCAGTAGCGAAGGCCCCGTATTGAGGACAGATGTAGCTACGGGTAGCACCTCTGTCGCGGCGCCGCCTTCGCCATCAGACAGCCTGGGGCGTGTGCCCGGCGTCGTGGAGGTGGTGGGGAGGCCCTGTGTCTTGAGCATCACGGTACCGGGCGACTGAGTGCGGTCGTTGCCGTCGGTGCCCTGTGGTCTGCCGTTTGCAGTTGTAGCCTTGCCGTCTGGCGGAGCTTGCGTTTTAGAGTGCCCATCCCCGCGTCTGGCGACATTCGAGGCGTGTGAGGCGTTAGAAGCGTGCGCGCCCTTCCCTGACCCGCCGCCTCGTGGCGTGGTCTCCTTCGCCAAAATACAGGCTCCTCCTGGCGGTACCTCTTGCGGTCCGGTAACGTGCGGTGTTCGAGCACAACGCGGCAGAGTGAAATCACACTGCCCCACGCTCTTTAGCGCGAAGGGACCTTTGTGCTCAAAGCACATTATACACATTGAGCAAAACACAGGCAAACAAAAGCACCCTTTATGTTATAATACAGCTTGCCCCTGACACGGGCACTTTTTGGAAAATGCATTCTATTTTGTTTAACGGGAGCACGAGAAACAGGTTCTGAAACGCGGTGCAGCCCGCTGTATAGGGTGCATGTGAAGCCGGTCTCCTAAGAGGGTCAAAGAGGCCCTGCCATCCTGAGCCACCCCACCCTGTCATCCTGAGCGTAGCGAAGGATCAGGTGGGTAGGCGAGAGTCCTCAACATCGGGGATGATGGGGGCATTAGGAACCATGTGCCGCGATAGGAAGGGTCAAACGCGGGCTACTGATCCTTCGCTACGCTCAGGATGACAGAGGGGAGGATGGTCCCGCCGATAACCAGAGTGGCATTCACGAACCAACCTGAGCTAACCGCATCACGTTTCACGTTTCACGTTTCAGCATCCCCTCAGCGGTTATGGAACAGCAACCTGAACACCCACAGCGACAGGCTCTGCCACACCAACACCGCCACCAGCACCGACACTAACGCCCCGTAGAAGCGCGACACCACGCGCCGCCCCATCAGTGCAAGCAGCCACGCCCCCGCGACCATGCATAGCACCGGCATCGCGTACCAGAACTGCTTCAGCACCTGGTCGACGTAAAAATCCGCAAACGTAATCAGCGGAATTACCAGCAGCCAGGCCCCGGTCCACACTTTCTGCCAGCGCATGGCAGGGGCCACGGTGCCAACATGACGGGCCACAAACGCGTATACCTCGCTGGGCCGCCTGACGCTCCTCACCTGCTGTTGCCTACGCTCCCGCCCCAGGAACACCCACAAAGTGCCCGCAAGTCCCAGCACCAGTAAGAGCCACAAGTTGTACGAGTAGAACGGCCCCGCCAGTGCGTTGTTAACGAAATCCCAGAAAGTGGGGCGCAACGTGGTGAGGCTGCCCTGCGTCTCAGCTGCCTTGCTGAAGGTCGGTATCGTGTCGTTGAGGATGCGCCCCACGTACTGCCCGTAATACATCAGCAGCGCCAGCCCGGCCGCGACAGCTCCCGAAAGGAGCAGCGCCGTCCACCGCCTGCGCTCCCGCCCCGCGAACAGCATCCCAAGCACTACCAGTGCGCCACCGAACAGGCCCGTATAGGCCGCCGACACCGTATAAGCCAGTAACGATAAAGCCAGCAGCAGCGTTGACGTTACCCACACCGCAGGCCTGGTAAATCGTTCCCAGAACAGCGCCGTGAACCCCACCCACGCGGCCACCAACCATAATGCCACCTGCGTCGGCCAGTTGCCCCATTGCTGTAACAGGAACATCGCGGGCACGATAGAGTAAACACCTGCAGCCGCCACCGCTACCTTCGATGCCCATTCGCCGCTTTCACGCCTACGAGGTACATGCCCCAGCGCAAGCCCAATGACGAATACCAACGCAACCTTCAGCGACTCCAATATCGACATGGCAACCGGCACCGTGGTCGTCATAGGCAGCGGCAGCCAGGCCAGAGGGGTTGCCATCACGTAGAAGAAAGGCGAATACGGGATGAAGGCGCGGGCAGCGCCCCACTCGTCCTTCGGCATGACAGAGAGCGCCAGGCTCTCCCCAAAATATTGCTCGAACGATCTGCCGTGAAAGAAGACCTCGTTCATGTAGGTGATGTACTTCACGTGGAACGGCGCGTCTATCACGAACGAGTTCGGGTACAGCAGCCCACCCACCTTCAGCACCACCGACAGCATCACCAGCCCGCGCAGCCACGCCCAGGCCCACTCCGGCACCTTCGATGCCCCACGCCACCCCGCGGCTCCTACCAGCGACCTCACAGCCGCTTCCGCGACCACGCTCACAATCAGAGCGATGAGCATGGTGATCAGTATCCGGTCGGTGAAGATCGTCAGCAGCAGCCGTTGCACCGCGATGACGCCGGCGCAAGCCGCCAGGAACAACCCGGCGAGCAGACCCGCGCCCCTCGGCGTGAACCACAGCGCCCGAAGAAGTAGATACAACAACACCGCCGACAGCAACAGTCCCAGCAACTGCGTCAGCGACGGAATTATCAGCCCCACGGGCCGGTCCACACGGGCGAAATCGGCCAGGAAGCCAAGCTCCCGGCGGTCGGTGCCCTGCTTGAAAGTAAGAGAGGTGAAATCGAGGCGTACGTCGCCCGACAGGTCTATCCATGCCGGGTCCACCTCAACGGTGTAAGCAGTGCTATTTGGCGTCAGCTTGAGTGGCAAGACCTCATGTCCATTCACCCGCACCGCCACTTCGCTCGGATTGGGTCCACCTGTAAGTTGAAGCTGCACCGAAAGGGGAGAAAGTGGCTTGCCTATGCCCTGGAACACGATAGCGCTGTTAGCCGTGCTCCACCTGTATGTGGCTTCCTCGTTGCGCTCCGGCTCGTGGAAGCCGACCATGTGCTGCGTGTCGAACTGGCTTCCAATATCAACCAGCAAGGCCCGGGGGCTCTGGTACGCCAACGCAATCATCACCAGACCGGCGGCCAGCGCGAGCATCAGCGCTCGCTCTCGCACCACCGTCAGGATGAAGATGCCCCACCGGCTCCACAGCCTGCGGGGTCGCTCCTCACCTGTATCAAATGCTAACTTCATCAACCCCTAGTTCTGCTCCTCACCCTGTCTTGCATTACGCCTACCGCTGTCCTTATTGAGCCTTTCCCACGCCTCGTCCACCTGCCTCAATGTCTCCTCCAGCGGCCCGGAGTTGTCAATCACTACGTCCGCCTTCGTCACCTTCTCGTCTTGCGGCGATTGCGCGTCAATCCGCATCACCACCTCTTCCCGCGAGTACCCCCTGGTGCTCACCAGTCGCTCTATCTGCTGCTCTCGTTCGCAAGTCACCACCCACACCACGTCAGCCCTGGCAGCCCACCCCGACTCGAAGAGCTTTATCGCGTCCACGACCACCACTTGCTCGTCCGCGGTGCGTATCTCCTCTTCGATCATGCGCCGCACTATTGGGTGCTCGATTTCCTCCAACCGCTTTAGCCTCGCCGGGTCCGAAAAGACAATCCTGCCCAGCGCCCGCCGGTCAATCTCCCCGTCATGCCCCAATATACCCTCGCCGAACTCCTCCACCACCGGCTCGAACGCCGCCCCTCCCCGCCTCAGTATAACGTGGATAAGCGCGTCCGCGTCAATCGTGTGCGCCCCCAACTCGCGCAGCCGCCGCACGACGGTGCTCTTTCCACAGGCGATATTGCCGGTCAATCCGATGAGGGTTTTCTTCATTTCACATTCATGCCTGGGGCTTGCTTTCAAATCGCGTTACGCGCTCCAGCCAGAATTCACTGAAGCGGGCGCCATCTACTTTGGTCACAAGGCTTACGGGTCTACCGGAGGGGTCGACTCGCTCTACCAGCCAGCCCTTTTCTACTTTCACGACCAGATGCACCTCCTCTATCTCCACTCCCTCGTTCCAACCGAGCGCAATGGCGCACGCTAAGGGATCATGCTGGAAATTGATGGTATCTTCGGGCAGTTGTTCCCAGGTCTCCACATACTGCGCTTCATTCTGCTGGTCTACCGCGAATGCCTCAGCCTGCTGTGCGATTAATTGTCCTAGTGCTCCGGAGGCTCGCAAGTCGTCCAAGTATGCCCTTCTGAGGTACGTCTCGACCGTTACTGACAGGGGTACGACGGTAGGATGAGATTTCTCAATGACGTGCTTGGCCGAGCGAACGTCAACCTGGATGTTGTAGTCCGTATTGTTGCCCCAGTTCGGGAACCCTGGTCGAGTGGGGTATACGTAGCCTCCCATGAGGAACAGCTTTGCTTGCGCGAGAATCCCGGGGTACTGAGTATCGAGCAAATATAAGTTGGTATAAGGCCCAATAGCTACAATTGTCGCGCCTTGCTCGATGCTGTTCTTGAGAAGGTCAATCGCCTCAGTTGCGGGGTTGGGGGCCGGCACAATCTGCTCCGGCCAATACCTCTCCTCTTCGGGATAGTGGAGGCTATCACGGTAGAAGCCCTGGGAGACATCCGCCCCCGCCGCGACCGGAATATCGTGTCTGTTTTCAAGCCCCAGGACATACCGAGCGTACGCTGCTCTCCTGCCGCCGTCATCGGAAACGGTCGTAATTCCAACCAGCTCCACGTCCGGCCACCGGAGCAACATTGCCAGGGCGCAGAGGTCGTCTATGTCACCGCCGAGGTCGGTGTCCAGGTGAATCTTTGTCGTCGCTTTCATGCCTCCTGGCTTCGCCAGCCCCTAACCGTCGTTCCAAGATCAAACCGCCGTCGTTTCTTCCTCCACCCGCTGCCACTCTGCATATGCGTCTTCCAGGGCTTCCTCAAGCTCCGTATAGCGCGTGCCCAGCTTCACTATGGCTTCCAGATCGCGCTTCTCCGTGGCGGCTGTGAGGTCGTCCGACACCTTGTTGAGGGTCTCTTCAAGCTCAGAGATGCGGGCCTCGGCTGCCTGCTTGCGCTTTTGAAGCTTCGACCTCTCTCGCTCCTGCGCCCGCTCCTGGCGTTGCACCGTCTTGCTCGCCTCGCGGGTGTCCTTTGTCTGCTCTACACCGTTGCTGGAGGTCACCTGCTTGTTGCCGTTGCTTCCCGCTTGCGCCGCTACGATGCCGATTTCTTCCCGGCGGGCCTTCTCCGCCACGAACTCCGAGTAGTTGCCGTCGTAGCTCGACATGGTGCCCTTGTCCAGCAGCCACACCTGCGTCGCCAGGTCGTCGATGAACGCTCGGTCGTGCGACACAAACAGTATCGTGCCGTCGTAGCCGCCAAGCACATCCGTTAGCGCCTCCTGAGCGTCCAGGTCGAGGTGGTTGGTAGGCTCGTCCAGTATGAGGAAGTTGGCGTCCGTCAGCATCAGCTTGGTCAGCGCCACCCGGCTGCGCTCGCCACCGCTGAGGTCGGCAATCCTCTTTTCGAGGTTGTCGCCTGTAAAGAGCATCAGCGCCAGCACCTCTCGCGCGTGCTGCTCGGTCATGTTGCGCACCGACCGCACTTCGTCCATCACCGAGTTCGCCCCGGTAAGCCCCTCGTGCGTCTGCGAATAGTAGCCGAAGCGTACGTTATGCCCCAGTTCGAGGTGCCCCCGAAGCGGCTGCAACGCTCCCATGATCGTTTTCAGCAGCGTGGTCTTGCCCGCCCCGTTCGGGCCGATCAGCGCCACCCGCTCCCCGCGCTCTATCTCCAGGTCAGGACAGTGGGCTATCAGGATTGGCTCACCCTTACCATCGCGTGGCGGGTAGCCTATCTCCAGGTCCTCCGCCTCGAACACGCTTCGCCCCGACCGCACGTGCGCCCGCAACGAGAGCCGCAACTGCCCCTTCTCGGTGGGACGCTCCAGCTTCTCCATGCGGAAGAGCCGCTTCTGGCGTCCCATGGCTTGCCGGGTCTTCTGGCTGTTTTTGTAACGGCGGATGAACTCCTCCGTCTTCTTGATGACCTCCTGCTGAGCCTCGTACTGCGCTATGAGCAGTTCGTAGCGCTCGGCCTTCAACTCCAGATACTTGTCATAGGGCGCGGGGTAGTCCTGCAAGCGGCTGAACGACTCCATCTCCCAGGCCTCCCTCGCCGTCCCACTCTTCGACCTGAACAGCCCCTGCTCGTGCTTGGTGAACTCCATATCGAGCGTGCGGTTGGTTACCTTGTTCAGGAACCGACGGTCGTGCGCGATTGCCAGCAGCGTGCCTTTCCAGTTCAGCAGGAAGTTTTCGAGCCACTCTATAGCCGCGATGTCGAGGTGGTTGGTAGGCTCGTCCAGCAGCAGCACGTCCGGGTTCGACAGGAGCGCCCGCGCCAAAGCCGCCCGCGTCCTCTGCCCGCCGCTCATAGTGTTGAGGGGCTGTGTATACTGCTCCGGTCTGAATCCAAGCCCCTGCAGCACCTCTTCTATCCGGTGCTCCAACTCGTAGCCGCCCGCCATCTCGAACCTGTGCGTCACCCGCTCGTACTCGGCCATGAGCGCGTCCCAGTCACCACCCGACGTGCCCGACATCCGAGACTCAAGCTCCCGCAACTGCTCCTGCATGGCGCGCACCGGCCCGCTGGCGTCCAGCATCGAGTTGTGCAACGTCTCATCAGGCGCGAACGACAGGTCGGCCTCCGAAGCAAACGACGAGGCGGCCTCTTGAGGCAAATAGACCAGCCTCACGCCCTTCGCCTTGACCACCGACCCCGTGGTGGGCTTCTCGTGCCCCGCGATCACCTTCAACAGGGTAGACTTCCCCACCCCGTTCGGCCCCACGAGCGCCACCCGCTCCCCCGCATTGATGGTGAAGGTCACGTCCTCAAAAATCGGGTAGATGTTATATGATTTTGAAAGACCGTAAACGGTCAGAACTGAAGTAGCCATGCTGAATTATCCAACTATTCTTTAGTGTTGTGCTCGCCGTGACGTTCCCGGCAATTATAGCAGTCGCCCGGTCGCATGGGCAACCTTCCGCAGCCGTAGGCATAATAGCCTCGCGGCTGTACAGGTGGCGATCTTTCTACCCAAACTCCCGCCTGCCAACTAAATTAGCAATGGCGCCACTAAGAGAGTTATTGTCATTCCGAGCGTAGCGAGGAATCAGGCGGGTAAGAAAGAAGCAGAATCGGAGCACAGGAGTGGCCTTGCCTACTTATGCACTCTATTGCAGCAGGGAACGACGTCCACCTGATTCCTCGCTATGCTCGGAATGACAAAAGCGATTTGGTTCCTCCCATTCACCTGCTCATTTATTCTATCTGGTAGAATGCCAATACGAGGAGCAACAGCATGTCAACCACGGACCTGACCACCCACGACAAAGAAGTCCGCCGCGTCATCTTCGACACCCTCATGCGCACCGGCAAAGCCCCACTGTCCGTTGAGGTGGCCTCCACGATGGGCGTGTCACATGACGCCGTCCGCGAGTCCTTCCAGCGGCTGGCCGACGCCCACATGCTGCTCCTCCAGCGCGCCAGCGGCGAAATCCTCATGGGCGGCCCCTTTTCCGCCGTGTCCACTCCTTTCCAGGTCGAATCGGGCGGCGTATCCTACTGGGGCAACTGCATCTGGGACGCACTCGGCATCCCCGCCATGCTCCACCAGGACGCCGTTATCACCACCACCTGCGGCGACTGCGGCGAGCGCATGCAACTCAGCGTAGAAGGCGGCAAACTGGCCCCCGCCGAAGGCATCATCCACTTCGCCATCCCTGCCCGCCACTGGTGGGACAACCTCGTCTACACCTGAAAGACGATGCTGCTCTTCCGGTCGGAGGAGCATATTGACAACTGGTGCCGGCAGTGGAACCAACCCCACGGCGCCACCCTCAGCATGGAACAGGGCTGGTCCCTGGCCCAGCACTGGTACGGCCCCGACCGCCGCGATCCCAACTGGCGTCGCTACACCCTGGAAGAAGCCCACGCCATCTTCGCCTCTCTCGGCTTAACCTCTCCATTTTGGAACCTGGCTTGATTGCTTGGGAATTCGAGCATCAAGAATGGAGGGTGCTTTAGTTTTGGCTGATAGAATGGCTAAAATGGGGGTATATCAACAGGTAGGCCAACTCTCATGAAATATCGCGCGAAGGCCTGAGACAAGTGCTCTCTATAGGGAGGCAGCAAACGTATCCTCGGACCTCTCGCTCTGGTCAAGCCTGATAATGAGTCGAAAGGTACGCCGTATACGTTCCTGAAATCTACAACCAAATAGTCAGTCTCGAATCCTTCTATGCTGCATCTATTTAAAAGATGATAACCAGGCAGATAGCCCCGTCGCAACGCTTCCTTGCCTTTACGGCTTCGCAAGAAGTCGTCCTTGCCGCCCTCTACAAACTCCGTGAGGTCCCAAAATGGGCATACAAGAACAAGATCAATCTTTCCCTGCTCAAGGTCGCAGGATTGACTCATGATGACGGCATTGTAATGTCGGGTTACAACGTCTAATTCATCAGTCTCAATGAACTGACCTTGAGGTACTATTATCGGACACTCACGAATGAGATCTCCTTGTAAGAGATCGTCATCAGCTTCGGCAAGTTTATACCAGGCGAATTCTTCTGTCATTCTAGTTCTTCCAAGCCTTCAGTTAGGACAATTCTAGGTAGGCCCCTCTCTGTCCCCTTGAAATGAAGCCGGGTCTTGCTCTCTCTTTTTGGCGAGAGCTTGACTGTTAGGTCATGATCGACTAATGTCGCGAAAATATCTTCATCCGCTATATTTGCTTTTCTCTGCTCTTCTCTGGCACTCGCCTCGGAAGTAGCGATTCCTACTCTCGCCTGTTTTGTGAATAGGGGAATCTCTAAACGACCTCGTAAATCGAACCCTTGGCTTCTGCCTATTGTGAGTATGACTCTCTCTTGTGCACTTCCGACTTCTAAGCCCAGGAACTCAGCCGCCCTCTGCAGATATGGGTTCGCGGAATCTATTTTGTCTATGGAACTGGATAGTTGCACCACCCGGTCCTGGAACAATGCCCAACATTCCCATGACGGATGTAGCCTTGATGAATACCTCAGTCCTGCGAATAAAGGCTGGCCCGCAGGGTCGCGTTGAGCATAGACAAAAAGCGCGATCTTCTGAGTAAGCTTACGATTCTTGCTAGTCAAGATTGCGTGATCTAAATCATGAAAGCCTAGGGAAGCAGCTGCCTTCCCAATGGTAGGTACCAATCTCAGGAAGTGGATGGTTTCAGGAGCTTCAAGATCAACAAAGCGCAGTGACGGATCAAGTGTAGTCGCTATCACTTGTCTCCCTCGGTACCACTCAACAGGGATAATACCTGCCTGTATGTCCTCCATCCAAGATGGTAAGGGTTCATCTACTGCGATAGCTTTCAGTTGCGATAACAGGTCTCTCGAGGGCTGTAAGATCGCTAAAGCTTCACCAAATGCGGATTCTACTTGAGTTGAGTAATACACTACTGGAACTTGTTTTTGCTCAGGTGCTTCGAGCTTATATGATGGATGATCGAAGCGCCCACCGAAGGTTACTTGCTCGTTCAGCCGATCAGGGGCATAGCCTATGCGGTATATAGGTTCCGTGGGTGCTTGAATCACTCTTGGTTTTGCATCCCATGGTAGCGCTGTGATATCCACTTTATTCTCCTTGATATGCGTTCGGGTACTAAATCGAAACTCCTGGCTCTTGAATTGCCTGACTAATATTCCACTAGGATACAACAATCGGCCCTTTTTATGAAGTAGCGCGCCTGTGTGCTAGTGTTTTGATCTGGAGAGGCCTTGCACTATGCAGCTAGGGGCGTTTCTAAGTGTCGGATTCCTCCTGCTCTTTCACATGGTTGGCTTCACCCAATCTTGCCCCTGTACCGGCAATTATGCTACAATGAGCGGATAGCACCTTTATTTCATACTGTGAATATCTACGCTCAGTAGCAGCATCTAGCAAGCAATTCCCAGGAGCCTTACCCAAATGCCAAGACCGGTAGTGGCTATTGTCGGACGGCCCAACGTCGGCAAGTCATCTTTCTTCAACAGGCTTATAGGCGAGCAGGTCGCCATCGTCGAGGACCAGCCCGGCACCACCCGCGA
>JAXDKH010000376.1:0-10116 GCA_034667185.1 Chloroflexia bacterium | reverse complement strand
TATTATTGACCCCGATGCTGCCGCCGAACCCCTGCCCACGGAAGAGGCCCCCAACCAGGCGACCCCTGTGCCCACCGTGGTGAACCAGCCCTCCGGCTCTCCGGAACCGGGCGTCATCAAGGGCCGTGTAACCGACACGCGGGGCAACGGTCTTGCCGACGTGCCGATCACCATCCACGGTACCTCTGCTGCGGGCGAGAGGGCCAACTTCGACACGCGCACAGGTCCCGATGGCCTCTACTCGCTACACGTGCCCGACGGCATCTACCGCATCTACGGCTATTACCAGATGCAGTACAAGGGCCGGACCTACAGGCTGCCCGTGTGGCCGGTGGACAACATAGACGGCATCGCGCACTACAGCAGGGACGGCGTAGTCAAGGACTTCGTCTGGAGGATACAAGGCCCCTCGCCGTTCGCCAAGGACAACCCGAACACCGCCATTTACTACTACGGCGGCTATGCTTCGCTGGGCGACCTCTACCACTTCGAGATGATGCACGGCGAAGCGCCCTGGCACAGCTACCAGTTCCCGGCAGGCTCAACCGTCGAGCTTACGCTCAAGCCGGACGGCCCCCTCTTCGACGGCACCACCGGACAGTCAATCGTCTTTCAGATCCCGCCTGAGCAGCTTGCCGACTGGAACCTGTGGGACATCCCTCTGGGCGACTACACGGCCAGTGCTCAGCTAATAGAGAAGCGCGGCAAGAAAACGCCCCTGCACGTTGCCGCCGTAAGCCAGGCCAACGGTGGCGAACCCCTCCCCAAGCTCAAGAGCGCGCCCATCGTCTTCCTGCCCACCTCGGAGACTGGCGTGATAGGCATAGAGATATACATCGTCCCTTGACAGATTAGGAGACGGAACCGCATCACGCCAAGGACGCCAAGGACGCGCCAAGGTTAAGCAGGGTGTTCAGAGCAAAGAGGACCAGAGTACGTCATTATGTACTCTGGTTCTCTCAGTACTCTCCAAACCTCTATTACCTTGGCGTGGTGCTTGGCGTCCTTGGCGTGATGCGGTTCCGTCTCCTAATCTAAGGCTGAGACCATACCCAATCGCGGATCTCCGGCATGTCCTCGAAGTGCTCACGGGAGTACTGCACTGCCCGCTGGATGAGCGTGTTGCACTCGTCTACGAGCGGGGCGGCGAGGCCGCGCACCCTGGTGGCGTACTTGAGCGCGGCGATCGCGAGGTGGTAGCGGCTCATCTCGTTGAGCACCACCATGTCAAACGGGGTCGTGGTCGTGCCCTGCTCAATGAAGCCCCGCACGTGGAAGCGGTCAGCGTTGGGGCGGCCGTGCACTAGCTGGTGGATGGCCCGCTGGTAGCCGTGGAAGGCGAACACGATGGGCCTGTCGGCGGTGAAGGTATTTACGAAGGCCGTCTCGCTCATGCCGTGCGGGTGCACCGAGCGCGGGAAGAGAGTCATCAGGTCCACCACGTTCACCACGCGTACCTTCAATTCCGGGATGTTCTTGCGCAACCACCAGGCGGCGGCCAGCGTCTCCATCGTGGGTATGTCGCCCGCGCAGGCCAGCACCACGTCCGGCTCGAAGCCCGTATCATTGCTCGCCCACTCCCACACCGACGCGCCCTTCGCGCAGTGCTCCATCGCCTCCTCCATGCTCAGGTACTGCAACTGCGGCTGCTTGTCTATCACGATCAGGTTGACGTAGTTGCGGCTGCGGAAGCAGTGGTCGGCCACAGAGAGCAGGCAGTTGGCATCCGGGGGCAGGTAGATGCGCGTGACCGTGCCCCGCTTCGAGAGCATCACATCGATGAGGCCCGGTCCCTGGTGGCTGAACCCGTTGTGGTCGTTGCGCCAGGAGGTGGAGGTGAGCAGGATGTTCAGCGAAGCAATCGAGTCGCGCCAGGCCAGCTCGATGCCCTCCTGCTGCCACTTGGTGTGCTGCACAGTCATGGAGGCCGACACCATAGCGAACGCCTCATACGTGGCGTACAGGCCATGCCGCCCTGTGAGCAGGTAGCCCTCCAACCAGCCTTCGCAGTTGTGCTCGCTCAATATCTCCATCACGCGGCCTGTGGGCGACACGTTCTCGTCTATCGGTATAGTCTTGCCGACGAAGCAGCGGTTCTCCACCTCAAACACGTTGTCCAGCCTGTTGGAGTGCGTCTCGTCGGGGCAGAAGAGACGGAAGTTGGCCTGCTCGGCGTTTAGCTTGAAGATGTCGCGCATCATCTTGCCCAACTGCCGGGTCGATTCCTGGCGCTCGCTGGCGTGTGCCTCCACGGGTATGGCGTAGTCGCGGTAGTCGGGCAGGACGAGGTCCACCAGCAGCTTGCCACCGTTGGCGTGGGGGTTGGCCCCCATGCGCCGCACGCCTTCGGGGGCGAGCGCCCGTAGCTCCGGCACCAGCCTGCCGTTCTCGTCAAACGTATCGTCCGGCCCGTATGTGCGCAGCCACTCCTCCAGCGCAGCCAGTTCCTCCGGCTTCTTCTTTACTTCGTGCAGCGGCACCTGGTGCGAGCGGAACGTGCCCTCCACCGGCTGGCCGTCTATCACATCCGGCCCGGTCCAGCCCTTCGGGGTGCGCAACACGATAAGGGGCCAGCGCGGGCGGCCTGAGAAGCCGTTCGTGCGAGCGTCGTGCTGTATCTCGCGAATACGGGCGTAGCATGCGTCGAGAGTGGCGGCGAACTGCTGGTGGACGCGAGGCACCTCGTAGCCCTCCACGAAATGCACCTCATAGCCGAAGCCTTCCAACAGGGAGCGCACATCCTCGTCGCTGGACCGCCCCAGCACGGTGGGTCCGGCAATCTTGTAGCCGTTGAGGTGCAGAATCGGGAGCACCGCACCGTCGCGCACCGGGTTGAGGAAGTTGATACCCTGCCACGAGCCCATCAGCGGCCCCGTCTCAGCCTCGCCGTCGCCCACGACCGCCGCCACAATCAGGTCGGGGTTGTCGAACGCCGCGCCGAAAGCGTGGGTGAGCACGTAGCCAAGCTCCCCACCCTCGTGTATCGAGCCGGGCGTGGGCACGCTCACGTGGCTGGGTATGCCTCCTGGGGTCGAGAAGCGGCGGAAGAGGTTGCGCATACCCGAGACGTCTTCCGTGACCTCGGTGTATATCTCCGAGTAGGTGCCTTCAAGGTAGACCTGCGCTATTAAGGCGGGGCCGCCATGTCCCGGCCCCGCCAGGTAGATCACGTTGGCGTCTTGCTCCTTGATGAGGCGGTTGAGGTGCACGTATATCAGGCTGAGGCCCGGCGAAGTGCCCCAGTGCCCCAGCAAGCGGGGCTTGATGTGCTCAGCACGTAGCGGCTCGCGGAGCAGGGGGTTCTCCTGCAAATAAATCTGCCCCACAGTAAGGTAGTTCGCGGCGTTCCAGTAGCGGATCATCTTGTCCAGCAGTTCCGTCGATAGCGGCCCCTCTACCGGCTCCTGCTTCTCAGGCGGAACTTCGGTGCGTGCGCCGTCCTGGGCTACCGCGCTGGAAATTTCTGTGTCAAAGACGTACATGGGATGTTCCTCTCTCACAGCCAAGAATAACAACCACAGGCAAAGGGTTAGCAGTGAGTTGTTCGCCCCATTATAAGAGACATGTGACTTTCTTACCTACTGGGAGCCCTTGATCCAAAGCCGCCCTTTGTCATTCCTCACTGCGTTCGGAATCAGGTGGCAGTCGTTCTCTGGTGCAATACGGGAACAAAGTCAGAAGGCCCCACGTATTTGAATTTACCTTCTTCTCTACCCACCTGATTCCTCACTACGTTCGGAATGACAATAGAACCTTTGATCCTGAAATCCGCGCAGCAAAACTGGGCAGTAGCTTCGGGTGCTTTCTCTACTCCCGCTGTCGTGTATAATGTCTGACAACCGACGCCAACCCAGATACCCCACAGCCTATCAAGCAGGTCCAAAATCATGACTACAAGCCTTCTACTGCCAAACTACATCAACGGCGGGTGGTCCAACCCGGATGCTGCCGAGGTGAGGGATGTCACCAACCCCTCAACTGGCGAAGTGCTGGCGCAGGTGCCCCTAGCAAGCCAGGCAGAAGTGGCTAAGGCGGTGGAAGCGGCCTCTGCGGCGTTCCCTAGTTGGCGCAGAACGCCGCCGGAAGAGCGCATCCAGTACCTCTTCAAGCTCAAACAGCTTCTCGAAGCCAACCTTGACGATATCGCGCGTCTTGTCACGATGGAGAACGGCAAGACACTGGACGAAGCGCGGGCCGAGATACGCCGAGGCATTGAGAACGTGGAGGTGGCGTGCGGCATACCTACGCTCATGCAGGGCTACAACCTGGAGGACGTGGCGGCGGGCATAGACGAGTTTATGATCCGCCAGCCCCTCGGTGTGGTCGCGGCTATAACCCCCTTCAACTTCCCCGTGATGATCCCCTTCTGGTTCCTGCCCTACGCCATCGCTTGCGGTAACACCTTCATCCTGAAGCCCTCTGAGCGCGTGCCTATGACGATGGGGCACGTCTTCAAGCTCATGGAGGAGCTACACCTGCCGCCCGGCGTGCTGAACCTCGTGAATGGGGGCAAAGAAGCGGTAGACGCGCTGCTGGACCACCCCGACGTGCACGCTATCAGCTTCGTAGGCTCCACGCCCGTCGCGCGCTACATCTACGCTAAGGCCGCACAGAACGGCAAGCGCGTGCAGTGCCAGGGCGGGGCCAAGAACCACGCCGTGGTGCTGCCCGACGCCGACCTAGAGATGGCGACCAAAATCGTGAGCGACAGCGCGTTCGGCTGTGCGGGGCAGCGGTGCCTTGCCGTGTCGGTAGCCGTCACGGTGGGCGAGGCGCGGAGCACCTTCAGGGATGCCATAGCCGAGGTGGCAGGCTCGCTTAGGGTGGGCTACGGCCTCGAACAGGGCGTGCAAATGGGGCCGGTGATCACGGCCGAAAGCAAGTCGCGCATAGAAGGGCTTATCGCCAAGGGCGAGGGAGAAGGGGCTAGAGTGCTGCTCGATGGTCGCAACCCAGGCATTCCCGGCTACGAGAGCGGCAACTTCGTCAGGCCCACGGTCTTAGACGGCGTGCACCCCGACAGCGAACTGCAGAAGACCGAGATATTTGGCCCCGTGCTCAGCCTCATCCACGCCGACACGGTGGACGACGCGATTAACATACTGGCCCGCAGCCGCTACGGCAACGCAGCCTCCATTTTCACCAGCAGTGGAGCCGCAGCCCGCGAGTTCCGCTACAAAGCGCCCGCAGGCAACATCGGCGTCAATATTGGCGTGGCGGCCCCGATGGCTTACTTCCCCTTCAGCGGCTGGAAAGACAGCTTCCTCGGCGTACTACACGGTCAGGGACGCGATGCCGTGGAGTTCTACACCGAAAAGAAAGTGGTAATCGAACGCTGGCCCAGCGAGTGGACACGCAGATTTTGACGATAGACGATGGACGATGGACGATAGCATCTCTTACAATCGTCCATCGTCCCCAAAGAAGGAGCTACCTATGACCGACACAGTCGATAAGTACCGCGAGTACGTCATCACAGGCTTTGTGAAGGCGGTGCAGCCAATCGTGATCGAGCGGGCGCTGGGGGCAATCGTCACCGATGAGGCCGGCAAGGACTACATTGACTGCTTCGCGGGCATCTCGGTAGTCAACGCCGGACATTGCAACCCGGAGGTGATAGCGGCGGCCAGGGAGCAGATGGAGAAACTGGTCCACTGCGCCTCTTACGTCTATTATACCCAGCCTGTGGGCGACCTGGCCGAGAAGATGGCGCAAATCGCCCCAGGCCGCCTCAAAAAGAGCTTCTTTGCCAACAGTGGCGCGGAAGCCATAGAGGGCGCAGTCAAGCTGGCGAGGCTCTACACTGGTAAGACCGAGATCATCTCGCTCACGCATAGCTTCCACGGCCGCACCTGGGGCGCGCTGAGTATCACCGGCAACGCGGGCCGCAAGCGCCGGGGTGGACCGTACGCGCCGGGAGTGGCGTTCGCACCCGCCCCCTACCTCTTCCGCTCGCCCACCAACGACCCCGAGGAGCTAGGCGAGCAGTGCGCCCAGGCGATAGAGGACACCATCCTGTACTCCACCTCGGACGACGTGGCCGCCTTCATAGCCGAGCCGCTGCTGGGAGAGGGCGGGCTAATCGTGCCTCCGCGCAACTACTTCCAGGCCGTCAAGCGCGTCCTCGATAAGCATGGCATCCTCTTCATCGCCGACGAGGTGCAGACCGGCTTCGGGCGCACCGGGGCTATGTTCGCGGTTGAGCACTACGGCGTCGAACCCGACATCCTTGTGACCGCCAAGGGCATCGCGGATGGCTTCCCACTCGGCGCGTTCACCACGCGAGACGAGATTGCGGCGGCCTTCCGTCCGGGCGACCACCTGTCCACGTTCGGCGGCAACCCTGTGTCGTGCGCGGCGGCCCTCGCCAACATCGAGTTCATACAGCGCGAAGGTCTCTCCGATAAAGCCCGGCAGGATGGCGAGTATGTCATGGCAAGGCTGCGCGACATGCAGGAGCGATTCCCGCTCATAGGCGAAGTACGCGGCATGGGCCTGATGATAGGCGTCGAGTTGGTAGCAGATGAGGCGCTCACCCCGGCGACGGCCCAAGCTGAGGCGATACGGACCTACTGCCTCCAAAACGGGGTGCTCGTCGGCGTGGGCGGGGTCTACGGCAACATCGTAAGAATACAGCCCCCGCTGGTAATCACCAGGGACCAGCTAGACCGCGCGTTAGGGGTTGTGGAACAAGCGCTGGCTGAGGTAGCAGGGTCGGAGAGTCCAAACTTGCAGCCGGTTGCTTCGGCTTCGGGTAGATAGCCATGTTGTAGGGGCACGAGGCCTCGTGCCCGCCATGTAAGGAGTCACCATGCCAGGCGATAAGTTGCGGTGGGGCGTGCTCGGCACGGCTCGAATAGCCGACACGGTCATACCAGGCCTCCTGCAAGCCAGTAACAGCGAGTTGGTGGCCGTAGCCAGCAGGGACGCCGAGAAGGCCCGCGAATGGGCGCAAGCGCGCGGCCTGCAACATTACTTCAGCAGTTACGACGAAATGCTGGCCTCCGACCTGATAGACGCGGTGTACATCCCGCTGCCCAACGCCCTGCACGTCGAGTGGAGCATACGTGCTATCGAACGCGGCAAGCACGTGCTCTGCGAAAAACCCATCTCGACCCAAGCATCGCATGTGGAGGAGCTAATAGCCGCCCAACAAAGTAGCGGGGTCAAGGTGATGGAGGCCTTCATGTACCGCTTCCACCCGCAGACCCAGCGCATCCGGCAACTGGTATATGAGGGTGCAATCGGCGAGGCCCGGATAGTGCGCGCCACCTTCGACTTCCTCTTAAGCCGCGCAAACGACGTGCGGTTGAGCAAGGAGTTAGGCGGAGGGTCGCTGCTGGATGTCGGCTGCTATTGCGTCAACATCTCAACGCTGGTAACCGGTATGCCCCCGAAAGCCGTAACGGCCAGCGCGGTTTGGGCTGAGAATGGCGTCGATACTTCGCTGGTGGGCACGCTGGAGTTCCCGAACGGCATGCTGGGCGTCATAGATTGCAGCTTCCAGGTCGGCACCTCCATGCAGCAGGGGCTTGAGGTGTCCGGCACGGGCGGCCTCATACGAGTTGAGCAGCCCTTCCGAATGAGCGACGAAGACACCACCATCACCGTTGACAAAGCCGACAAGGATGTCACAGTGCAGCGGGTGCGAGTGCCCGGCGGAAACGAGTACCGGTTCATGGTAGAGCACTTCGCGGATGCGGTGCTAAACGACACCGAGCTTAGCTATACCCTGGAAGACAGCCTGGCGAATATGCGCGTGCTTGACGCCTTGATCGAAGCTGCGCGCACAGGGCGAAGGGTGGGAGTAGCGGGTACGTCCGCAGGTTGAACACCATCCCCCCTGATTTCGCCCGCGCCATGCAAGAACTCTACGGAGCCGCGGGCCTCGAATGGCTGGACCAACTGCCGGACCTCCTGCACTACTGCGCCGAGTGGTGGTCCCTGACGGTACAACCTCCCTTCCTGTTGTCCTACAATTACGTCGCGCCCGCGATAGGCAGCAATGGCAAGGAGCTAGTCCTGAAGGTGGGCTTCCCCAGTGCCGAGCTTATGACCGAAATCGAGGCATTACGGCTCTACGACGGGCACGGCATCGCACAACTCATCGACTCCGACCGCGACAGGGGCGTGCTACTGCTGGAGCGTCTCAAGCCAGGTACGCCACTCTCCCAGCTTAGGGACGACGTGCAAGCCACCTCGATAGCCACTCAGGTCATGCGCCAGTTGTGGCGTCCGGTGCCCCAGGAGCACCCATTCCCCACTGTAGGCAGGTGGGCGGTTGGACTGGGGAGATTGCGCAAGCACTTCGGCGGTGGTACAGGCCCCTTCCCCACAAGGCTGGTCGAGGAGGCTGAAACCCTCTTGAGCGACCTTCTTGCCTCCATGTCCGAACAGGTGCTGCTGCACGGCGACCTGCACCACTTCAACATCCTCTCCGCCGAACGCCAGCCGTGGCTCGCAATAGACCCCAAAGGGCTAGTGGGCGAACCTGAATACGAAGTGGGCGCTTTCATGCGCAACCAGCTACCGGAATCCCTCGCCGGACCTGAGGCGCGTCGCTTAGTCGCCCGGCGATTAGACCAATTTGCCCAGGAACTGGGGTTAGACCGCGCCCGCCTCCACGGCTGGACGCTGGCGCAGGCTGTCCTATCCGCCTGGTGGAGTGTGGAGGATCACGGCTACGGCTGGGAGCCTGCTATCGCCCTGGCGGAACTGCTGTCGGACATGCAAACTTAGCTCCCAGTGCACAAAAAGA
The DNA here is from genome assembly GCA_034667185.1 of Chloroflexia bacterium. Classification (GTDB taxonomy): domain Bacteria; phylum Chloroflexota; class Chloroflexia; order QHBQ01; family JADMIH01; genus JADMIH01. Next base: position 1,358 of record JAXDKH010000376.1, on the reverse strand, counting down.
GGCTTCGGTTGTTGATGCCGCAGCCTCTTTTTCTGTACGGGGTGCTATTCAATCAATGGTGCAGCCCCCATTTGCTCTTGCCAACAGGACCAATAGTGACTTTGTCATTCCGAACGCAGTGAGGAATCAGGTGACCAGGAAAGAAGTCGCACTCTAACACATAAGTGGCCCTGCCGCCGTTGATCCCGATTGCAACAGAGAACGACTGCCACCTGATTCCTCACTGCGTTCGAAATGACAATAGTTGTCTTGGGTACTGGCATTGGAGGATGTACCCCATTGTGCCGGCCTTACCTGAGCTAGCCCTTGACCGAGCCTGCCAGTAGTCCCCTGATAAAGTAGCGGCTGAGAAAGATATAGACCAGCAGCGTGGGCAGCGCGGTAATGAGCGAGCCTGCCATCTGCATGCCGTAGTCGGTGCCTGCCTGGCTGGAGCCCAGACCGGCGAGCGCCACCGTGATTGGCTGAGTCGCCGGGTTGCTGTTGAGGGTGACGGCGAACAGGAACTCGTTCCAGATGGCCGTAAACTGCCAGATGAGCACCACCACGAAGGCGGGCACGCTCACGGGCAGCACGATGTTCCGGTAAATGCCGAAGAAGCCCGCGCCGTCAATTGTACCCGACTCGATTAGCTCGTTGGGCACGCCCGCATAGTAGTTGCGGAAGATGAGCGTGACAATCGGGATGCCGTAGACGACGTGCACCAGTATGAGGCCCGGTATGGTGGCGAATAGCTGGATCGTCTGGAGGAACTGCACCAGCGGTATGAGCACGCTCTGGTAGGGGATGAACATGCCGAACAGGAGTAGCGTGAAGATCGTATTCGAGCCCCGGAACTTCCACTTCGACAGCACGTACCCGTTCAGGCTGCCCAGCACGGACGAAATAGCCACGCCCGGCACCGACAGTATCACGCTGTTGATGAAGCCGTTCTTCAGCGCCTCCCAGGCGTTGCCGAAGTTAGCGAGCGTGGGCGATGTCGGCAGCGACCAGGGGTTGCCGCGCGACACTTCCTCCATCCCCTTGAGCGCGGTCACCACCGCCACGTACACGGGCAGCAGGAAGAACACCATCATTATGATGAGGATGATATAGAAGACCCAGTTCCAGTTGAAGCGGGACGCGCTCTTCTCAGCCGGGGACGGAAGGGATGCGGGGGTCGCGCTCATGCTTCGGCCTCCGATCTGAGGTTGGTTATCAGGTACGGCACGATTACTATAGCCACGAACACCAGCATGATTACGGATATGGCCGCCGACCGGGCGAACAGGTCGTCGCGGAAGGCAAGCTGGAACATGTAAATCGAGGGCACGTCGGTAGCGAAGCCGAGCGTCTGGCTGCCCCCGGTCATAACGTAT
>JAXDKH010000375.1:0-14793 GCA_034667185.1 Chloroflexia bacterium | reverse complement strand
TTACGCTGCTGGCGCGGCTGGATGGCGTGCCCGATTGGGCGAAGCCGGAGAATACCACCTGGCGCTACCTGGACCGCGAGCACTACGGAGACTACGCCGATTTCGTGTCCGCCTTTGTGCAACACTTCAAGGGACGCATCAAACACTACATCATCTGGAACGAGCCTAACACCGCCGCCGAGTGGGGCCAGCGACCGCCCGACCCCGAAGCGTACGCCGATCTGCTGAAGGTCGTTTATGCTCGCGCCAAGCAGGCCGACCCTGACGCTGTTATCATGCTCGCTGGGTTGGCCCCGAACACGGAGCGGGAAGGCAGCCCAAGTGCCATGAGCGACCTGCTTTATCTTGACCGCCTTTATAAGGCTGGGGCCGCACCCTACTTCGACGCCGTGGCGGTCCACTCCTACGGCCTCACCGCCCCGCCCGACGACCCCCCAAGCCCACAGAAAGTGAACTGGGCGCGCACGGAGGAATTCTATCACGTCATGCAGCAGAATGGCGACGGCGATACGCCTGTCTACATCACCGAGGGTGGTTGGAACGACAGCCCGCGCTGGTCTTTCGCCGTGAAGCCCTACCAGCGGGTGGAGTACACCGTGGAGGCTTATCGCATGGCGGAGGAGAAGTGGCCGTGGGTGCGGGCCGTCTGCCTGTGGGCCTCCCGCTTCCCGCGCCCCCAGTACACCTACTTCGACAATTACTCCTTCCTCACGCCCGACTTCATCCCGAAAGCAGTGTACCTCGAAGTGCAGAAGTACTCGCAGGGCGGGAGCAGGTAGCAGTTATGCCAAGAGGTCTGCTCAATCTAGGTATCGCGCTCGCTATTGTTGCCATATCGACGTTGGTGTGGCTGGGCCAGCAGCAGACGCCCGACCGCTACCTTGAGCGCATCCAGCAGAGCGGCATCCTCCGCGTGGGCATCGACCCAACTTATCCGCCGTTTGATACGTTGCAAGATGGGAAGGTCGGGGGCTACGACGCGGCGCTGGCAGAGGCAATCGCCCGCGACCTTGGAGTGAAGGTGGAGTTCAAGACGCTGGCGCTTGACACACTCTACGACGCACTCCTTGCCGGCAACGTGGACATACTCGTCTCAGCACTACCACCCATACCGGAGAGGCAGGCCGACGTGCGCTATTCAACACTCTACTACCAGTCGGGGCAGGTGCTGGTCGTCAGGGCGGGGGAGGACGGCATAAGCTCGGTTGGGACGCTGGCGGGGCGGAAAGTAGGCGTCGAGCTAGGCTCCAACGCCGACACCGAAGCCAGGCGGTTGCAGCGCACCACATCGCCGGGCATGCAGCTACAATCTACCTATCATTCGGCGGAGGAAGCCCTGGACGCGCTGGTTAGCGGTGCGGTGGACGCCGCTATCACGGACAATACCTCCGTGCAGACTTACCTTGCCGCCCGCCCGGACACAGTGACGATCCTCTCGCCTCCGGTAACGGATGAGCCGTTTGTGGTGGCTGTGCCCGCCCGCGCCAATGCCCTCGCAGGTAGTGTGAACGCCACAATAGAGCGTCTGCGCAACTCGGGAGAGCTAGCGCGGCTCATGGGACTGGCGAGCAGGTAACGGGTTACCACGGACTAAGCTTGCTCGCTGTTGAGTCGCTCCATACAGGAGCTGCTAGTGGCCCCGTCATCCTGAGCGTAGCGAAGGATCAGTAGCCCGTGCTTGACTCCTGGAATTGCAGCAACAATTCGCCTCTTACCCCTATCATCCACAACGTTGTAGACTCTAACTACTCACCTGATCCTTCGCTGCGCTCAGGATGACAGGGTGGGGCTGTGGTCCTGCCCTTCTACACCCGCGCCCACTTTGCCACATCAGCGGTTTCAGTTCATTCCACCTTGACGGCCTACTCACATCCTTCATATAATCGTAGCGCAGAATACCGCGCGCTTCTTCTTTCCGCCGTTTTCCGGCATGCCCTACTTCCGCCCCTTATTTATCGTGAGGCTCGCCATGGATGTCGCCATCATTGAAAAGGCACGTAGCGGCGACCAAGAGGCTTTTGTGCTCATTTACGAGCATTTTGCCCCCCAGATTCACCGATACGTATACAGACTCGTCGGCAGCCTCGAACAGGCCGACGATATCACCCAGGACACCTTCTTGCGGGCCTTCCAGGGCATAGCCAAAATCGCCATCGACTCCAACGTCAGCGCATGGCTCTATCGCATTGCCTCCAATGCCGCCTTCGACGTGCTGCGCCGCCGCAAGCTCATCACCTGGATGCCCATCCTGGAGGAGAGCGACAAGTCCAGCGAGTTCACATACGAGGATTTCTCGCCGCAGCTGATCGAGTCGGAGATCGTGCGGCGGGCGGTGGCCGAGATGCCCCCCGTGCTGGCTGTGTGCCTGGTGCTGCGCTCGGTGGAGGGCTTTTCCTGTGAGGAGATAGCCGAAATCCTCAAGATACCCAAGGGCACCGTCTTCAGCCGCTTGGCCCGCGCTCGCGAGTCGTTCCAGCAGATTTACACTGATCTGGCCCACAGCCCGGATACGCACTTGCCTGACAAGGGCGGCGCAACGGGTAAACAGGAGGACAAGGGGTGAGCTGCGCGCGAAACCGCCAGCTAATCTCACGCTATATCGACGGCGAGGTCACCCCTCGCCAGCGACAGGAACTGCTCGCCCACGTGCAGACCTGCCGCGACTGTGCTGCCTGGCTCTCCAGGGCCCGCCAGACCGACGTGCTGCTCAAGGGCCTCGAACCCGCGGGCCCCTCTGACCGCGTGCGCAGCGCCGTGCTCGGCTCCGTGCTCAAGAAGGAAGCCGTGGCCCCTGCCCCGGTGGTAGAGACGCCCCCGCACCCTCAGCGCTTCAGCCTGGCGGGCGGGTTAAGGCTGGGGGCCGCCGGGCTGCTCTTGCGGCTCGACCCCAACCCCCGCGCCATCGCGCTGGCTGCCGCGGCTACGTTCGTGGCGATGCTCAGTTTGGGCTACTATCTCAACGTGCTGCCTCCGCTGTGGGGCTACAACAAGATTGGCTTTGAGCTACCTGAGGGTGACCACGCCGCTTCCGTGGACGTGCAGCCGCTGCCCGCATACAACGGTAACAGCAACGGCATGGGTGGCAGCCTGGCCGTACCCAACCCGGTGCGCATGCTGCCCGTCACAGGCTCCGCCAACGTGCCCACAAGCTCGATGCTGCAAATGCTCTTCGACCAGCCGATGGACCGCGCCTCGGTGGAAGGTGCCCTCTCCATCGACCCGCCTCTGGCCGGTACGTTCGAGTGGACCGCCGATAACGAAGTTAGTTTCGTGCCTTCGCAGCCCGGCCTGCTGCGGGGTGTGGCCTACACTGCCGTGCTCAGCCCCAGCGCTCGCTCCATGTCCGGCACGCCCATCGAGAAGCCGCTCCAGTGGTCGTTCCAGACGCGGCAACCCCATGCAGTGCTCGCCCCCGGCAATGGTTCTGCCGTGCCCCTCACCAGCACTCTGAACCTGACGTTCGACGTGCCGATGGACCAGGTGAGCGCCGCCGAGCGGATCAGCCTGCACGGGCCGTCGGGCGAGCTGCTGGCTTCCGACCTCACCTGGGACGCCGAGGGACGCACTCTTACCGTCGCGCCCCGCTTCCCGATGCCGGAGGGCAACGTCTCTTTGCGGGTGGGGGCAGGTGCTCGCACATTGGCGGGCGACACCCTGGGCAAGGCATATGAATTCGCCTACAAAGCCACGCATTCAGGCCCTACGCTGCGAATAGCCAGTGACCGCGTGAGGATCGTCAAGGCGGGCATTCCCGCTATGGTCGAATACGCCGGAATTGAAGGCGAAGCGGGCACCCTCTTGCAGCACGCCACAGTAGCAGTCTACCGCCTGCCAGGCGAACGGCTATCTGAGTTGGGAGCGCAGGCTCGGCAGTGGCCCGTACAACCCCAGGAGGGTTTTGTATCGAGCCTGGACCGGGTGGGCACCTTGCGCTCCACATCCCCTGAGGATGACGCCACCTCCGGGCCGGTGGTGCTGCAGGGCCTCGCGCCGGGCACTTACCTGCTGCGGGCCCAGGCTATGACGCCTTCTGGTATGGCTTCCGACTGGCAATTGCTGGTGGTCGCGGATAGCAGCATGGCAAGGTTAGACCCAGGGTATAGATCCGCGTTGTGGGCCGCTGGCGAGACGGGGCGGGCCTGGAACGGGGCCGAAATCTCGCTCTACTCTCCCGAAGGCAACCTGCTGGATAAGGGAGCTACGGGTGCCGATGGCCTCTGGCAGCCCGGCTCCAACGCGGCAGGTGCCACGCTCGCCATAGCACGCGACGCTGAAGGCCACCTTGCGGCTCTCACCATCGACTCGCAGACGTGGGCCGAGGCGGTTGGCACGCAGAACCGGTCTGCTCTTGCCGCCTCTATACAGACCGACCAGCCGGTTTACCTTCCCGGCCAGGCCATCAATTTCCGCGTGCTGCTGCGCGGCTCTGGGGCCATCCAATCTGCCACACCCGCCGTCGAGCAGGACGTTATAGTGCAGCTAAAGTCGCCGGAAGGGTCGGCCCTTTCCTCCCTTAAATTGCGGCCCGACAGCGTGGGTGGTGTCGCCGGCATATTTACGCTTTCACCGCACGTGCGACCCGGTACGTACGGCTTAGAGGTGCAAGCGAACGGCGCGCAACGCAGCTTCCCACTGCGAGTAGCCGAGCCGCAAAATGACACCTTGAGCGTATACATTGCCCCCGCGCAGGAATATACCGCGCCCGCGGTGCTGGCAATCACCCGGACGGTCAGCGTGCTCGCGGCAGCGGGCCAACCCGCGAGGGGTGCGCTCGTCACGGCCAAGCTGGGTATCGAGGGTGATAGCTGGGCGTCGGAGCCGGTATCCGCCACCGTGGATGGCAACGGGCGGGCTATTTTCAGCCTGCCGCTGCCGGCCTGGACCGCCCTGTATAACGAACCGGGCCTCTATTTGAACGTCGAGGCCGGGGTGGACGGCGGCACGGGGTCGGCCAGGCAGTACCTCGATTTCGCGCCGGAGAACACGCCTCGCATCGAGCTACCCCAGTTGGTAGCTCCGCTGATGGACATGGTCGCCATAGCACGGCCACGGCAGGACGGAAGCATCGCCGTGCGCCTGGTGCAGCTTGAGGCGGAGGCGGGTGACGCGGCGACCGGGGACCTGCTGGTGATAGCAGAATCGCCGGCCGGCGATAGGGAAGTACAGGTTGTGCGCCTCTCTGAATTCGGAGATGTCACGGTAAGTCTGCCGGGCAGCTATGCCGGTGGCAGCCTCGTCCTTGCTAGGGCGGGCACGGGCGCTACTCGATACCTGCCGCTTAACGTGGACCAGGGCGCGGACGTCACGTTACGGGTGCAGGCACCTGGTACCGTGTCGCCCGGCGAGCAGTTGCCGCTCAGCTTGTCGCTGCTCGACTCCGAGGGACAACCCATGTCGGGCGTGGCCTCCATCTGGCTGCGCAGGCTGGGCAGCAGCGAATCGACCGCGACGGTAGGTTGGGAGCCTACGCTGAGCCTGCTTGCAAGTGGCGTAGCCTCCACAACCCTTCAAGCCCCGACCGAGCCGGGCCTCTGGTACGTCGTGGCCGAGGCCGCCACCCAGGACGGCGTATATAGCCGGGCCTCAACGGTGTTGCGCGTGGTGCCGGGCCTCTCACTGCAACTTCCCCCCGCCCTCCAGATTGAGAAGGGCAAGTCGCAGAGCGTTTCGGTGGTGCTGTACAACCCAACCGGCGAGGCCGTGAACGCCAGCCTCTACGCCAACTCAGACGGCGTACTGGTAAGACAAGACTCTGAGCTACAGAATGCCAGTATAGCCCCTGGTGGTTGGGGCAGGCTGGCGTGGCGGTACAGCGCGGTCTCGGTGGGTGCCTCGACTCTCGACTTCAAGCTGGCTACCGGTGGGAACCACTCGATTATAAACACTCTGCCGGTGCAGGCAGTCGCGGGCACCGCGGACACAACCACCCATTTTTCAGGGTTGCTGTCGGGCGAGCAGCAGATTGAGGTGCACGTACCCTCCGGGCTGCGGCAGGATGACGTGACGTTGGAGGTCCGCGTATCCACCTCGCTGCTGTCGGCTCTGGCGCAGATAGCCCAGGAACTCCCCGCCACGCCAGAGGATCAGACACAGGGCATCTCGCTTTCGGCTGCGCTGCTCTCGTCGGCCCCTGCGGTAGAAGCGGCCTTGCGGCACGCTCAAGGCACAGGTAAGGCCGAGCTTGAGCAGACGGATCTCACCCGCTCACTGCTCCTGCAGGACATATACTCGGCGCAACACCCCGACGGCGGCTGGGGCGCGAGCCTAGACACGAACGGCACGAGTCAGGTCGCGGGCACGGGGCGGGTGCTTCTAGCCATGCGCCGCCTGTCTATCGCCTCTCCTAATGTTGCGTCATCCCAGGAGGACGTAGCCCTTGATGGCAGCGTGATTCAGCGAGGTCTAGCTTACCTGACCGCCGAACTGGCTCGCCCAGTGGACGAAAAGGCAGCCCCGGCAAGTCTGGAGGAGCGGGCGTTCGGCTTCTACGTGCTATCCATGTACGGTATGCTCGACCTGGAACAGGCCCGTTCGATGATGGCCTACGCGGGTACTAACAGCAGCTTGAAGCTAACACATGCGGGGCAGGCGTGGCTGGCCCTCGCCCTGTGGCAGGAAGGCCACACAGGCGATGCCCTGGTGCTGGCGAATCGGCTCATGCGCGCGCAGGAGAACCTCGACCGGGCAGCCCTGGCACCTATGCTGGAGCTTACCCTGTCGGCCGGCTCCTCGTTTGGTGAGGAAGGTTCCACCACGCCCGGTATAATGACGCGCCGGGATGCCGCTATTTACGAGGCGGCGGCACAGTCTTACGCCGGCGCTCTCATGGAGTCGCGGCAGGGGCTGGGTTGGGCCGACCCCGGCAGCACCGCCGACGCGGTGTGGGCGCTGTCCCTCTACGCCTCCCAGGAGCGGCTTGAAATGCAACCGGGGCGGCCTACGATCACGATAAACGACCGCCAGGTGCAGATCACGCAACCTGCCGCCGACAGCCACGCGGGTGCCAACGCCACCGACGTGGACACCGTGTCAATCCGCCTTCCCGGCAACACGCTACACGCCGGCACCAACTGGCTTACCCTCAAAGCCCCCTCTCCCGGCAAGGAGCTATATTACAGCCTTACTTTGAAAGTGCAAAGATAAGTGGTTAGTGGTCAGTGGCTAGTGGTTAGCAAGGAGACACTAACCGCTAGCCACTAACCACTAACCACTCCCAGGAGAAGAATGGACAAGTTGATAGTCGAAGGCGGGTACGTCCTGGACGGGGAGATCGTGCCCGCGGGTAACAAGAACTCGGCTCAACCGATGCTGGCGGCGTGCCTGCTGACGGACGAGCCGGTGACGCTACACAACGTGCCCAACATAGCCGACGTGCGCACGTTGCTGAACATGCTCCGCGACATGGGCGTGGAGGTGGAAGACTCGGAACTGGCTGCTACTCACACGATCACGCTTCAGGCGTGTAAGGTAGAACGTCAGCCCGACAGGTTCCTTGGCTCGAAGGTGAGGGGGTCCATCCTCATGGCGGGGCCGCTGCTCACCCGCACGGGCTACGCGGTGGTCGGCCAGCCGGGCGGCGATGCCATCGGGCGCAGGCGCGTGGACACCCACCTGATCGCCCTCGAGGCGCTGGGCGCTAAGGTGGAAGTGGACAACGACCAGTACTTCATGGAGGCCCCGGCCCGGCTCAAGGGCACCAATATCTTCCTGGACGAAGCCAGCGTGACCGGCACCGAGCAGGCCATCCTTGCCTCTGTGCTGGCCGAGGGTGAGACCCTTATTTGCAACGCCGCTGCCGAGCCTCACGTGCAAGACCTCTGCCACATGCTCAACAAGCTGGGCGCTAAGATAAGCGGCATCGGCACCAACACCATCAACATCCGGGGCGTGAGCAAGCTGCACGGCGGGGAGCACACTATAATCTCGGACCACATCGAGATAGGCAGCTTCATCGGCCTGGCGGCGGTGACGGGCGGGCACCTGCGCATCAAGAAAGCGGTGCCGGAGCATCTGCGCATGACCAACCTGGTGTTCAGCAGGCTGGGCGTGCGGGTGGACGTAGACGGAGAGGACATAGTGGTGCCGGGCGGTCAGGACTTGCGCGTGATTTACGACGTGCACGAAGCCGTGCCCAAGATAGACGACGGCATATGGCCCGCCTTCCCTTCCGACCTGATGAGCATCGCGCTCGTCACGGCCACGCAATCGGAGGGCACCGTGCTCATCTTCGAGAAGATGTTCGAGAGCCGCCTCTTCTTCGTGGACCGCCTCATCAGCATGGGGGCGCGCATCGTCCTGTGCGATCCACACCGCTGCGTTGTAGTTGGCAAGTCGCCCCTCCGCGGCGACGATATCACCAGCCCCGACATCCGCGCCGGTATGGCCCTGTTGCTTGCAGCCCTGTGCGCCGACGGCAACAGCACCATCTACAACGTGGGCCAGATAGACCGCGGCTACGAGGCGATAGAGACCCGCCTTGAGGCGCTGGGGGCCAGGATAAAACGAGTGCGCGACTCCTAAGACGAAAACGCAGAGGCGCAGAGACGCAAAGAGGATGAAGGTTAGAGAGTACAAAGAGGACCAGGGTACAATATCATGTACTCTGGTCCTTTTGCTTAGAACACCCTACTTAATCTCTGCTCGCCCTTCGGGTTCTCGTCAACCTCCCTCTCGAACTAGCAACACTTCGTCCTGCCCGTCGGTTTCAGTGAGGTGGACCTGGACGCTCTCGGCCCGCGATGTAGGGACGTTCTTGCCCACATAGTCGGCGCGGATGGGTAGCTCGCGGTGCCCACGGTCCACCAGCACGGCGAGTTGTATGCTGGAGGGGCGGCCCCGGTCCATGATGGCGTCGATGGCGGCGCGTACGGTGCGCCCCGTGTAGAACACGTCGTCCACTATCACAATGGTGCGGCCCTCGACCTCTAAATCAAGCCCCGATACCTCGCCCCTCGTGCCCGCGCCCTGCCCCCTGAACTCCGGCCTGTCATCCCGGTAGGGTGTGACGTCAAGCTCTGTGACGGGCACGGCCAGGCCCTCGAACTTCTCGACCAGGGCGGCCAGCCGCGTAGCCAGCGTCTCGCCACGCGTCTTGATGCCGACCAGGGCGAGATCGCGCACGCCGCTGTTGCGCTCCAGTATCTCGTGGGCTATACGGGTGAGGGCACGACGTATAGCCTCGCCGTCGAGCAACACAATAGGTTCCAATTTGGGCATGTTGATTATTGCTTCTTCCTGCGACGCACGTTGAGGGCGGGCACCCCACCCAATGCCAGCCAAGTCACCGATAGCAATACGAGCAAAATCCAGTCCACACGCATAGCAATTACCCCCGGTCTCATGCAGGCACCGGACGATTCCGGCGCACCAGTTGCGGGGATGCTACACCCGCGGAAGCAATGCAGCCCGGTTTTGCACGTGTGTGGAAAGCGTCTTCAGCCATGTGAATATGTGATGCGTCCAACTCACCTACTGAGGGCCAGTCTCGTCCCTCAGCACCCACAGCTCCGTCCTTGCCATTCTGAATGGATCATCATGCAAGTAAGTATCAACAACAGGACCAAACACCCCTCTGTCATCCTGAGCATAGCGAAGGATCAGGTGGGTAGGGAAGAAGAGGTATTGCAGTATGCAGCACCAATAAGAGCATCCTTACCCTCTTACCCCTTGCAATGCAACAGAGCAAGACTGCCAACTGATTCCTCGCTACGCTCGGAATGACAAATGGGGATGTGGTCTTGTTATTCGCATATTTCTTGCAAGATGATCCACTGAACGCAGTGAAGAATCTCGTCCTCTACCCCAATGTTTCCTCATTCTCATGGTACTGTGTGGCTGTAGGAAAGGTGCTACCGTGTGCTGGAGGACGAGATTCTTCACTGCGTTCAGAATGACAAAGAAGGGGCTTCGGGTGCTCATCTCCATATTCCTATTTCTGCTGCGATGAGATATGACCTTTCTGCTATTGTATAGGAGTGTAAAAGGTGTTACCATTAGTAACGATTTAGCGTATACTTAATTGAGAGCATGAATATTACGAGGGACAAACACCTGGCACTAATTGCCCCCACGGCAGGCACAGCCAGCATGGTGCAAATTGAGGCAGGCGCCGATAGCTGCGAAGTACGCTGCGTACACCCTGAGAGCGTACGCAGGGGCCGTGACCACCTGCTGCCGGCAGCAGAGTACCAGTCGCTAGCGGAGACCTTCCAGGCGCTGTCGGACCCCAGCCGCGCCAAGATCGTCTACAGCTTGCTGGAACAGGAGCTATGCACCTGCGACATCGCCGCCATAGTGGGCGTCAGCGAGTCGGCGGTATCCCAGCACCTGAACGTGTTGCGCCGCCTGCGCCTGGTCAGGAGCCGCCGCGAAGGCAAAATCATCTATCACACCCTGGACGACAGCCACATCAGGACGCTGTTGAGTGTTTGTTTGGAGCACGTACGTGACGAGTGAAACGTGAAACGTGATGGTAGAGTAAGCACCATCTCGGCTCATACAGGACCATATAACCCAAGCCGCATCACGTTTCACGTTTCTGAGAGCTATGATTACGACCAAGAAAAACCATATAACTGATACCACCGAAAAGCTGCGCATCAGCGGCATGGACTGCGCGGACTGCGCCATTAGTATCGAGAAGTCGCTGGGGACGGTGCCGGGCGTCAGGTCGGCCAGCGTGAGCTTTGGCGCGGGCACGGCGCAGGTGTCGTACGATCCGGCGGTTGCCAGCCACGACACTCTTGTGAGGCGCGTGTCGGAGCTTGGCTACAACGTAGAGAACACCGTAGTCGCTAGCACGCATACAGGGCCGCTGGAGTTTGTGATCGAGGGCATGGACTGCGCGGACTGCGCTCGCACCATTGAGAAGACGGTGGAGGCGCTGCCGGGGGTGGCCCAGGCGAGCGTCAACTTCGGTACCGCGCGGCTGTCGGTGGTGCCCTCGGTGCCGGCCCAGCTTCCGGAGGCCAGCACTATCGAGCGAGTCGTGACGGCGGCGGGCTACAGGGCCACACCGATGGCGAAGCGTCGCTCCGGCGAGAGCCTGCCCTTCTGGAAGCGCGAACGACGGGTAATCACCACGGTGGTTGGTACCATCGCGGCTCTGGTGGGGCTGGCGCTATCCTTTACAGCCGCCCCGACGTGGTTGGTCAATGCCTTCTATGGAGTGGGTATTGTAGTAGCCGGGGTTGGCTTTGCCAGGGCGGGCCTGCTTGCTTTGCGGGCGGGGCGCGCCGATATGAACCTGCTCATGACTGTGGCGGCGATTGGCGCGGTCCTCCTGGGCGATTGGGGCGAGGCTGTCACAGTGGTGCTGCTCTTCGCGTTCGGTGGCACCTTGCAGTCTTACACGCTGGACAAGACGCGGGGTGCCATTCGCGCACTGATGGACCTTACTCCGGCTACTGCCCTGGTGCGCAGGGCCGACAGGATCAACGGTCTCCCGATGATGCGCGAGGTGCGCCTGCCGGTGGAGGAGGTGCAGCCGGGTGAGACGGTGCTGGTCGGACATGGCGAGCGACTGCCCCTGGATGGAGTGGTCTTACAGGGCACCTCCTCCATCGACCAATCGCCCATTACCGGCGAGAGCGTGCCCGTGGACGTGGAGCCCGGCTCGGAGGTGTTCGCGGGCACCATCAACGGCCCCGGCGCGCTCAGCATCCGTGTGGAGCGGGCGGCCAAAGACACCACACTGGCCCGCATCATCGACATGGTGGAGGAGGCCCAGGGGAGGCGCGCCCCGTCGCAGCAGTTCGTGGACCGCTTCTCGGCTGTATACACGCCCGTCGTGATCGCGGCCGCCGGCATGGTCGCCGTGCTGCCAGCGTTGCTGTTCGCGCAGTCCTTTGGCGACTGGTTCTACCGGGCGCTTGTGCTGCTGGTGGTGGCCTGCCCTTGCGCGCTGGTTATTTCGACGCCCGTCAGTATCGTGTCGGCCATCGGGGCTGCCACGCGGAGAGGCGTGCTGCTCAAGGGCGGGGCCACGCTCGAGGCGCTCGGTAAGGTGAAGGCGGTGGCGTTCGACAAGACGGGCACGCTGACCGAGGGACGCCCTCGTGTGGTGGCCGTTCATGCCCTCGACGATGACAACGACGCCCTGCTCAAGCTGGCCGCGACCGTGGAAGCCCGCTCCGAACACCCCCTGGCTATGTCTATCGTGCACGCCGGTCGGAACTTGAAGAACGGCACACCGGAGGCCACCAATTTCACCGCGTTCCCCGGCCTGGGCGCTAAAGCCATAGTTGAGGGCCGCGAAGTCTACGTAGGTAACGCACGCCTTTTCCAGGAGCAGGGTATACCTATAGACGGTGTGACATCGCTATTGGAGGAAGAACAGGCGCAGGGCCGTACCGCCGTTCTCGTGGGCAGCCGCGAAGGTGCGCTGGGCGTGGTCTCCCTGGCCGACAACCCGCGGCATAATGCGAAAGAGGCCATACGCGGTCTGCGCAATGCGGGAATCGGCTACGTGGCGATGCTCACGGGCGACAACCCGCGCACGGCCGAAGCGATAGCCCGCGAGGTAGGGGTCGATGAGTGCTATGCCGGTCTGCTACCTGCCGACAAGCTTGGCGCGGTGGAGCGCATAACCAGAGAACGCGGCCCCGTGGCAATGGTGGGCGATGGTGTGAACGACGCGCCCGCGCTGGCCGCCTCCGCAGTGGGTATCGCGATGGGTGTGGCGGGTACCGACGCCGCGCTCGAAGTGGCCGACGTGGCCCTCATGAGCGATGACCTCTCGCGTCTGGGCTACGCGGTGCTCCTGTCGCGCCGCACCATCTCGACCATACAGGTGAACGTGGCGGCCTCGCTCGTCGTGAAGGCAGTTGCCCTGGCGCTGGCCGTGCTCGGTATGCTCCCGCTGTGGGGCGCTATTTTCGCCGACATGGGCGTGTCGCTCCTGGTCACGCTCAATGGCATGCGGCTGCTGGCGTACGGCCGCCGCTAGCTCCACTTTGCATAAGCCGGCAGCTATTCCGCATAATAGGCTGTAAGCGAACGCGGCCAAGCCCACTACATGGTGCCCATTCCGTCTCTCGATAAGGCAGCCACTATTTGATTTCTTCCCCTCATGCCGGGCAAAAGAATACTGTTGCACGCCTGGCGCTGGGCTTATTGCTCGTAGTGCTAATAGCCGTATCCCTGGTGTTGCTGGCCGCCCAGTACACCGGCGGGCAGCAGGTCACCCTGCCCGCTACTACTTCGACCCCCACAGTAGCTGCCCCCACCCCGCAACTTACTCCCCAATCCACTGAGACGCGGTCACCTGCTGTCACACCCACTAACCTGGCGATTACGTCCACCCCTCAGGGCACTGCGACGCAAGCAGCGGCCTTCGCACCCTCGCCCACCACTTCGCTGGCATCTTCAGCCGCCGAGCAGACGTTGCAGGCGCTGGAAGCCGAGCAGGTGCCGGTGCGCGACCTCTACTCCATCACGTTGCGGCTCAAGCTTAAGACTGACAAGCCGCTGTCTCGCACGGTGGAAGGTCAGGCCGGCAACTACCCGGTGGGGCATGCGGACACGTTCTACATGAGCGACATCCTCGCCAAGCGGTATTACACCATCACCGCTACGCTGCTCAAGGTGACCGAGCACGCCTACTGGTACGTCCAGGAGGGGCAGCAGGTGGAGGCTACAGTGCTGGAGGACGCCGCGCGGGCCTTCGAGCAGCAGATTTACCCCACCAACCACCGTCTGTTCGGCATGGAGTGGGTGCCCGGCGTGGACAACGACCCTCGCATGACGGTGCTTATAGCTCACATTCCAGGAGCCGGGGGCTATTTCGTGTCGGCGGACGAGTACACTCAGGCGGTAAACCCCTTCAGCAACCAGCGCGAGATCATCTACGTCAGCATGGGCGATGTAGCGGGGCTGGGCAGCACGCTGGCGCACGAGCACCAGCACATGATCCACTGGTACCAGAACCCCGGACATGACGTGTGGATCAACGAGGGCGCTTCGATGCTGGCGCAGGACATCAACGGCTACGGGGCGGGAGGGGTGGAGCAGGCATTCGAGACCCGGCCCGATTTGCAGCTAAACACCTGGCAGTCCAACCCGGAGTTGTCACGCGGCAATTACGGGGCCGCCTTCCTATTCTTCGACTTCCTGCGAGCGCACTACGGGGGCGACCAGGCGCTACGCTCCCTGGTAGCGGCGAAGGGCCGGGGCATAGACGCGGTCGATAACGCTCTAAAGGACCTTGGCTCACAGGACGATTTCCTCTCGGTCTTCAAGCGCTGGACGTTGGCGAACCTGCTCGATGGGGAAGATGGCGCGAGCGAGCAGGGTATCGATTACCCGGGGCGGGAGGTGCAGGTCTCGCCGCAAAGTCTGGTTGACGATTACCCCAGGTCGCTGGCCGATACCGTTTCGCAGTTCGGCACCGACTATATAGAACTGACCCCACCCGACAGCGGCAGCACCCTGCAAATCTCCTTCGCGGGGGACAAGGAAACACGGCTGATACCCTCCCCGGCCCGTAGCGGCCAGGGCATTTGGTGGAGCAACCGGGGCGACCAGGCCGACAGCAGCATGACACGCCGCTTCGACCTGAGGAGCGTCAGCAGCGCCACCCTCAATTTCAGCACCTGGTTCCGCATCGAGGACGACCTCGATTACGGCTACGTGGAGGCGTCCACCGACAGCGGGGCAACCTGGGCCACCCTGGAAGGCGAATTCACCACAAGCTCTAACCCCAACGGCAACAACCTGGGCTACGGCTACACCGGCAAGAGCGCGGACAAGCCCGGAGCCGACCCGGACGGCTGGCTGCAAGAGAGGATTGACCTG
>JAXDKH010000374.1:0-7799 GCA_034667185.1 Chloroflexia bacterium | reverse complement strand
GGGAAGCGCGTCCAAATATGTCGAGGTCATAGGCGTAAGGATCCGTGTGATCGGGGCGTATCGCATGGCGCAGCGGCAGGTCGGCCCAATGCCGCGCATTCCGCAGGCGGGCCTCGTTGTTGATGTTGTATAACTCGTCGTAACGCTGCCTCTGCTTCCCCAGGACGCTATGGTAGCGCACCAGCACGAAGAATGCGACTAGCACAACCAGGCCCACAATCTTCAGCGGGCCATTATCCTGGAACAGTCCCACGCCCAGGCTGACAGCTCCCACGACGAACGCCCCTAGCCGCAAATTGGCGATGGCGTTCCACCTGCGTGAAATCTCGTCGCGCTGGGTGGCGAACCGGAGGCAACGGCTGTCATACACTTCCTGTGCGGAGCGAGCAGGAGAGGCAGGGGTAGTGGGGCTTTCCGGCGCTGTTTCCTGTTCTTCAGCAGCGAGTGGCTTCTCCAGTAGCAGCCCGCGCCACTCGCCCAGTGAGAACTCCTGTTGGGGTATATAGCCTGCCGCCTGGTAATAGTTGGGCAGGGCGGGCTTCCCGGCCCAGCAATCGAGCCAGATGCTGGTCTTGCCCTGCTCCATGCCGTAGCGGTCGGCCCAGGCCAGGATGTCACGCCCGATACCTTGCCCTGACATCGAGCGTCTGGTGGCGAACGCTTCCAGGTAGAAGGCCGTACTGGGGAAGCCGTCGAAGAAGCGGGCGGCATATTGCGGCGGAGTGTCACTAAGCGCCACTGTGCCCACGATGCTGCCGCCTACGCGCGCCACATAAAGTGCCCCGACCTGGAGCCACTGCTTGAA
Organism: Chloroflexia bacterium; assembly: GCA_034667185.1. Taxonomy (GTDB): domain Bacteria; phylum Chloroflexota; class Chloroflexia; order QHBQ01; family JADMIH01; genus JADMIH01. Next base: position 6,994 of record JAXDKH010000374.1, on the reverse strand, counting down.
GCGGGTGTGCGCCCCTGGTAGCTGCGAGAAAGGCACGGTGCCCCACTGCGCCGCCTGCCCGCGCCCCACGAGCCAGGCTACGGCTTCATCGAAGAGGGCCAGCACCTCCGGCAAATCGGCGGCAGTGGCACGCTCTATTGAGGCCTCTCCATAGGGGCCGGTTATCGTGTCGAGGCTTTCAGGTGGTGAAGCTATCAATGGGTATGCATCATCTTTCGGGTACTTTGTAGACCCTGATCTCGTATATCTGCTCCGGGAAGGTGCGGACCGGCACTAGCTGCCCGAACAGCGTGTCATACTGCTGAACGTCGCCGGGATACTTGTCGGGCTCGCGGTAGAAGCGGTTGAAGATGCCCCCGCTGGCGACCACGTATTCTACCCCCTGCTCCGCGTACTGTTCGGCTGAGAACTGCGTGACGCGCGGCACCCAGTCTACCTTGAACCGCTTGTCGTCGATGACGGGACCATAAGCCTCGACCGCGATGTGCGCGCCCGGCGCAATTGCGCTATTGATCCAATCTCGTGCCGCATTCCGGCTGGCAACGCCCGATTGCCCCTCCTGCGTGCGTGCTACCGTCTGCCACAGAGGGTAGACCACCGATACCGCCATGACCAGGGCCACAGCACCCGCGGCCAACTTGTGAGCTGCAGTGTTGGGCGGCCACACCAGGCCAAGCAGGTAGAACAGCAGCGACGACCCAAGCAGCGCCAGGAAAGGCAGCAGGGGCAGCACCGTGCGGTCGTTGCGCACCACGAAGGTGCTGATGAAGATAAAGTAGACCACCGGGAAGACCGACAGCATCAGCAGCGGCTTGGAGCGCACAATCACCCCGCGTATCATAGCCACGATAGCGGGCAGCACGATCAGCCCCTCGACCGTCCAGAGGTAGTCTACGTACCAGCCGAACGCGTCACCCTCCATGCCGAAATGGGCTGTAGCATAGTGTTCGGCGTCGGCGCGTACGTCGTGGAGGAACTTCTCGCTGTCGAGGAGGGCAAAAGGCGTGGTCAGGAAGAATACGGCGGCCGCAAGCAGGGGGGCCATGTAAATGCGTTTGTCCTTGAAGCCCGCCAGCCCGGTGCGCAGGAAATGGGCCGCGGCCAGCACGATCAATAACAGCGCCCCGTTGTACTTGATCGAGGCCGCCAGCCCTGCGCCCAACCCAGCCAGCACGTAATCGCGCGTATCGCCGCGCTTGAGCACCATGACCGCGCCGTACAGCCCCAGTACCCCGAAGCATGTGAGCATGATGTTGGGCGTGATGAAGCGGCTGCTGTTGACGTTGGCGGGGGATACCGCTGTGATGAAAGCGGCCAAGAGGCCCACTGCGGGCCGGTCGAACAGTTGCTTACCCACCATGTAGACAAGCACCACCGCAGCCACGCCAAACAGCACGGTTATCCAGCGGCCCAGCATGAAGGTGCTCGGCATGGTGGTGGTGCCCACACCCAGCAGGTGCATCACCGGGTAAGGGATGTCCGATGCCGTGTTGAAGATGCCTACCAGCTTGCCAAACAAGAAATAAGGTATGTAGGCAAGAGCATGGATGTAGAAGAAGAGGGAGGGGTAATCGAAGAAGTGGGGGTTTAGGTCGCCCGTCTTGAGCATGTTCTGGGCGATTACCACGTGCGTCGGCTCGTCGGGGTGGTAGAGGGAGGGCAGGCCGAAGTCGAGGCCCCAGGCGCGTATCCCCAGCGCCAGCACTACGATACCCGACATGAGCCACCCCGCGTACCGGGCAGCCAGAACGGTCTCCACCCGCCTGACGGGTATGCTACTGCTGTGCGTTAGTACGGACATTGTTCCCTTATTACCGGAAGATGCTCTAACAGGCAGGTTACAATGCGGAATAGCAGCTTGTCAAACAATTGCCAGCACTGGCTGCTCAACCCCAACCGTGTCATTTCGAACGCAGTGAGAAATCTCGTCCTACACCGGGATGTTTCTGCTTTCTCCTGGTGATGTGCCGTGCACTTATAGAAAGGTGCTACCATGTGCTGAGGGACGAGATTTCTCACTGCGTTCGAAATGACAGGGTGGGGCTATGTGCCCATGTCAGACACTGTCATGTTGGACCGAAGATTGACCAGCATGCAACCGCCGTATCTCCAAAATCTCGTCTACGTGCTCCAACGCGTGGCTCGCCAGCATGCTGATAGTGCTTCCAACGGTGGTCTTCTCCCCTTGGGTATTTACGGTATAACGCTCCCAAGCCTCAGGCGGCAGTTGTTGCATCAATCCGCCTATGTACTCGCGTGTAGCACAAAAGAGGTCAATCGCAGGCTGAACGGCCAGACGCCCGTAACCTACGGAGTCGGACCACTCCTGGGGACTATAGACGTTGGGCGACCAAAGGCGGCCCGGTTCTGCCAGCGCCATCTTGATGCGGGGCAACTGCATGGCATCGGCATCGGCGAGATGGTGCACTATCTGGCGTATCGTCCACCCGCCCGGAGCCTTCGACACGTCTAGTTCCTGCTCGCTCATTTCTTCAATGATGGATTGCAGTTCCCGTGGAGCCTGCATATAAAGCCCCAGCGTCTCTTGAGGCGTGCGCGTTACCTCCATCCACAAACAGACTTCGTAGCCATCAGGATCACGCAACACCAGCCTGCGCTCGCCCCATCGTCTCTCCACAAATTGCAGCCCTGTTAAGCCGGCTTCTGCAAATGCCTGCTTGCGAGCATCCAAACCGGCCTCGTAGAAGTACAGCGTTGCACCAGGCGCGGCAACCTCCCGCACCTCACCCATGTGGGGTGCCAGGTCAGTAGCACCGGGCCCGGCAAGCAGTACAGGCATGCCTAAACCGTCAACAATGGTGGCAGTATCGCTGCTGTGGTCGTGATATTCGACGCGCAGCCCCAGAAGGCTGCCATAGAAGGCAATACTGGCCTCCAGGTCAGCTACTCGCACCGCAAACGTTGGCTTCTTCGACACCTTCAGTACCTCACCTCATCATCTCCTGGATGTTACTCCTCTCTGGCAGTGTGGAAAGGCTCTTTTCCACACCCCTACCAGTGCTATACTCGCGCTCACAGTGTGCAACCCGTGTACCGCAGGACCGTTATGTTTCTAGATTTGGGAATTGGGATTTCGGATTGCGGATTTAGCCGAAAATCGGAACAAATGCGAAATTCCAAATCAAAACAGGAGGAAATCATACATGAACAATAGGGAAAACAACAGGGCAAGGCTGAGTATCGCCGCGGCTGCTGCCCTGGTAGCCGGCACCGTGCTGGTGAACGCCGTGCCCGCACCTGCCGCAGCGGTCGATTTCGCTCACCCGGCCTTCAAGCGCCTGTGGGACCGCACCGACTCGCTCGTGTCGTCCTTGCAGGTGAGCCGCACCTTCTTCTGGGGCCCCGAACCGCGTGCCGCCGCCCAGGAGCAGTACGTGGACGCTCCCAGCGGCACAGGCACCCGCCTGGTGCAGTACTTCGACAAGTCGCGCATGGAAATCAACAACCCCGGTGCCGACCCCAACGCGGTCTTCTTCGTGACTAACGGCCTGCTCACAATCGAGCTTATCTCCGGTCAGATGCAGGTGGGCAACAACTCGTTCGTGGAGCGCTACCCGGCCAACATCCCGATCTCCGGCGACGTTGACGACACCAGCGGCCCGACCTACGCCACCTTCATCGCCGTCGCGAATACCCGCAAGGGCGACCATCCGCAGCCAGATCGCACGGGACAGTTCGCCACCGCTACCATCAACCGGGCGGGGCAGATTGGAGAGGACGCGGCCAAGGCCAACAATCCAGCGGCCAAGATCGCGCACTACGAGCCGTCCACCAAGCACAACATCCCCGACGCGTTCTGGGCCTTCCTCAACGCCACCGGGCCTGTGAGCCAGACCGGCCAGATCGTCAACCAGCGCCTGATCGACCCCTGGTTCTACGCTTCCGGCCTCCCCATCTCCGACCCCTACTGGAGCAAGGTGAAGATTCGGGGCGAGTTGACCGACGTGCTTATCCAGGCCTTTGAGCGCCGCGTGCTCACCTACGTACCGACCAACCCTCCCGGCTTCCAGGTGGAGATGGGCAATATCGGCTTGCACTACTATGACTGGCGGTACAAGGACGCCGGAAAGCCACCCGCGGGCAGCGCCACTGTGACCGCTGTGGTCACAGGCACCGTCGCGGTGACGGGCACTGTAGGGACGGCCACGGCCACTGTTACAGGCACGGTCGGTACGCCTACGGTTACCCGCACGGGCACCCCGGCCACGTCCACCCCTACTGCAAGTCCTACGCCGAACGTGGTTACAGCGGGGCGCATCGCCTTCACCTCCGAGCGCACGGGTAACAAGGACATCTGGCGCATCAACGGCGACGGCACCTCGCCCGTCAACCTGACCAACAACCCGGCCTCGGACGATGACGCCGCCTACTCGCCCGACGGGTCCAAGATCGCCTTCGCCAGCACACGCGACGCGGGGGACAGCGAAATCTACGTGATGAACAACGACGGCTCGAGCCCTGTACGCCTGACCAACAGCCCAGGTAAGGACTACGCGCCCTCCTGGTCGCCCGATGGCTCGCGCATCGTGTTCGTGTCAGAGCGCAACAACTTCGCCGCCGACCTGTACGTGATGAACGCCAATGGCACCGGCCAGATCAACATCACCCAGTCGCCCGGCATCGACACCGACCCGTCGTGGGGAAGCAACAACCGCATCGTGTTCACCTCGAACCGCTCCGGTGCATCGCAGATATACACAATTAATGCCGACGGCACGGGTATATTTGGCCCGCTGACCACCGCCGGAACGAACTACCAGCCGGAGTGGAACCGCGTAGCCAACCGCATAGTCTTCGTGTCGGACCGCGACGGCCACCCTGAGATCTACACCATGCGCCAGGGCGGTGAGGAGCAGTTCAGGGCTACGACGACGGACGCCGGTGTTGAAAACCTCGACCCGTATTACGCGCCCGACAACAGCAAGATCGCGTTCGCCTCCAACCGCGTGACGGCCGACAACTTCGAGCTGTACACGATGACCATCACGGGCCAGAACCAGGAGCGAATCACGATCCAGACCGGCAAGGACTACCACCCAAGCTGGAGCGTCCCAGGCGCGTTCCTCAACCCGTAAAGGCTACAAGCAAGCTTAGTCAAGAAGGGGGAGCTAGTTGCTCCCCTTTCTTTTCGTGTGCGGGAGCCGGTCTTCTCCGATTCTTAGTTAAGCTGTTATCCCACAGGCAGCATCCGCGGTATACTTTTACATACGCAGACCGATGTACACACGCCGCGTGCCCGGTATATTTGGACGTGGAAGCACACCAATCTACCCAGCAGGACCGCTAAATGTCACTGAATAACGGCAGCCACCCCGAACCCGACGACGTTACCCTGATACCCCTTGCCGCCGACACCGGGTCCACTCTGCCTATGCCCCACGGGAACGAGGCAGCTCCTAAGGCCAACTTCTTCACCGTCATGCGCAACACCGGCTTCCGCAACCTCTGGGCGGGGCAACTCGTTTCGCAGATTGGCGACTACTTCTCCTTCCTGACTACCATGATCGTAGTCAGCAGCTTCTCCGCAGACCCACAGTTCACCACGCTCGCCGTGTCGGGCATGATGCTGGCAAACAGCCTGCCACGCCTCCTGTTCGGCATGCTCGCGGGTGTGTTCGTGGACCGCTGGGATCGGCGCACCACTATGCTGGTGTCGGACCTTGTGCGCGTAGGGCTGGCGCTCGGCATGATACCGGCGGTCATAACGCAGAACCTCTGGGCACTGTACGCCCTGGGCTTCCTGCTCTCCGCCGTGGGCACGCTCTTCTTGCCCGCGAAAGGTGCGATAATCCCGGCGCTGGTGCCCAAGGAGCAATTGCTGGTCGCGAATTCGCTCACCCAGTCCACCATGTTCCTCTCCATCCTGCTGGGGCCGGCCCTGGGCTCCCTGACACTGGCTCTCGCGGGCGACGGGAACCAGTGGGTGGCTTTCCTGGTTGACGCCGCGTCCTACGTCGTCTCGGCCATTGCAATCTGGATGATTCGGGTGCCCAAAGAGCTAACTTCGCCATCCAGGGCGGAAGCGCCGGTAAGCGAAGCCTCAGCCGTGCGCCGGGTGTGGGATGAGATGGTAGTGGGCATCAAGCTGATGTTCGTCAACAGGACGATGTCTACCCTGGCCGTGGTGTTCATGGTAACGATGCTGGGCATCGGGGCGGTAAACGTGCTGTGGGTGGTCTACCTGAAGACGCGGTTCGGCTACGGCGAGACGGAGCTTGCCTGGCGGTTCGGCCTGCTCGATATCTTCTTCGCGTCGGGCATGCTGGCGGCAACGGTAGTAGCAGGCAACTTCCTGTCGCACGCGTCTCCTAAGTGGTTCATTGTGGTCCCGCTGATAGGGGCGGGTGTGTTTATCGCGCCCACGGGCTACGTACCAGACTACGTGGTGCTTGCCGTGCTCACGTTGGGCACGGGCATCTTTGTAGCGCCCATCAACACGGGCGCGACCACGCTCATGCAGATAGTAGTGCCCAACGAGCAGCTAGGTAGGGCCAACGGCGGCATCAGCACCATCACCGAATCGGCCAGCGTGACCTCCATGAGCCTGGCCGGCTTCCTCGGTTGGCTGGTGGGCGTACCTGCGGTCTTCCTCATGGGAGGGCTGCTGTGCATCGCGGCAGGCATACTCGCCTGGGTGCGCCTCCCCGCCCTAACTCTCAAGGACATGCCCGCCGAAGCGGTGGAGAAGGAGAAGGATAGGGAGCGTGAAGTGGCGGTGGCGTGAGGCTGAAACGGGGTTCTGAAACGTGAAGCGTGAAACGTGATGCGGCGGGTGTTATTGGGTGCGTAAACTTGATGCCGTCGGCATTACAGGACCGAGGTTGCCCTGTCATCCTGAGCGTAGCGAAGGATCAGCTGCCCGTTCTTGACTCCTGGTAATAGGGCACATAGTTCCTCTTGCTACCATCATCCCCAGCGTTGCAGACTCTCACTTACCCACCTGATCCTTCGCTTAATGATACGGCGACCACCG
>JAXDKH010000373.1:0-7794 GCA_034667185.1 Chloroflexia bacterium | reverse complement strand
CACGCTCTCCCCTTCCATCAAGTGGTCTAACGACGTGCTGCTCAATGGCCGCAAAGTGGCGGGCATACTGAGCGAGAGCGAGTTCACAGGGGGTGAGTGGGCCTTCTCGGTGCTCGGCTTCGGCATCAACGTCAACCTGCAACGAGAGCAGTTCGGCCACCTGCGTGACACCGCCACGTCCCTTTCCGCCGAACTGGGACACGAGGTAGACAGGGTGGAGGTGCTAGCCAGGGTGCTAGGGGAGTTAGAGAGTCTCTATCTACTGCTACAGGGCGGACAATTCGGCACCGTGCACGCAGAGTGGGTGGCGGCGCTCGACACGCTAGGCAGGCGGGTATCCATCGTTGAGCCTGGGAGTAACGGGCCAGGTAGTCCTGTCGAGGGCAAAGCAGTACGGGTGGACGCAGACGGCGCGTTGGTGGTGCTCACTGATAGCGGAGTCGAGCGCCGCGTGCTGGCAGGCGACGTGCTACCTTCCTGATGGCTACGGCTGTGTCAAAGTCAAATGTAGAGGCAAGAGGTGGAAGTTGTCATTGTGAACGCAGTGAAGAATCTCGTCCCTCATCACCCAAGTAACCCCTTCCTCGTGCAACCATCTCCATTAGAAAGATGAAACACCTGTAGAAAGATGAAACACCAGCATAGAGGACGAGATTCTTCACTGCGTTCACAATGACATGGTCCAACCGAGTGCTGCTCTTCGCCTTTGACACAGCCCTGGCATGGTGGCATATACCTGTTGACGCCAGGCTGGTGCTCCGCTATACTTGGCATCTATATAGGGTGGTACGGGCGCTTATAGGGTCCACAGGATAGTTTTGTAGCTATGTCTGTGGGGAGTATGCACGTTTAAGGCGTCGTGCGGTTCTCGATCTAGTGCCTGCTATCTAGCGGCAATTATCCTGGCTATGAGAGGGAGGAGATAATGGCAGTTAACAATTTACCATCGTGGAGGCAAACGGCTGCACGGTGCGCTTCGTTCGCGCTCGGGGTCAGCCTGTTCCTCGGTATGGCTTTCTACACAACAGGCATTCGGAGCGTCGACGCGGCACCCACTACCGCACCGGCTACGGGGACTTTCCTGAGATGCGCCACCGCAGACGTGACCAGCACAGAGGCAGCGGCAGTCGAGCAGGAGGTCAAACAGAAGACCGGCTACAAGACGCCCGGCGCTCAAAAGGCCACCGCCACTTACGTGATTAACGTCTACTTCCACGTGATTACCAGCTCGAAGGGCGAAGGCAACGTAACGGATGCGCGCATAGCCCGGCAGATGCGCGTGCTCAACGATGGGTTCGCGGGTACCGGCTTCTCGTTCGTGCTGGCAGGTGTGGACCGCACGGCCAACGACGAATGGTTCAACATGGGCTCCAATTCTGCCGCCGAGCGCCGCGCCAAGACCGCCCTGCGCATAGGCACCGCCGACGACCTCAATATCTACACGACCGCTGGAGGGGGCTTCCTCGGCTGGGCTACGTGGGCGCATAAGTACAAGAGCAACCCCAATCTCGATGGCGTCGTGCTCAACCACGGCTCGCTCCCCGGTGGTGCTATAACCGGCTTCAACGAGGGCGACACGGCCACACACGAAGTGGGTCACTGGACCGGCCTCTACCACACCTTCCAGAACGGCTGCTCCAACGTCGGTGACTACGTGGACGACACTCCGTCCGAGCGCTACCCGGCCAGCGGTTGCCCAGTCGGCATCGACACCTGCCCCGGCGCCGGCCTCGACCCGGTCCACAACTTCATGGACTACAGCGACGACCCCTGCATGACCGAGTTCACCCCCGGCCAGGCCCAGCGCATGAACTACTACTTCATGACCTACAGACTGGGGCAATAAAGCAAATGACCGGATCAAAAATCCCGCCATATGGCGGGATTTTTGATCCTTTTCCAAAGAAGGGAGAGAACGGGGACACCCCGAACCCCGGCAGGGAGGGCCCTGCACCCCTTTAGTGCACCTGGCACCCAGGGAAGAAGGTGTTGGAGACTATCTTGGCCGTCTGGCCCCTGGTGAGGGTGTCGTTGGGGCGGAAGTAGGGCCTGCTCTGGCCTTCGCATGGCTCGTTGGACCCGCCGCAGGGATAGCCGCCCATAACGTGGGGCCTGTTCGACAGCAAGCGCTCCGTGTAGACGTAGAACGGACTGTTGGGCATCACATCAGCGAAGGTGTACTGGCCTTGCGGTGGGGTGTTGTTGAACCCGGCTGCGTTGGCTACGATCTTGGTCAGTTGACCTCGGGTGGCGTTGCCCTGGGGGCGGAAATAGAGGCTGCTGGCGATGATGCAAGGTTCGCCTGGCCCTCCGCAGGCGTAGCCACTCATCACACCCCTGCCGGTGAGCCTCTCTATCCACAGCCAGAAGGGGCTGTTGGGCGGCACGTCCTGGTACGTCCGGCGCGATGTGGGGATGCTCTCCTGGAACCCGGCGCTCTCCGACACTATCTTCGATAGCTGGCCGCGCGTGACGTTGTTGCCGGGCCGGAAGTAGGGGTTGCCGCTGCCGTTGCAAGGCTCACCGGGGGAGCCGCAGGGGTAGCCACCCAGTATGCCCTTGCACGCGAGGCAGCGCACGAAGGGATAGAAAGTGTTGTCCTGGGCCACGTCCTGGAACTGGACGGAGCAGGGCGTGACTGTGCTCGTAGGTGTCGCACCGGAGCAAGATGGTAGAGTAAAGCTCAGCAGTGTGCCGGCTGACATACCGGCGGTGTTGCACGACACCTGTGTGTGAGCCGTGCCGGCCCCCAGGTAACTGCTCTGCACGCCTATCGTGGCATCGCGTCCGTTCGTATAAACCTGCGTATACGCAATCTCGAAGTTGCTACTACCCTCGCGCAACCTGATCTCGAAGTTAACGGGGCCCGAGCCGCTGTACGTCCCGGCGCGCCACTCGAGATTGTACTTGCGGTTGGGTGCCTGCCCGCTGACCGCCCAATAGACCCCCATGCCCACGTCGTCCGTGTACAGGTCGTCCCAGTAGGCGGCTATGGCATGGTCGAACACCTTCGCGGGCAGACAATCATTGCCGTAGGAGAAGTCGCTGCTTACGAATTGCAGCACCCCATTGGAGCTTACGAACGCGTGGGTATACGTCTCGTGGTAGAGATTTATCGCGAAGGGCAGGGTAATGTAAGTCGCGCAGTCGTCGCACTGGCTGGCGGGTAGCAGGGCCTTGCCGCTGGTGTCGATCACGCCCCCGGTGGAGGACTGCACCGTATAGTTGGCGCAAGCGGCGGGTGCCTGCGTGGGTGTGGCGCTAGGCGTCCTGCTCGGTGTGGCGGTCGGCGGAGTGCCGGTCACGGTAGGAGTGGGTGTGGACGCGCCGCAGCCAGGCAGCTTAAAATTGCCTATGCGCGTCTTCCAGCTGCTGGAGGAACTGCTCGAATAATACTCGTTCGTGTACCAGAAGGTGCAGTCGTCTACCGGGTCCACCGACATAGCCGAGTAATCACCCCACCTGTTGCTGCCCAGTTGCGAGCCGCTGCCCGCGTACAGGGTAGCCTCGCCCAGGCTTAGCACGCCCGGAGGGTCCGATGCCATGCGCCCGGCATAGCGAATGGAAGGGTAGAGGCTTGAGCTTGACACGCTGTAGCCGACCGCTATGTTGCCGTCGCGGTCCATAGCCATGCTCGGCATGAAGCGATGGTGCCCGTCAGGTGCATAGGTGCCCTGCTGGTAGACGTAGGGGATGCCGCCGGGGTCGCGTACCTCGTACCAGCGTATGCCCGCGTGGTCCGCCCCGTTCTCGTCCACCGTCTGCGCGCTCACCAGCGACTCGTGGTCACCCAAGTTGCGGTAAGCCAGCCTGGACATGAGCAGGTTGTTCAGCGGGTCTATGCCAACCGCCGTGCCCGGTTGAGGGATGCAGTTACCGGAGCCGTTGCACAGGTTCGGGTCGAAGAGGGCCACTTCCAGGTTGGTGGGACCTGTAAGTGCGGTGTTCGCGGTATTCGCCCAGTCGGCATGGAACTTCCACAGCCGCAACGTGTTCTGGCTCGAAGAGGTAGAAGCCAGGTAGTTGGGCGCACCGGCCGGCGGCGGAGCATCCCCGTCCAGGTCGGCTGGCAGCAGCGACACGAAATAGTTGCCGGGGTTGTACTCTAATTTGCGGGCGTCCTGGCCCAACAGCATCTTGTCGCGCTCGAACACCATCACCGCGGGGCCCTGGTAGGCATTGCCAAGGTAGCGGTTGGCGGTCATATAATAGCCGTCCGGCCACACGCCGAACTTGGGATAGTCGTACAGGAGGGTAGGGTCTGAGAACTGGAAGTAATACCGGTTATAAGAGCCGGTGGGGTCGGGCGAAGTAGAAATAGCGATGCACTCACCGTGCGGCGAACTGCTGACGAACTGGCTGACAAGCCACCTGTCGGCCAACTCGTCGTAGAGCACGACCGGGTCGCCACTGTTGGTTGTAGCGCAGGGGCTGGAATGCCCCTGGAAGAGAGTCTGGATAGTAACCGGCCCGTACAGGGAGTTGCCGCTCTTGTCGAAGACCTGCAAGGCGGTATTGACCATCTGCACGTAGTGGTTTGGGCCTACATCACCCACGGTATCGGGCGGGGTGCAGTTGCAGAAAGAGAAGGAGGACTGTATGCCGGCGAACTGGGTAATCACACCCGGCATGGACAGCGCGCCGAAGAAGTGCTGCGTCACCGGGTCTTTTACCGGCTTCGTGGACCCAGGATCGAAAGGCGGCGGGACCTCGTTGTTGTTACGGCGCGCGGCTTCCGGAGTGGGCTCAATTGGCTGCATGTCGCGCAGGGGCGGTGAGGTATCGTGCCTGAGGGACCGGCTCTCGTGCAAGCTGCCGGGGCTTGTGGTGTCCTGCTGGGCCTCTGTACCGCTGGGTTGCCCCACCTGCCTGCTTTGTCCGGTCTGCGGTACGAACGAGCGATTGGGCAACAGGCCCGGCTGCGTCGCCTGCCCAACGGACTGCGCTTTGCCCAGCAGCAACAGCAGACCAACCAGCACGCAGAGCGCCCCGGTTATCCCCAGCCGCCTAGCGTTAATCCCAACACGATCAAGCTTCAACTAGCTCTCCCCGCACAAAAATACCCGGCCCTGACAAGGACTGCCGCAAGCTATTACCCGACAAGTATAACCAAAAGGGACAAAGGCTTGCACCGGGAGGATGTACCAGGCATACAAAATGGACGTACCGATCTCCGATACGTCCATTTTTTATTAATCAGCCACTATATCAGCGTTCGTGAGCACCGGGGCCGGAGAGGAGTGGAGGAGCCGGCGTTCGACGCTGCATAGGTCCAGTTAGCACGATAGTTGTGCGCGTGCCGGCGAGTTAGCCTCCGCTGCTGGAGCCGCCTCCACCGCCTGAGGAGCCGGAGCCACCTCCGCCGCCACTGCTGCCGGAGCTTGAGCCCCCACCAGAGGAGCCGGAGCCACCTCCGCCACCGGACGAGCCGCTGCCCCCACCGGAGCTACTGCCACCACCTCCGCCTGAGGAGCCGGAGCCGCCGCTGCTTCCGCCACCACCCATGGAGCCGCCCCCGCCGCCCCCAGAGGAACCAGAACCGCCACCCATGGAGCCACCTCCGCCACCGGACGAGCCACCGCCACTCATGCCACCGCCGCTGCCGGAGCCACCGCCCGTCGAGCCGCCACCGCCGCCCGAGGAACCCATGCCTCCGCCACCGCCGCTGTTACCCATATCGCTATCTGCCATGTTCACACTCCTTTGTGTCGTTCGCGTAAGGCCCTGGGGCCTGGCTAATGAACTGCCTGACAGTTGAGCCGCACCTTGCCCGTTGCCCCTCCTGGCCCTAGGGCTGTATACGGCTGCCACGCCTCCGGTGCCTGTTGCGCCGGAAGCTTTATGGCCTCGCTTTGGGTATGATAGTTCGCCTGAACGCGTTTGCTGGAGGCGTTAGAGAAGCCGGGGTGAGGTAAAGGACTTACGTGGCGATGGTGACCGGGCCTACGTCGCCGTAGACGAACCAGACAATGCTAGAGGCCTTGGGAGGCGTGAGGGGTTTAAGTTCTTCTGTGGGGCCGTTGTAGCCGTCGCGGCGCAGCCAGCCGCCCGGCTCGGCGGGCACGAGGTAGAGATTACCATCGGTACCTTGAGCGACCCAATTCATAACGAAGGGGGTCTCATCGACGTAGTAGATCCTAGGGCACGTGCTTGTGTCCATGCCAGCTCTCCTTTGAGTAGCACCGTCCAGCAGCGTTTTCATGTACAGGAGGACAGGCGGGTATAAAACCGGCCTGCTTGTTATGCAATACGCTCACCTGCTCCGTTGCAAGCAAGGCTTTGGCTGCTGTATAGGGAATATTACAAAATTTCAACAGCTTTGTGAACACTGTAGAAGTTACAATTTGTCAACAATATCCTTATGAATTGTCATTGAACGCCGTGATATGGCCCTTTTGCCCCAACAAAGCCTGAGCGCAAACTCGCGCCTGCTTGGTGTATCATATAGTGCTCGCGTGTGCCGCATGCCGCTATAACGCCAGGCAGCCTACTATTTTCGAGCGAGGAGTAGCCACCCCATGCCCCAAGAACAGCAGGACCGCAAAGCCAGTGGCGAAAGCCTGATGCAGGCGCTGGTCTACCACGGCCCGCATGAGATGCGACCTGAGATGGTGGAGCGCCCGCCCGCACCCGGCGCAGGTGAAGTGCTCGTGCGGGTAAAAGCCGTCGGTGTCTGCGGCAGCGACGTGCACGGCTACACCGGCATATCCGGCCGCCGCACGCCGGGCATGGTCATGGGCCACGAATTCGCGGGCATAGTGGCCGAGGCCGGGGAAGGAGTTGATAGCCTGCAACTCGGCGAACGCGTGACGGTCAACCCGCTGCGGTACTGCGGCGACTGCGACTCTTGCAGGGTAGGCAAGGAGCAGATTTGCCGCAATCGCCGCACAATCGGGGTGAACATGGGCAAGATGGGAGGCTTCGCGGAGTACGTGGTCGCGCCCGCGAGTAACTGTGTGCCCATAGCCGCAAGTGTGACCTTCGCGGAGGGCATGATGGCCGAGCCGCTGGCAGTGGGCCTGCATGCGGCAAGGGTGGCCGCACCGGAGGCGAGGCAGCCTGTGCTGGTGCTCGGGGGCGGGGCAATCGGCCTGTGCGTTCTGCTGGCCTGCCTGGAGATGGATGCGCAGCCTGTATACGTGACCGATGTTGTGCCGCACAAGCTGGAGATGATAGCGCGGCTCGGGGGCAACCCGCTGGACGGTAACAATATCAACCTGGCGGCCCTGGCGCGTGCGACTACCAGCGGGGCGGGTTTCCCCACCATAATCGATGCCGTGGCCGACTCGTCCACAATCAAACAGGCATTACCCGCGCTGGCACCCGGCGGCACCCTCGTGCTGGTCGGCCTCGCCAAACCACAGGCCGAGTTCGCGCTGTACGACCTCGTGACCCAGGAACGCAGCATGAAAGGCTCCTACGCCTTCTCAGCCGACGAGTTCTGGGAGGCCGCCGAGTGGATCAATCAGGGCCGTGTAGACGTGCGCCCGCTGCTGGAGGCAACCTGCACTCTCGAAGAAGCCACGGACATGTTCAAGCGCAAGGCAGCAGGTGAGATCGACGCGGTGAAGATAGTCGTGGAGCTATAGGGCAGATTCGTGACGCGCAGGTAATCTTCTGTAAGAAAGTGGTAACAGAGGGGTGAAGGACGAGATTTCTCACTGCGTTCGAAATGACAGGGGGCATCTTGCGTCTTGTTATTCAACCTTGGAGGGATTGCCGGATCACCTCAAGGATGAGCACTGAAAACTCCAAAGGTTCGCTCATAATTTGTGAACCGGTGACCCCCATTGG
>JAXDKH010000372.1:0-9858 GCA_034667185.1 Chloroflexia bacterium | reverse complement strand
CCATCGGGCTTTGGGTGGCGCGGGCTGCCCTGGCCGGTATCGTCTGCATGGCGGCCTGGTCTCTCGGCAGCTATCGCACCGCGGACAGCCTCGACTTCAACATAGCCTTCAAGATGTTCGTAGTCGGGCTGGTAGCGATAGGCGGCTCGTTCTTCCTCGCTAACTTGCTGGCGGTCAGGGAACTAACCGGCTTCAACATGAGCACGTACCTGTCCGGTGTTGACGCCATCCCGATGTGGTTCGTAGGGGCCTCACTCGTCGCCATGGCGCTGGGCAACCGGGAACTGGTGCGCCGCGAGACCGGGTCCACCCACGCCCGCTTCTGGACGCCGGTGCTCATGGCTTGCGTGCTGTTCGTGCTGGTGCTCAGCTTCCTCGACGGCGCGCTCAGCTTCGATAGGCTGCTGGACTTCGCAAGAGGCGTGGTCACATGGACCCTGTTCGGCGTGGCGTTCCTTCTGTACTCGCTCCTCTACCTCATCTTCTCGATGTTTCACACCAACGTTCCCTATTTCCGTAGAACCCCTATTGTCGCCGCTAAAGAGCAGACCACCGTCGTCCCTGACCCATTCAAGGAGCTACGTCGCCAGTTCGACGAGATGGGCACCACGCAGCCCTCCATAGACCTCCAGAACATCTTCACCCTGGTAGCCGTTGCGCTGGTCTGCATCGTGCTGCTTGCCTCCTTAGTGATCGTGGGCCGGCGGCTCAGGCGCACCCGCGAAGACCGCTCGAAGAACCTTCCCGAAGACCGCGAAAGCTTCGGCTCGTGGGCGCTGCTCAAGCGGCAGATCAGCCTCTGGTGGAGCACTCTGTTGGCTCGCCTCTTCCCCAAGCAGCAGGTCGCGCAAGCAAGGCCCGGCATAGACGAGTTGGCAACCCTGCGCGGCAAGGCGGAATGGAGCGGCACTCTCTCGGTTCGGCAGATATACGCCCGCTTACAGGCTGCGGCAACACGTCGCGGCTACCCACGCGCCCCGCAACAGACCCCCCTTGAGTACCTCGACGTGCTCTCCCGCGCCATGCCCCATCTCCGCACCGACTTCGCCGCCATCACATCGGCCTACCTCGAAGCCCGCTACAGCCCCATGCCCGCCTCCGCCCCAGCCGTCACCTCAGCCACCAACGCCTGGAAGCACGCCGAGGCCCAGTTGGACGATGGACGATAGACGATGGACGATGAGTTAGTGAATTACGATCCTAAATCTTGGCGCGTCCTTGGCGTCCTTGGCGTCCTGGCGGTTCCGTCTCCTACTATCGTCCATCGTCCATCGTCCATCGTCCATCGTCCATCGTCCATCGTCCCTTATGTTATACTGCACCCTAAAGTGCCCTTTTCCCAACCCGAACATAGGGCCAAAAAGATACCAGCACACCAGGAGATATATACCAATGAAAATCGGATTGCAGGTGAACCACTTTACGTGGCCCGGTGGAGACGCAAGCATAGGACAGACCTTTGCGAACATAGGCAAGCTTGCCGAGGAAGCGGGCTTTGACAGCCTCTGGGTCATGGACCACTTCTTCCAGATACCGGGCCTCGGTCCCGCCGAGTACGCCATGCTCGAAGGCTATACGGCCCTTGGTTTCATAGCCGGGGCCACCTCCCGGATCAAGCTCGGCACGATGGTCACGGGTGTGACCTACCGCAACCCCGGCGTCCTGGTCAAGACCGCTACCACGCTGGACGTGCTTTCGGGCGGGCGTACCTACTTCGGCGTCGGCGCGGCCTGGTTCGAGCGCGAGCACCAGGGCCTCGGCGTGCCCTTCCCTCCCCTCAAGGAACGCTTCGAGCGCCTGGAAGAGCTGCTGCAAATTGCCCACCAGATGTGGTCCGGGGAGGTCGCCCCCTACAACGGCAAACACTACCAGATGGCCGAGACCCTCAACGTACCTCAGGCCCTTAGCAAGCCCCACCCGCCCATCCTCATCGGCGGAACCGGCGAGCAGAAGACCCTCCGCTTCATAGCCAAATACGCCGACGCCTGCAACATCTTCCTGCGCATGGGCGATGACGTGGTGCGGCATAAGCTCGACGTGCTGCGCGGGCACTGCGAGACTGAGGGCCGCCCCTACGAGGAGATCGAGAAGACCAGCCTGGAGCGCATCCACGTGACCCGCGACGGCAGCGGCGATACCATGTCGCCCCAGCAAGCCATCGACCACTTCGGTGAGGCAGCGGCACTGGGCTTCGACCATGCCATCTTCAGCATGCCCAACGTGTACGAGCCTGACGCCTTCGAGGTCTTCCAGGAGATCGCACCCGCCATCCACGACATCAAAGTAGCCGGACGGTAACTTCTACTCAGCACAGGGCATGGGAACAGGTTAGCCTGTTTGCCCATGCCCCATGCTGCATGCTCGGCACGCGAATTGCCCCTGACCCCGTAGCAGCACAGGAAGCCCCACATGTGCAACTTTGCCCCCTTCATGAACGAGCGTTTAGCGCATGCCGAGGAGGTCCGGTAATACAGTTATGGTCCTGACAGACAAGATCAAGGAATTCCTCAGGCAGCGGCGGTTCGCCGTACTCGCCACCATCAACGCGGATGGCACGCCCCAGCAGACCGTCATGTGGTACGAACTGCAGGGCGACCGCATTATGATGAACACCAGGGTGGGCCGCATCAAGGAAAAGAACCTCAAGGCCGACCCGCGTGTGTCATTCTGTATCGAGGACGAGTACGACTACCTCACCCTCACCGGACGCGTCGAGCTGGACTACCACCATGAGCGCAGCCAGGCAGACATTAAAGCGCTGGCGGTGCGCTACCACGGCGAAGAAAAGACCGAGCAGCAGATGCGCAACAGCTTCAGCAAGCAGGACCGTGTGACCATCTACCTGACTGTAGAGAACGTGGACGCCAACTTTTAGGTCTTGCGGCATTGTCGTATGCCGTATGATGTATGTAGGGGCAGGCCCCCGTGCCTGCCCTCGTTCAACTTTGTACATTGTAAGCCGGCCACATGCGCAGGCCCGCGGGCCTGCCCCTACAGTCTAAAACATGACCTACCAGCACCTTACAACCGGAGAGCACGCGAGCGCCTCATATGCCCCTGCCCCAAGGGTGGTCGGCATCGCGGGCGGCGTGGGAGGGGCCAAGCTGGCCCATGGGTTGCAGACCATCCTCCCGCCCGGTGCGCTCTCGGTGGTCGTCAATACCGCCGACGATTTCAAGCTGTGGAGCCTGTACATCTCCCCCGACCTGGACACCGTCATGTACACACTCGCCGGCCTCGCCAACCGCGTGCAGGGCTGGGGCCTGGAAGACGAGACCTGGCACGCCAGCGATATGTTGCGCCGCTACGGCCAGGACGTGTGGTTCCGCCTCGGCGACCTCGACATCGCCACCCACGTCCTCCGCACCCACCTGCTGCAACAGGGCAGCACTATCTCCCAGGTCACAGCCGAGCTAGCCCACTCGCTGGAGGTACCCTCCCACATCTTGCCCATGTGCAACGAACAGATCAGCACGATGGTACAGACCCCGGACGGCCTGCTTGACTTCCAGGAATACTTCGTGCACCGCCACCACTCCGACAGGGTGCTAGGCGTGTCGTTCCGCACACAGGGCACGCCGCGTATCACCAATGAGGTGTCCAGGGCGCTCCACAAGGCTACGGCTATCGTCTTCTGCCCCTCAAACCCCATCGTGAGCATCGGCCCCATCTTGCGGGTGTCCGGCATCAAAGAGGCCATATCTGCCTCCGGTGCCCCCAAAGTAGCGGTCAGCCCCATCGTGGGCGGGACGGCCCTCAAAGGCCCGGCAGCCGATATGCTCAAGACGCTGGGGCACGAAGTCTCTCCGGTGGGCGTGGCGCGGCAGTACCAGGGCATCATCGACGGCATGGTCATAGATCGGGAAGACGAGCACCTGGCCCCCCGCATCCGGGAGCTTGGCATGGAGGTGGAAGTAACGAACACGATCATGAAGAGCGATGACGACCGGGCGTTGCTTGCCTCCAGCGTGCTGGTATTCTGCAACCGCCTCACCCAGCAGCGGAGAAACGAGTCGTAGCATGAAAACAGTCGCCGTTGTGCCCATCAAGGCCCTGCTGCAAGCCAAGAGCAGGCTCTCAAGCAAGCTAACACCCGCTGAACGGGCAGAACTCGCCCGCGACATGCTGGCGCACGTCCTTGATGCCATAGAGCGCTCCGGCGTGATAGCGGGCGTGGCTGTAATCACCCCCCGCCCCCAGGAGATACACCTGCCGCCGGGCGTAACCACGCTCCTGCAAACGGAAAACGGCCTGAACTCCCTGCTCGAACAGGGCCGCGACTGGGCAACTAAGCAGGGCGCGGGCGCTCTACTGCTGGCCTTCGCCGACCTGCCCCTTCTCCTGCCCGCCGACATCCAGGGCATCCTTCGCCTGGGTAAGCCTGCCCACAGCGTAGTGCTGGCACCCGACCGCCACGACCAGGGCACCAACCTCATGCTGCTGCACCCGCCCACCCTGATACCGTTCTCGTTCGGCCCCAACAGCTACGACGCCCACCGTACCGCCGCCCTCAAAGCCAACGCCCACCTGGAGGTCTACCGCGCACCAGGCACATCCCTCGACATCGACACCCCCGACGACCTGGCACGCCTGGAGCAAGCCCGCCTGGCAGCAGCGGGGTGATTTACAAGTTATGAGTTACGAGTGTTGAGTTATGAGTTGTTATAAGAACAGCAGTATGCGCGGCTGAGCCTACTCAGTCCCCAGTCCTCAGTCCTTATCACTTTCGGAGATACACATGCCTTCCCAGGACATAACATTTGGCTTCGTAACCCAGGCCACCCCCAAGGGCTTCTTCCCCGAACCCATAGCCGACCCCACGCAAGCCAGCTATGCGGCTATGGACCGCACGAGCGAGCTTATTGAGATAGCCCGCCCTTACTTCGATACCGCATGGGCCGAAGACCACTTCCAGTGGGGCGACCGCCCGGTGTTCGAGGCGATTACCACCCTGTCCTTCCTCGCGGGCAAACACCCGGGGCTGCGCTTCGGCCACATCGTGCTTGGGCAGTCGTACCGCAACCCCGCGCTGACCGCCAAGATGGCCGCCAATCTGCAGGTGCTCACCAAAGGCAACTTCATCCTGGGTATAGGCGCGGGCTGGAAGGAAGACGAGTATCGCGCCTATGGCTACCCCTACCCTTCCGCGGGCCAGCGCATCGACGAGCTTGAGGACGCCGTGCAAATCTGCCGCGCCATGTGGACCGACAGCCCCGCCAGCTTCCAGGGCAAGTACTACCGCATCGAGAACGCATACTGCGAGCCGCGCCCCAACCCACCCATACCCTTGCTCATAGCGGGTGGCGGCGAAAAGAGGACGCTCCGAGTAGCCGCCAAGTACGCCGACTGGTGGAATGCGCCTTTCATGGAGGCGGACAAGTTCAAGCACAAGCAGGAGGTGCTAGCCCGGCACTGCGAAGACATAGGCCGCGACCCCGCCGAAATCCTGCACTCCTACTACGCCATCGTCAGCATGTCAGAAGACCCCAGCAAGGTGCAGCGCAACGAAGACCCGCACTTCGTAGCAGGCACCCCCGACGACGTAACGCGCGAGCTAGAGCAGTTCATCCCGCTGGGCGTGAAGCACATACAGATCCGATTCACCGACTTCCCCAGCAGCGACGGCCTGGAACTCTTCATCAACAAGGTGCTCCCGAGGCTGAGAGGGTAAAGCATGCGCAGAATTGTCCTCAAGCTGATACCATTGTTCGTGCTCGCTTGTGTCCTGGTAGTAGCCTCGTGGGAGCCGGAGAACTTCGGCCTGAGCTACGGAGCAAGCGCCCCATTGCCGCAACGGGTATGGCTCGACTACCTCCTCGTCAAGCAGCCACCAACTCCCGCGGCTCCAAGTTGGTTCGACTCTATCTTTGCTGCATCCTTGCCGCCTGTGCCGGGTGGATTATCTTCGCGCGACGTGGCATCCATATTCGCGGCGTTGGTGCTACTCTTGCTCTGGTTGGAAGGCTGGTCGCGCAGGCCCAGGAGCATGAACAAGACAGATACGACCAGGAAAGTCGTAAGTAAACACGGCAGCTTCTATGTGCGGCAAGGCGTAGCCGCTCACCGGGCGCGCCACAAACTCTAACCTGATGGAAATCTCAGTAATAGGCATACAACACATACCCGAAGTGAGTGCGGGCGACGACCTGACGACCCTCATCCTGTCCGGCTGCGAGGCTTCCGGCATAACCTTGCAAGAGGGTGACGTGCTGGTCATCACGCAGAAGGTGGTGAGCAAGGCCGAGGGCCGCATGCTCCACCTGGACACGATTGAGCCTTCGCCCTTCGCCGTGGAGTTCGCCACCAAATGGGGCAAAGACCCACGCCATACCGAGGTAGTGCTGAGGGAGAGCGCACGTATCGTGCGCATGGACAAGGGCATCATAATCAGCGAGACCCACCACGGCTTCGTCTGCGCCAACGCCGGTGTAGACGCCTCCAACGTGCCCGGCGAGCACATTGTCTGCCTGCTGCCCGAAGACCCCGACGCCTCAGCCGAGCGCGTCCGCAACGACATACGCGCCCGCACCGGCCTAAACGTCCCCGTAATCATATCCGACTCCTTTGGCCGTCCCTGGCGCTTCGGCATCGTCAACATCGCCATCGGTGTCTCAGGCCTTATGCCCCTCATAGACTATCGCGGTCTCCGCGATGCCAATGGCTACCTGCTCAACGTCACCGTAATCGCCGTAGCCGACGAGTTAGCTTCAGCCGCCGAGTTGGTCATGGGCAAGCTGGACGACTGCCCCGCAGCCATCGTTCGCGGCTACCCCTTCACCAGCGCCGAAGGCAAGGCCCGCGAGATCGTCATGGACCCCACCCGCGACATGTTCCGCTAGCCCCGGCACGCTTCCTGTAACAAGATTTATAATGGCACGACAGCCATACCAAATCCGCAATTCGAAATTCCAATTTCCAAATCCAAGCACCCGGAGTAATAATGAGCCAGAACTATATAGGTTATGCCGTCATGGGCGAGCAGTTCCACCCTACGGACTTAGTAGACTACAGCAAAGCAGCAGAGGCCAACGGCTTCACCTCCCTCATGGTGTCCGACCACTTCCACCCCTGGGTGCCATCGCAGGGCCACTCCCCCTTCGCCTGGGCACTACTGGGCGCGATCGGCGAGGCCACCAGCCTGCGCTTCGGCACCGGCGTCACCCCTCCGGGCTGGCGCTACCACCCCGCCATACTCGCTCAGGCCGCCGCCACCCTGGAAGCGATGTACCCTGGCCGCTTTTACCTGGGGCTGGGCGCTGGGGAAGCCCTTAACGAGCACGTGGTGGGGCAGTACTGGCCCGAAGCGGTCACCCGGCTGGAGACGCTGGCCGAGGGGATTGAGGTGATACGTAAGCTGTTCAGCGGTAAGGTGGTCAAGCACCGGGGCACCTACTTCAACCTGGAGAGCGCCCGCCTCTACACCATGCCCGACAACCCCCCGCCCATCTATGTAGCAACCTCCGGCCCCGTCAACGCCGAGCGCACCGGGCGCACCTGCGACGGCCTCATCACGGTGGGGGCCGCCGACGAGAAGATACGCATGCTGCTGGGCCGCTTCGAGAAGGGGGCGCGGGAGGCCGGCAAAGACCCCGATGAGATGCCCCGCATCATCCAGCTACACGTCTCGTGGGCCGAGACAGACGAGCAAGCCGTGGAGCAGGCCGTCAAAGAGTGGCCCAATGGCGGCATGAACTTCCCCAAGGCCGATATACGCAACCCCGAAGACTTTGAGGCGATGACCAAGCTGGTGCGCCCTGAGAACTTCAAGGGCCGCGTGCTCATGTCCGCCGACCTGGAGACCCACCTGGGTCACCTGCAACACTACGCCGACCTCGGCTTCAACGAACTTTACGTGCACAACGTGGGCCGCAACCAGTACGAGTTCATGGAGGCATACGGTCGCGACGTAATCCCGAACATTAAGTGGGGCAGGTTTGAGCGCGCCGATAGAGATTAGCGCGCAACTGCTCGCTTACATCAACTCCCAACGCGTAGCCCGCCTCGCCACAGCAGACGCCGGTGCGAAGCCCTCGCTGGTGCCCGTCTGCTTCGTTTTTCATGGGGGCCTCTTCTACATCGCCCTCGACGACAAGCCCAAGGCGGTCCCACCCACCCGCCTCAAGCGCGTACGCAACATCCTGGCAAACCCTAACGTAGCCCTGCTGCTAGACAGCTACTACGAAGACTGGACCCGCCTGGCCTACGTGCTGGTGAACGGCACAGCCACGCTGGAACAGCCGGGCAGCGAAGCCCATACTTCTGCCATAGTCTCCTTGCGCGAGAAGTACCCTCAATACCGCGAGATG
The DNA here is from genome assembly GCA_034667185.1 of Chloroflexia bacterium. Lineage (GTDB taxonomy): Bacteria > Chloroflexota > Chloroflexia > QHBQ01 > JADMIH01 > JADMIH01. Next base: position 1,552 of record JAXDKH010000372.1, on the reverse strand, counting down.
GCTATAGAGCAGCAACCGGTAATCGCCATCACACCCGTTTCGGTGCGACATTGGAAGGGCGGGCAAGCAGACGAGCAAAGCGACACACCCCCCGACCGCAGGGAGCTTGATTTCGCTTCGTTAGCGCGGGGCAGGCACGTAGTACGGCGGTTCCTGCCCACTGAGGTGCCCCGCCCGCTGGTGGAACAGACGCTCGAAGCCGCGCGATGGGCACCCTCCCCTCACGGTATGCAGCCCTGGCGCTTCGTGGTGATAACCCGGCCCGATTTGAAGCGGAAGCTAGCCGAAGCCATGTCGGTCGAATGGCGGCGCAACCTGGAGATGGACGGCGAGAGCAGAGATGTGGTTGATGACCGCCTCCGCAAGTCGTACAACCGCCTGCTCCACACCCCGGTGCTGGTTATTCCATGCCTCTGCATGGTCGGCATGCACGACTATCCCGACCCCGCCAGGGCCGCCGCCGAGGAAATCATGGCTATCCAGAGCCTTGGCGCCGCCGTCCAGAACATGCTCCTGAGCGCCTACAGCCTGGGTCTCGACACCGGCTGGATGTGCGCCCCCCTCTTCTGCCCCGGCGTCGTCCGCGAAGTGCTCGACCTCGACCCCAACCTCAGCCCCCACGCCCTAATCCAGCTAGGCTATGCCGCGCAAGACCCACCCCGCCGCCCCCACCGCCCCATCTCCGACCTCGTTGTGCGGTACGATTAGAGGACGGCGACGAAAACGCAAAGACGCAAAGGACGCAAAGGACGCGCAAAGAGTAGAAATAGTTCAGTGGGTTCAAAAAGGACCAGAGTACGATGGCTTGTACTCTGGTCCTTTTGCTTGTAAAACAACCCTTAATCTCTACGCGTCCTTTGCGTCTTTGCGTTTTCGTCTCCTAACCCGCTCCCGTTTCGCCCCGAAGCCGCCGGGTCCAGGCTGCGAGGGCTGCGAGGAGGGCACGGATCTGCTCTCCAACGGCTTCATCGGTGAGGCGGCCCTCGGCGTCGAACTTTTCGCCAGCTTTAGGCACCATTAACTGCGGCTGTTGCACCGGAAACGCGTTCAGGAAGACAAAGACCTGGCGCAGGTGGAGCTGAGCGCGTATCGTGCCCCAGGGGCCGTCGCTGGCACCCATCACCGCCACTGGCTTGCCATTGAACGGGCGGCCTGGGGCGCGGGAAGGCCAATCTATCGCATTCTTGAGCACGCCGGGCACCGAGTAGTTGTACTCCGGAGTCGCGATCAGCAAAGCGTCGGCAGCCGCGATCCTGTCTATGAAACGCTGCACCGGCTCCGGGAACTCGCCGCTGTCGAGCACGTCCTGGTTGAACAGCGGTATATGCGAGATGTCGTACTGCTCCAGCGTCACACCTTCAGGTAGGTATGCCTCCGCGGCAGCTAGGAGCGAGCGATTGTACGACTGCTTGCGCAAGCTCCCCGCGAAGCCGAGTATATGAACAGGTTTAGGCATGAATTGCCTCCTTGTGGTTCTGCACTCCCAAGCATATCAGAGACATGCCGGGAAAGCGAGAGGGGCGGTTGTTGATGCAAGCATACTTGCGTAGCC
>JAXDKH010000371.1:0-8785 GCA_034667185.1 Chloroflexia bacterium | reverse complement strand
CTTTGGCTCGCTGAAAGGGCAGGCACCTAAGGTAATGCGCATGGTCGATGAGGTGTACGACTTCGAGTACATCCTGACTGACACCGAGCTTGAGGCGCTTATTCTCGAAAACCAGCTGATTAAGAAGCACCGCCCCCGCTACAACATTCGCCTCAAAGACGATAAGACTTACCCCTATATCAAGGTGACGACCAATGAAGCATGGCCTCGTGTGCTTGCCACCCGGCGTGTGCTGAACGACGGGGCGCAGTATTTTGGCCCCTTCCCAGGTATGGGCACGGTCTACCAGACGCTCGACCTGCTGGACAAGCTCTTTCCGTTCCGCACGTGCGATAAGGAGATCACCGGCAATGACGCGCGGCCCTGCGTGCAATACTTCATCCATCGCTGCCTCGGGCCGTGTGCGGGTCTTGCTGAGAAGCGCGCCTACGATGAGGCCGTCAAGCAGGTGGTTCTCTTCCTGGAGCGCAAGCATGACATCGTGATACGGGGCCTGAAGCGGAACATGGAAGACGCTGCTGAGAGCCTGGAGTTCGAGCGCGCCGCCGTGTTCCGCGACCGTATCAGGAGCCTGGAGCGACTCCTGGAAGAGCAAAAGGTCTTCAGCGCCACCAAGACGGACGAGGACGTGATCGCCTTCGCACGGAACGAGGGCGAGGCATGCGTGCAGATTTTCTTCATCAGGGAAGGAAAATTGCTGGGGCGGGAGCACTATATGCTGGAGGGCACAGCGGACTCTACCCCCGGCGAAATTCTCGAGAGCTTCATGACGCAGTTCTACGATGACGCCGCGTACGTGCCTCCAAAGGTGCTGCTCCAAGAGGACGTTTCGGACGTCGAGATAATTGAAGCGTGGCTCCGGGAGAAACGAGGCACGAAGGTTACGCTGACGGTGCCCAGGCGCGGCGAAAAGCGCGACATGGTGGAAATGGCCGCCCGTAACGCTGCCGAGACGATGGAGCAGTTCCGCCTTCGCTGGCTGAGCGACGAGCAGAAGGGCACCGCGGCCCTGACGGAACTCCAACAGGTGCTGCGTCTACCCGTGTGGCCGCAACGGATCGAATGCTACGACGTGGCGCACCTGCAGGGCACGGACGTAGCAGGCGCGATGGTGGTGTTCGAGCAGGGCCTACCCAAGAAGAAGGAGTACCGCCGCTTCAACATTCGTACCACGGGCAACGACGACTTTGCTTCGATGCGAGAGATGCTGTCGCGCCGCTTCCGAAGAGCCTCAGCAGCACAATCAACAGCGGAGAGACAACACGCGCTTGTGCACGCCGAAGCAGGTGACCGGGACGAACCGGCACCCACCGCCGACTACGAAGCCGTGGCGCGCATTGAAGCTGAGGCCGCCGAGGACCGTGACGAGCCGCAACTGGGCGACACCCAGGCCGATATCTCGAGGCGCGAGCGTGGGGCGGAAAGCGGCAACGGGCAGGCGGACGGCAACTGGGAGAAAAGCGGCTGGGCTGTGCTCCCCGACCTGGTGGTAATTGACGGTGGTAAGGGGCAACTCAACGTGGCCTACGAACTACTGACCAGCGTAGGGCTGCGAGACATACCGCTTATTTCTCTCGCCAAGCGCGAGGAAGAGGTATTCGTCCCCGGCAGGTCGGAGCCGGTTATCCTGGACGTGCGCTCGGAGGCACTGAAGCTGCTGCAACGCGTCCGCGATGAGGCTCACCGTTTCTCAAACACCTACAACAAGAAGCTAGGCTCCAAGCGCGGCACCAAGAGCAGGCTCGACGAAGTACCTCTCATCGGCCCGGTGAGGAAGAAGGCGTTGTACCAGAAGTTCGGCTCAGTCAAGGGCATAAAGGAAGCCAGCATGGAGGACCTGATGTCCGTCAAAGGCATGGATCGTGCGGCGGCACAAAGCCTCAAGGAGCACCTGTAGATGAAAGTTACGCCTGCAGAGCCTACGCCTGAGTTGGAGTCGCGTATCACTGAAGAAGAATTCATCGCGTCATTGCGGACGAGGCGCGACCGCGTGTACGAGTACCTGGACTCCTGGCCGGGTTCTGCCCGCTTCAAGCCGCAGGACATCCACGATGCCCTCTTCAGCTACCTCCAGCGGCGCGGTAAGGCGCTGCGACCACTCTTATTGCTGCTTTGCTGCGGGGCGGTTGGCGGTGATGAAGAGCAAGCGCTTCCGGCTGCCGCAGCCGTAGAAGTCTTCCACACGTGGACGTTGGTGCATGACGACATTATTGACAGGGACGACACACGACGTGGGCACCCTACCGTACATGCCATGTACCGGACTCATGCTATCAAGGAGCACGGGCATAGCGAGCGCGACGCCGGCCACTACGGAACTTCTGTCGCGATCCTGGCGGGCGATCTACAGCAGGCGTGGACGTACGGGCTACTTGCCGACCTCACAAATAGAGGTGTAGCGGCGTCATTGGTGATGGAGTTGATTGGCAAAATGGCTAATGACCTTACTCCAGGTCTTCTGGAGGGCGAGATGCTGGACGTTCAGTACTCGCTAATGAACGCGGAGGACCTTGATGAGGACCGTATTCTGCATATGCTCACTATGAAGACGGGCACCTTGCTCGAGTACGCTGCCTGGTGCGGGGCGAGAATTGGGCTTGGGAGCGCACTGGACCATCAAGGGATCGCGGACAAATTGGGCCGTTTTGCTTCGCTTTGTGGCACGGCGTTCCAATTACGAGACGATTTGCTTGGCCTGACGGCTGACGAATCGCGGCTGGGCAAGCCAGTGGGTTCGGACATCCGGGAAGGCAAGCGCACCCTCATTGTCTACAAGGCGCTGAAGCGTGCTGACCCGGCAGAGCGTCGGGTTCTGCTCTCCACACTCGGCAAGAATGACGCTTCAACTGCGGAGATTGAGAAGGTGCTGCACATCCTTGACTCCACGGGCGCTTGCGACGAAGTGGCGGCCCTTGCGCGTGAGTACGTAGACCAGGCGCTGGGGATACTCGATCTTTTACGGCCAAGCGAATACCGAGACCTACTGCGCTCGTGGGCGTTATTCCTGCTGGTGCGCGAAAGCTAGACGAGGCTGCGTAATGCCAACCAAGAAAGCTTCACCTGAAACCTGGCGGGAAGCGCGTGAGATAATCGAGCGTGGCGGTCTTGTGGCCTTCCCGACTGATACGGTTTACGGCCTTGGCTGTGACCCCTACAATGTCTCGGCTATCGAGCGCCTGTATGAAGCTAAAGGCCGCGACCTCTCCAAGGCGCTGCCTCTGCTATTGTCCGGAGCGCACAGGGTTGGCGAAGTGGCACGGTCGCTGCCTGAAACCGCGAAGGTGCTGGCAGAGGAGTTCTGGCCGGGTGCGCTCACCCTGGTTGTCCTGAAGCAGCCAAAGCTACCTGAAGCGTTGGGCGGTGGAGACACGATAGCGGTACGAGTCCCCCGGCATGACGAACTGCTGGCTTTCATTGAGACCTGCGGGGGAGCCCTGGCGGTGAGCAGCGCGAATCTCTCGGGTCAGGTAGATGCGCACGACGCCTCCGAGGCCGCGGCGTACCTGGAGGACCGGGTTGACCTCATAGTTGACGGTGGACCCAGCCCAGGCGGAGTACCTTCCAGCGTGGTTGACTGCACGTTGCCCGTGCCGCGGCTGCTACGAGAGGGTGCCATCTCCGAGGAAGAGATACGCGCGGTGCTTGCCTCTTCCGACACGGGACCCGACTAGGACATGCGTACAGAGCGCATTTTTATCCTGAGTAGCTTGCTCACGATTGGCCTTGCCATCATGGCGGCTCTTCAACGGGGCGACCTGGCCGCCACCGGAGGCGCGTCGCAAGTAAACTTGACCCTGGGTGCAGCGCTGGTGCTGGTGGCAGCAGGTGGGTCGGTGTGGCTCCGGCAAAGGCCGCGAAACGCCGCCGGCACGCTGCTTGCTCCCGAATACCTGCCGATTGTACCGATCCCGGTCCACACACTGCTGCCGGCCTTATTGCTTGTTGGCTACGCAATATTCATGCAGTTGTTCTCAGGAAGCTGGTTTGAGGTAGCGGTAATTGGGTTGGCGTGGGCGTCGTTCGTGGCCGTATACTGGGCGCTCGCTCATTCTGCTGACACCACCGACCACTACTTTAGCCTCGCCCAGACTGCGTTGAACGTCTGCGGGCACCTGACCGCCTTCCTCCTATACAGCACCCTGTACGGCCTCAAAGTACGCGCCCTCTACTCCGCGACGGCTGTGGGGGTGGTCACCATGCTCCTGGTCTACGAGATGCTGGCTCGCGATGCGTCATGGCACAGGGCGCTCGGTAGGCCGGTGGAAGGCCGCCGCAGCACGCAGGTGATACTTTCAGTGGCGGTCGGTCTGGTCCTGGGCCAACTCACGTGGGGCCTGAATTACTGGGCAGCCCTGACGACCCTTATAGGCGGCGCGTGCCTCTTGTTGGCACTCTACGCTACCTACGGAGTCGTGTCAGCGTATGTGGACCAACGGCTGACCCGCAGCACGCTCCTGGAATATGGCGGCGTGGGTGCAGTCGGCTTGCTTGCAGTTTTCGCTTCGGCCTTCTTCGGGCAGTAGGACGGCAAAGGGAGGTGGCATGTGGCTAATGACCAGGAAGGCGAAGACAGCTACCGGCAGCTACTTGAGCTAGAAGAGCTGGAAAGCCTCCAGGAGGAGCTGGAGGAAGCCGGGCTCGACCCTGACAGCGAATGGGGCGAGGTGCCGAGCGACCTGACCGAGCGACTTGGGTCACTCGGCGTCCGCAGCGCCAGCGAACTGGTTACCCGAATCGCTTACATGCACGCCGAGCTGGACGAGCAATAGCCTGTGCCCTACCCGTAACTGTTGCTGCGCTCAAGGCACCACAATCTCTTCCTGGACTTTGAACTCTCCGCCTTGCACGCGGAACAAGGTAAGTGCTCCACCTTGAATGTCGCCGTTCGGGTGAAAGCTGAGCTTGCCTGAAACTCCGCCCTCGTAGGTGCCTGCTCGCACGCCGTCCAGTATTGACTTTCTGTCCACACTTCCATGCGCAGCCGCGTCAAGCACCGCTGCGGTCGCGTCATATGCGTTGGCGGCGTACTGTGAGGGTAGCAAGCCGTACCGGCTCTCGAACGCGGCTGCGAAGTCGGCAAAGTGGCCTGGATCGCCCGGAGTGGTATCGCCATTGAAGACTACGTACCAGCCCTCGATCCCTTCCAGCAGTTCATGCGACAGTCGATCGCTGAGGAGCACGTCCGTGGAAATGACGCCTAGCCGTGTTGGGTGTTCCGCCAGCATGTTCGCTGCGGTTGCGGCTGAAGTCAGGTTGCTTATCGCCAGAAAGACCACGTCGGCCTTAGCAACTAGCGCCGCATCCAGGCGACTAGCTGTATCAGGATCAGCGGTGCCCACCAGTGAGATGCCAAGTCGCCCCGCTTCAGTCCGGAATGCAGACGCCATTCCCCTTCCATAGTCGCTTGAGTCGGCTAGAATTAGTACAGACCTGGCTCCAATCTGTTTGGCTTTGCGTGCGGCAACTTGCGCCTGTGCTGAGTCCGGAGGCATGAGACGGAGCATGGTCCGTGTTCCTGCGGGGTAATAGCGGCCCGGCTCACCACTGGCCCAACCTTCCTGTGTCAGTCCAGGCCACGTAGCTACAGGAAGCACCTGAAGAAGCCCGGCCTCGTTCAGCACCGGCATTGAGACCATCGCCGCCCCTGAGGCATAAGGCCCGATATAGGCCACCACACTAGGGTCGTGGGCTGCCCCACGCGCGTTATCCGCTTCCACCTCCGTCGATGGCTCACCCGTCTCGCTGTCGCCTCCGTCCAAAGCTACATGTTCTATGTTCCAACCCGGCAGGAGTGCCCGTCGCTCGTCTATTGCCAGGTCAATGGCATCGCGCGTCAGGTTGGATTGTTCGGCGTCCGGCCCTTTGTAGGGGAGGGAGGATACGATGCGTAGCGTCTGACCTGAAGAAGGCGGCAGTTGCGTTGTAGTTTCGGCTGTGCAACTCGACAGCAAAAAGGCTGCCAGGGGGGCAGCCAATAAAGGTCTAAGGAGTCTAAGTCGCAACATGGAGATGAAGGCCAGTGAGCTCAGTCCTCGCCGAGGTAGGCCTTTCGGACCTGCTCGCTCTTCAGGAGGTTATCGCCGGTGTCTTCCAGCACTATCTGCCCCGTTTCGATGACATATCCTCTGTGAGCTACCTGGAGCGCAAGCAGAGCGTTCTGCTCAACCAGGAGAATGGTCGATCCACTCTCGTTGAGGTCGCGAATGATGTTGAATATAGTTTCTACCAGAATTGGTGAAAGGCCCATCGACGGCTCATCGAGCAGCAGGATTTGCGGGCGCGACATCAGGGCGCGGCCAATCGCTAGCATCTGCTGTTCGCCGCCGGAAAGCGTGCCACCACGTTGGGTCATGCGTTCCCTAAGGCGAGGAAAGAGGGTAAGTACCCTCTCAAGGTCCTGGGCGACACCGGCACGATCGTTTCTCGCAAAGGCCCCCATCTCAAGGTTTTCCTGCACGGTCATACGGCTGAAAATGCGCCTGCCCTCAGGCGAGTGGGCGATTCCCTGCTTTACCAGTTGGTCTGGCGCTACGTTGTCAATGCGCTTGCCCTCCATCCGTACGCTGCCCCGCCTGGGCCGCAGGATGCCGGAGATGGTGCGCAGCGTGGTGGTCTTGCCCGCGCCGTTGCTGCCGATAAGGGTCACGATCTCGCCGCGATTAACGGTAAGCGAGACGCCTTTCAGCGCCTGTATATTGCCGTAATAGGTTTCGATGTGGTCAACTTCGAGTAAGGCCAATGAGTTAGCTCCTCAAGCCTGAATCAACCGGTGATGGTGGCGGCGCGGCCCAGATAGGCTTCGACGACCCTGGGATTGGCACGCACTTCAGCCGGGCTGCCCTCCGCGATCTTCTGGCCGTAGTCGAGCACGGTTATGCGTTCGGAAAGGCCCATTACGACCTTCATGTCGTGTTCGATCAGCAGGATGGACAGGCTCAACCTCGTTCTCAACTCGCGTATGAACTGGATCAGGTCGGTAGTCTCGAACGGGTTCATGCCGGCGGTGGGTTCGTCCAGCAGCAGCAGCTTGGGATCGCTTCCGAGGGCGCGGGCAATCTCCAGCCTTCTCTGCGCGCCGTACGGTAGGTTCTTGGCAAGTTCTTGTGATGCGTAGGACAGGCCAACGGTCCGCAGGATTTCCATGCCCTTCTCGCGTGCGCGGGCTTCCTCTTCACGCATGCCCGTCGTGCGAAACACGCTACTTAGAACGCTGGCTCGCAAGCGGGAGTGCTGGCCCACGAGCACGTTTTCGAGCGCGGTCATGTTAGCAAACAGGCGGATGTTTTGAAACGTGCGTGCGATGCCGAGGGCGGTTATTTCCGAAGGCGACCTGCCGGTGATTTCCCTTCCGTCAAAGATCATTCGCCCGGAGGTGGGCTTATAAAGGCCGGTGATTGTGTTGAAGAACGTGGTCTTTCCAGCACCGTTGGGCCCGATGATGCTCACGATGGAGCCGCGCGGGATGTTGAAATCGACATTGTTGACCGCCACGAGGCCGCCAAAGCGCATCGTAATGCTCTGCGCCGCGAGCACGTTAGCGCCGTCCGCGGAACTTGGAGAAGGTGCCGGTGTGGCTGTGGTGCCGGCTATTTCGCTCACGGCTGGCCCCCCTTAACGTCGGTGTCAGCCTGGTTCGTTTCGCGCACGTCGTATATGTCCTGGCGCTCCTGGTCGCTGATTTTCTCGGACTCGGGGTGCAGTTCCAGCTTCCGCCTGCGACTCGCGATGAGCCCTTCTGGACGGAAGAGCATGAATAAGACGAGGATAATACCGTAGATGAAGAACGTGTAGTCGGTAAGACGAACGTTCTGATTGAAGTGGATCAGAAAGTCGATGTTCGTCGACTTGCCCAGGTTCGATATCCAGGTCGGGAACTGGATAAGGACAACCGTCTGAAGCAGGTAGATTACCACGGCTCCCAGCATCACGCCCCAGAGGTTGCCCATACCACCAAGGATTACCATGCAGAGTATCAGCACCGACTGGCTAAAGTTGAACTGCTGTGGGGAGGCAAACCCGAGGTGGGACCCGTAAAAAGTGCCCGCGAAGCCGGAAAGTGCCGCCCCAAGTCCGAACGCCCACAGCTTGGTGGTGGTTGTATTGATGCCCATTGTGGCGGCTGCAAGCTCGTCCTCACGTATCGCCATCCAGGCACGCCCCATGCGCGAGTCGCGCAGGCGATTGATAATGAAAACGATAAGGGCGATTAGCACGAGACCGAGATAGTAGAAGCTGATGTTGTCGTTATTCGCGCCTATGATGATCGGGCCAATCGCAGGCTTGTCAACACCTGCGATGCCATTTGTGCCACCAGTTAGCTTGTCAAGGTTCAGGATGAAGATCGGTACTATCTCGCCAAAGCCGAGGGTCACAATCGCAAGATAGTCGCCACGCAGCCGGAGCGTAGGCGCACCGAAAGCCACCCCAAACAGGGCGGTAACCAGTCCAGAAGCAAAAAGCATTATCCAGAAGGGTACGTGTAGTTCGAAGAGAGACGAGGCCAGGATGGCATAGGTGTACGTTCCTATCGCGAAGAACGCGGCGTAGCCCAGGTCCAGTAGACCCGCGTAGCCCACCACGATGTTCAGGCCAAGCGCGAGGAGAGTGAAGCATGCTGTGTCGGCGGCTGCGTTCAGGAAAGCCTGGTCGAACCTGATGGGCAGGCGAACGATGCCGGCTTCCGAGAGTAGCTGCGGCACCGGTAGGAGGAGCAAGAAGACAGATACCACGGCGGCGACAATCATCGAGCTGCGGCTGGCCCTTCTCGCTGCCGGGAATATGTTCC
>JAXDKH010000370.1:0-7951 GCA_034667185.1 Chloroflexia bacterium | reverse complement strand
CCAGGTCGTCCACCTCCACATCGGCCTTCTGCACGCACCGCACCAGGTTCTCCCGCACGTTGTTCGCGCCCGTAACCACGTGCGTCTCCACGTCGAGCCGGAAGCCGGAGAGGCCAATCGGGTTCTGTATGCCGTCCTGCCCATCCACCGTGTAGGTGCGCGGTATGACATGCAGCACGTCGCGCCCGGCGGGTATTGCCATGGCACGGGCCGCGTCCACCGCACGGTTGACGTCGTCCTGGCCCACTATACGGTCCGGGTTGGACACCGCCACCAGTCCCCGGCTGTTGCTGGACGAGATGTGGTTGCCGGAGATCGACACGTAGGCCGAGAGTATCCTGCACCCCGATTGGCGCTCGGCGGCCTCAAGGGAGTGGGCTATGGAGGCGCTGGCCTTGTGTATGTCGGTGATCATCCCCTTGCTGATCCCCTCCGAAGCCACGGCCCCCACCCCAAGGACGTTGAGGCGATTGCCGGGTCCCGCGTCCGCTTCGGCCACGATGGTGCAGACTTTGTTGGTGCCGACATCTATGCCGACGATGATCCTGTCGTTATTGGGCATGTGCGTGCTCGACGGTGCGGGACTCTGGGTGGTTAAAACTCACAACGGCAATGCGCGGCCCAACATAAGTTGTTGAGCCAATATTACAATTATGAGTGCCGGTCGGGCGACCCAAAGACCTTTATCTCGTCTCCTCCTCCTTGGTTTGTGAGGAGACCATTCTACACCCGTGGACCCTATTATACTCTGCTTTCCACCTGATTGTGGAAAGTTTTCCATAACGGCTAGTTGTATCTACTGCTTGTACCCATAAGTCGCAGCTTGCTGTAGCTCGTCGGTGCTGCCGCTTGAAACAGGTGTTCTACTGGCCGTAACCTCCGTCATGTGAGGCCGATAATCGCCCATTACAGTACCTGAATGCCCCCTTGCCATCCTGAGCATCCCCCTGTCATCCTGAGCGCAGCGAAGGATCAGGCGAGTAAGCGAGAGTCCTCAACATTGAGGATGATGGTAAGTGGAACGATGTGCCGCAACTGGGGGAGTCAAGAACGGGCAGCTGATCCTTCGCTACGCTCAGGATGACAGGGTAGCAGGTGCCGAATGACGTGTCCACACTCCCCCATTGTCATTCCGAACGCAGTGAGGAATCAGGCGGGTAGGAAAGAAAGTGAATTTGAGTACAAGGGTAGCCGTGCCGCCCTTATTGCCCAATTCACCAGGGAACGACGTCCACCTGATTCCTCACTGCGTTCGGAATGACAAAGGGGGAGTGTGATCCTGTTCCTGGTTATCTATTTGTAAGGTGCACCACTCAGCCTGATTAGGGCAAGGCGGTCCGATGACTCAAACACCTGAACTCCAAACTAGATCAAGGCTCTTGGTTGCAGATTGCGATGTAGATACAATGAAACATACATTTCGCCAGAGGAGTCGGAAATGGCTGTTGACGACATCTTACGCGATCTACCCAGCGTAGAAACCGAGCGACTTATCTTGCGTAAGCTGCGCATGGAAGACGCCGAGGACATGTTCGAGTACGGGCGCGACCCGGAGATCGCCTTTCGCGGGCTGTGGCCGCCCCTGGAAAGCCTGGAAGAGAGCCGGGCCGATCTGGCGAACACGCTGGAAGGCTACGCCGCAGGCAGTGAGATAAGCTGGGCGATGGAGCACAAGGCCGACGGCAAGATGATCGGTAGGATCGGCCTGGGCCCGTACAGCCGTATGAACCACCGCGCCGAGATCGGCTACGCCATGAACCGCAACTACTGGGGCCAGGGGCTGGCGGCCGAGGCGGTACGCGGGGTGCTGGGCTTTGCCTTCCGGCAGATGAGCCTCAACAGGGTGCAGGCGATTGTGCTGCCCGATAACATTGGCTCGATGAGAGTGCTGGAGAAGGCCGGTCTGCAGCGCGAGGGGCTGCTAAGGAAGTACCAGTACGTGCTAGGCGACTACTGGGACGTGTACATGTACGGCGTGCTCAGGAGCGATTGGGAGGCAGTCGGCGGGTAATATTAGCGTCCTGAGGCAACTTTCTCGCGTGGCTGCTCGGTGTCCTGTGCAAGGGCTTCGTGCCGTAGAGTTGCCTCCGCTCGTCGTAGAGGAGACGCGGGCTGCTCCTGGGGCTTGTTCTGGGGCAGGTATTTCTCGGCGTGACCCAGCGGGCCAAAGGCGAACAACAGCGGGATGAGGACCGTTATCACGCCTATGCCTGCGAACACCAGTCCCACGTTGTGGGTGCGCTCGATGAGAAGGCCACCGGCGAAAGCCCCAACAGGGTTCGCCGACCACGCTAGCACTCCCGCGATAGTCACCACCCGGCCCAGCATGTGGTTGGGGGCTATAGCCTGGCGCAGGCTGTTGGTGTTGATGTTGAACATGATGCCCAGCCCTGAGAACAAGGCCCATATAGCCACGCCCAGCCAATAATAGGTTGTAAAAGCGAGACCAATAGTGGCAAGCCCGCTGAGCATGAGCGCACCCAACGCCACCTTGCTGAACGGCAGCCTCTTGCGGAGCTTGCCCGCCACCAGCGAGAGCACGATTACCCCGAAGCTACCCGCCGCCGCCAGTATCGCCACCTCCGGGTCGCTAGCGCCGAGCTGCTCCTTCGCGTACAGGACGCGCTGGGCGTAGACGGTGGTGCCAGCGAAGTTCACCAGCGCCATCATGATGGAGATGTTGCGCAGCACCGGGTGCGCGAAGACGTAGCGTAAGCCTTCCATTACATCCTGACGGATGCTCGTGCCACGTTGCTTGCCCGGCGCGTTGAAAGCCCCTCTAATCATGAGCAGAGAGGCAGTGGACACCCCGAACGACAGCGCATCTATCACCAGCAGGTCGTAGATGGGCATCACGGCCACGAGCAGACCTGCCAGCAGAGGCCCTATGATGGTCATGGTGGAATAGCTGGCCTGGATGCGGCCATTGGCAGTGACCAGGTCGTCCTTGTCCACCAGGCTGGGCACAGCGGCGAACTTGCCCGCGTCGAAGGCTATGCTGAACAGCGAGCTGACAAACAGCACCACGTAAATCCACAGCACGTCCAGCATGTTCAGGCTGGCCAGCAGCGGCACGGTCGCTATCATCAGGCCGCGACCAATGTCGGTCCAGATCATGAGCCGTTTGCGGTCGGTGCGGTCGGACCAGGCCCCTATAAACAGACCGAACAGCAGGTAAGGGACGAAGTATGCGGCGGTGGCATACGCGAGGTTGAGGGCGGAGCCGGTGAGGTTGTATACGAGCAGTGGCAGAGCGAAGCCGGTGAAGGAGCTACCCAGCGCGGAAATAGCCTGCCCGATCCAGAGTTTCCAGAAGTCGGGGCTAAGCTTGTGTTCGGGCGCGGCTGCGGCGGTGCTAGACATAGGCTTTCCTGGGGCTGTATAGGAGTGGTGGACTATAGAACCTCAATTATACCTGATGGTTACGACGGAATTAGGGCAATGCCGGTTGCGCAATGAATGGTCTCAGGTCGGGAAATCACGACCCGCGGGGTCCTTGTCATTCTGAACGCAGTGAAGAATCTCGTCCCCTACGCAGGTGTTCCCCTTTTCACATGTGAGAGTGTTGCTCAAGGAAAGGTGATATTTGAGTGGTGAAGGACTAGATTTCTCACTCCGTTCGAAATCACAAGCGGGGGCTTTGCTTACTGTATGAAAGGGGTTTCTTGGTCGCTGAGGGACGAGATTCTTCACTGCGTTCAGAATGACAAGGACGGGGCTTTGGTTCTTAAGATGCGAAGTTGGGGCGAAAGCACGAGCTTGTGACATGCCATGCCAACTCGTGCAGCCATGCAGCGCAACGAGGTTGTTCCACGGCGCAACCCGCCCCTAACGCTTCAGGGACGGCCTATCCACCGAGCGCACGTCGAGGGTGGACCAGGGCTGGTTGTCCTGGGAGGCGCGGGCTATGACTGCTTGCACGACCTTGATCTTTTGCTCCAACTTTTCGCCCGTGCCGAACTCGATGCGCTGGCCGACAGCGGTAATCGCGCTGATGCCGTTGTCGGGCGCGTACTCAAGCTGGCGCAGTTGCAGGCCGGTCGCCGCCGGGAGCGTGAGGTAAATCTGCTGGGCGGTGTCCACTGCGTCACGCATCTGCACGGGCATGGGCAGGCCCACTTTGAGAGAGTCGGTCATGGGGCCGCGGTCGAACACAGTAACGTAGCCCTCGAGCGTGCTGGCGTTGCCCACCACCATGTGGTCGTCGCTGGCGAGCAGAGGCGTGCCGTCGCCCAGCACCCACACCACGGCGGGACGGCGTTCCTGCACGCTGATAATGACGTGGTTGGGCAAAAGCGTATCGACAGTGACGCCCTTCAGCAGCGCGGCCCTGGAAGCCAGGCGGGCCTGCACCTCTCTCGGGTCTATCGTGAAGATGTTTTGACCGGTGACCCCAGCGATGGCATTGGCCTGCTCCACGCTGAGCACCTTGCTGCCCTGCACGGTGACAGTCGTGACGATGTACTCCGGCGAGGTAGCGAACGACACGGCGGCCGCGGCGATGAACGCCAGTCCCACGAGCGCGAAAAAGCGCCCTCGCCGCACGTCCTCCGAAAACAACCGCCAACCCGTCTTGGTGGCCGCGCTGTTCCCCTGCCTGCTCCTGACCTGCCCGTCGTCGTGGGGCAGCGCGTTATGCGCCCCGGCTATTTCAGCCTGCGCCCGCCGCACCCCATTCTTGCCCGTGATTGTCTGCTCACTCATAGTTTTTCAATTTGGAAATTGGAATTTCGAATTGCGAATTTGCCTGGATATCTACTAAATTCGCAATTCGAAATTCCAATTTCCAAATTCCTTCTCATACATCTAAGTTCCCACTCATGTCACTCAACGCTTCTTTGTTGCGCTTGCGGTCTTCGTGGCGCTCGATGGCCAGCTCTATCAGGCGGTCCAGCAGCTTTGAGTAAGGGAGGCCGGTCGCTTCCCAGAGCTTGGGGTACATCGAGATGCGGGTGAAGCCGGGGATAGTGTTGATCTCGTTGATCCAGACTTCGGAGAGATCGCGGGCCACGAAAAAGTCGACGCGGGACATGCCGGAGGCGTCTATGGCCCTGAAAGCTTCTATCGCAGCTTCGCGTATCTTCTGGGATATGTATTCCGGGATACGGGCGGGGATGATTAGCTCCGAGTTGTCATCCACGTACTTGGCGCGGTAGTCGTAGAACTCGTTGCCCGGCACGACCTCGCCCACCACCGAGGCTTCAGGCTCGTCGTTGCCCAGCACTGCCACCTCAAACTCGCGGGCGTCCACCCCCTGCTCGATAATAATGCGGCGGTCGTAGCGGGCGGCCTGCGTGACGGTGGCCGCGAACTCCTCCGACCCATGTATCTTGCCGATGCCTACGCTGGAGCCCATGTTGGCCGGCTTGGCGAACATCGGGTAGTGCAGTTTCTCCTCGGCCAGGCTCTGCACGTTCGCGGGGTCGCGCTCCCAATCCCGGCGCGCCACGCAGATGTAAGGTACGACCGTGAGGCCCGCGTCCCTAAACGCCTTCTTCATCATGTCCTTGTCCATGCCCACCGCGGAACCGAGCACCTCCGCACCCACGAAGGGGATGTTCGCCACCTGAAAGATGCCCTGCACCGTACCGTCCTCACCATAAGGCCCGTGCAGCACCGGGAAGATCACATCCAACGGCTGGCCGACGTGAGCACCGGCATTGCCCTTGCTTACCTGCACGATCTCCGCCCGGCCTTCGCTCGTTAGGTCCGGCACCAGGGATGCGGGCGTAGCATCTGCTCCAATGCCCTCGTCACCCGCGCGCAGCCTGGACATGGCATCGACCGAGGTGAGCCAGGCACCACGCTTTGTGATGCCGATGGGCACCACCTCGTACTTCTCAGGATCGAGCGCCGATATCACACTACGAGCCGAGGCAAGCGATACCTCGTGCTCGCTCGACTGGCCCCCAAACAACACCCCTACCCTGATCTTCCTCGCCAAAACGTATTCCTCACCATAGGTTCAACAGGTACAGCAAACCGGCAATTGCTTTCAACGTTTTTTCAACAAGACGTAGCGAGAGCATAACATATCCATTTCCACCGCGGCATTTTTCGCACGCCTGTGGATTCCACTTCCGGTCAAATCCGCAATCCGAATTCCCAAATCCCAAATCCTTAAGCGGCCGTTTGGCACATTACCTGCTTCTGTCATCCCCGGCAGATTCACACAGGAAGGGACCACCATGACAAACAAGAAAGGACGGCAACCGGCGAACCCCACACCACGAGTGGAAGACGAGCGAGTAGAAGCCGAAAAGATCGTGGTGCCCCTGGTAGACGAACACCTGGAAGTGCGCAAGCAATGGGTGCAGAGCGGCGAGGTCGTGGTGCGCAAGACCGTGCAGACCAGCCAGCAGACTATACCCGTGGAGCTTCTGTACGAAGAGGTGCAGGTCGACAGGGTGCCGGTGAACAGGCCGCTGGCCGACGGCGAACAGACGCAACCGTGGTGGGACGGCGAGGTAATGGTGGTACCGGTGATTGAAGAGGAGATAGTGGTCAGCAAGCGGCTGGTGCTGCGCGAAGAAGTACGCATCTCCAAGCGCAAGTCGGTGCGGCATGAGACGGTAAGCGATAGCATCCGCAACCAGCAGGTGTACATCGACACTACCGGCAGTCTCAGGCCGCGCGACGACCCTTCGCCTCGCAACAACCCCTGATAGGAGCCTGCAACATCGCGACATGGACCATTTCGAGGGCGTGTGGTCCGACGACACATCAAGGAGGCTGTAAAATAATGGCTAAGAATAACAGCATTGTAGTAGGTATCTTCCCGGACCAGACATGGGCACAAGGCGCGATCAGCGCGCTACAGAGCGGTGGGTTCAACGCACGCCTGGCCGACCGCGGTACAGTGGGTAATCTAGCGAACCTGGGCATCGACCAGAATGCGGCTTCCCTTTACCAGAGCCGTTCCGGTGAAGGTAACGTGGTAGTGATCGTGGATGACGCAGGCAACCGTGGCGAGGACGCGCTGGGCATCATGCTCCAGAACGGTGCCGAGAATATCGACCTGTCGAAGGACCGCACCGGCGCAAACACGACCACCACGAATGATTACTACCAGACCCTGCAGAACACGGGCGCGAACCAGCGCCAGTATGGCAACTACGACCAGAGCCTGGGCCGCGCCCGCAACGCCGAGGAGATGCGCGTCTTGCTCCGCGAGGAGACGCTGACCCCGGTGAAGCAGGCCGTGCAGTCGGGTGAGGTGCAGGTGCAGAAGGTGGTGCACGAGAAGCAGCAGGAGATCCCCGTGAACCTGCGGCACGAGGAAGTCACCATAGAGCGCCGCGCCGTCGACCGCCCCGCCACCGCTGACGACCTGGACGACATGACCGACCAGGTAATCTCGGTGCCGGTGTACGAAGAGCGCGCCGAACTGCAGAAGCAGGCCCGCGTGCGCGAAGAAGTGACGATTGGCAAGCAGGCCGTAGAAGAGCAGCAGACGCTCACCGGCACCACCCGGCATGAGCACCTGGAAGTCAACGACTCCGGCAACGTGATAGTCCAGGGGGACACCGACGCCAACATCAACACGTACGACCAGCGGTAGAGTTTTACGATGAAACCGCAAAGGCGCAAAGAGCGCAAAGGTCACTGAGGTAAAGGTAATTGTGTTCTAAGCAAAAGGAGCAGGGTACGTGATGTCGTACTCTGCTCCTTTTGCTATCCTCTAACCTTATCTACTTAGCTGCCCTTTGCGCTCTTTGCGCCTTTGCGGTTTCATCGCATTCCCTAATTCCCTATGTACTCAATTTCCGGTTCCAGGTCGATGCCGAACTGTTCGCGAACGCGGTCCTGGGCGAGGCGCATTAGGTGGAGCACGTCGGCGGTGGTGGCTCCGCCGAGGTTCATCATGAAGTTGGCGTGCTTGGGGGAGAATTGCGCCTGGCCGTGGCGATAGCCTTTTAGGCCCACTTGCTCTATTAGATAGCCAGCGTAG
>JAXDKH010000369.1:0-5251 GCA_034667185.1 Chloroflexia bacterium | reverse complement strand
CACGTGATCGAGTGATCGACGAGGTACTTGATGAAGATCGTCGCAGCGGAGTCCTTGCACTTGTCGGCCCCAGCCTTATGTACGGGCAGGGTCAACTGGTGCGAGCCGGCCCACGTTGCCGGCTTGTCGCCGATCTGAGGTACTGCCGTAGCCTTACCCTTGAACGACACACCTTCGCCGGTGACGTTGGTCGTCTGCCAGATACCGTTCCAGATCATGCCCGCGTTGCCTGCCTTGAAGGCTGCCAGCTCGGCGTCCACTTCCAGGTTCGGTTCCGACCACTTGCCCTGGGCGTCCTTCATCCACTGGAGGGCCTTCACACCGGCGTCGCTGTTCCAGGCCGCCTTGGTGCCGTCCTGGTTGAACCAGGTGCCACCGAATTGGTAGAGCAGCATGGAGAAGATCTGCTGGACCGGGAAGCCCGCGGTCAGCATGAAGCCCTTCTGGCCCTTGTCCGTTATAGCCTGGGCAGCCTTCTCGAAGTCGGCGCGATTCGTCGGCGGTGCGGTTATGCCGGCAGCGGTCAACAGGTCCTCGTTGTAGAACATGGTCATCGGGTGGATGTCCAGAGGTACGCTGTAGCGGTGACCCGCGACCATGCCGCCATTCCATACGGCTGCAGGATAGTCACTCTGACTCAGGCCCGTCGCGCTGGCGATTTCGTCGATGGGGCGCAACACGTTGCGGAATGCCCATGTGGGCACCTGGTCTACGTGGATGATAGCCACGTCGGGCAGGGTGTCCGAGGCCGCAGCGGTCTGGATCTGGGTGTAGTAGTCGGCCTGGGTCGTCATCGTGGCCTTGATGTTGGGGTTATCGGTGTTGAACTGGTCAACCAACTGGCCCATGAAGGGGCCGTCCGGCCCGGTGAAGGGGTTCCAGTAGGAGAGCTCTACGTTTGTGCAGCCCTCGGCCAACTTCAGGCCGCCCGCTTGCCCACCGCCGTTGCCTGTTGTAGCGGTAGCGTCGCCCCCACCGGTGGGAGCAGTAGTGTCGGTAGCTTTAGCAGCGGGAGCAGTTGTGTCGGTAGCCTCTACAGCGGGTGCTGTAGTTTCAGTGGCTGCTCCGCCATTCCCAGCAGGGGTAGCAGCAACGGTAGCCTGGCCGGCACCGCTTCCGGTAGTTGCGGTTGAAGTGCCGCTATCGCCACCGCAGGCGGCCAGCATGGTGCACAGGATGCTGGTTATCGCCAACAAGCTGATACTTTTTCTTGCCTTAGACCACATTGTCATTTCCTCCTTGGTTAGTCCATTACAAAATTAGTGAGAACCCAAAGAATTGCTATGTTTGAGAGTACTTACCTCCTTCCCGCTCGAGAGAGCAAACTCAGTGATGGTTGTTATTGCTCTGGCGTGGTTCCCTTTTATGCTCGATCCGAAGGGTCACGTCCTGTGGATAGTTGCCAAAACTTGCGCCGAACAGGTTGATACCGCCCACGTGATCGGCATCGGGCTTGACCCCGACCCGCATGGTGATCACCGGGTGCTTCTCCACTCCGAGGTCGCGTATCGACACCCTTGAGAGGGGGTGCCCATCCACGAAGGAACCCTCGTGGTTGACCAGCCATCGCTTGAGCACGCCGAACTGAGAGTCCTTGCTGTCCCACCACTCAGGCGTGAGGCGTCCGCGCTCCCCGCCAAAGTCGCCGGGGCAGGTCCACGTGCCCAGTTCTACGCCGTTGATCCACAGCGTAATGTCCGAGGGCCAGTTGTCGTTGTGCAGCGGTGCCTCCGAGCAGATCTCCATGCTCACCAGGACGCTGGTGAGGGTAGAGCCTTTCTGGAGCCGGTTCGGGAACGTGTACTCCAGGAAGCCACTACGGAACCAGACAAGCCCGGCATGAATGTGATCGGGCTCGTAGAAGCTCGGCGGGTCGTCCAGGTAGCCAATCAGGGCTGCGGGAGAAGCCAGGCCGCAGGTAGGTGTGACCTCGAATGAGGTGTAGGCCCCCACCGGCATCGAGACTTCGATGCTGTTGCTGGGCGTGTCGGGCAGGTAAGGTAGTTGTAGTGTAAGGTTGTCGTAGGTACGGGCGCAGACCTTTTGCAGGCCATGGCTGGCGGGCTGCAGCTCGGAGCGCACAAAACCGGCGTCTTCCAGCACCTTGATTTGCGCAGCCGCGGTGGAAGGAGGTAGGCTGAGGGTCTGCGCTACCTCGTTGACAGTGTGCCCTTCGTCCGAGAGCATCTGGAGGATTCGCAGGCGCGGCACAGAAGCCAGCGCCTTGAGCATGGCAACGATCGTCTCATCGGGGGCTCCGGCCTCCAGGTGTAGGCTCTTGCCGTGCGTCATCGCACATCCCTTACTGCTACGGAGAACGACCTTAACGAACCGAGATCGACGCAAAGGAATCTGGATCGATGCGGCAAAGTATACGTCAATTCCGGTAGGCTGTCAATAGGTCAGGTTGAGCGAAAAGGTAGCCAGCGGACAAGCTTAATGTACCTGCAAGTCCCGTGCCATCTTTGTCGCTTCTGCCCTCCTTCGGGCATGTTGCACGCACCGTTGCTATGCGCTCACCTGCCGGTCGTGCAAGCTTTTACCGAAGTAGCACACCGAGTCGCCTTAACACAGTGGCCCTTGCGGACCCCGAGGCTGTCGAATTGCCAGGTCCGCAGGAAACTTGAATCAATCCAAAGAAACAAGCGACAATGCCTTTTATTGGCTCAAGACTTGCTAGCAACTCCTACACCGCAAACTCATAATACGGAGGGTTACATCATGCGACATGAGGAGTCACTTTCCGGCTCCTGGGAGTTCGGCCTGGACCCTGAAGGCACGGGTGACGTCGGTTCGCTTTCACTTGACCGTACCATTATGGTGCCCATGCCCTGGCAAGCCGTCTTCCCGGACTTGCAGCAGTACAGCGGCTATGCATGGTACCGCAGGACCGTCAACCTCGACGAAGAACGACTGGCGGGGGAGTTGCTGCTGCATTTCGGCGCGGTGGACTACTGGTGCCAGGTCTTCATCAACGGCAGCCTGGCCGCCGAGCACGAGGGAGGCTACACACCCTTTACCATCCCCGCCCGGCAATACCTGCACGCAGGCAGCAACGAAATAGTCGTGCGAGTGTACGACTCGGCCCAGGAAGGCATCTTCGAGCAGCGATGGCCCAACTACCCGGAGGACCCCGGAGCGAGCAAGCCACCCTTCAACGCCGAGGACGTACCCCACGGCAAGCAGGAATGGTACATCAACGCGGGGGGCATCTGGCAGGACGTTATCCTCACCGCCGTGCCCTCGACCTACATAGACCACGTGCACGTGACCCCGGACATCCATTCCGGCGAGGCGCGTTTCGCAGTAGAGGTTGCCCCGGCCGGGAGCGGGGGAACGGGGAGCACAATCGAGGTCAATATCGGCTCCGGTGCAGACGCCGTTACTACTTCGGTCCCTCTGATGGGGGGGCAACAGAAATACGAACTTACCCTGAGGGTTGACGGTGCGAAGCTGTGGAGCCTGGAAGACCCCCATTTATATACCGCAACCGTCCGGCTGCAACCGCAGAGTGGCGAGCCGGACGAACTGAACGTTCGCTTCGGCTTTCGCGAGATCCGCACCGAGGAGGGCCGAATCCTCCTGAACGGCGAGCCGATTTACTTGCTGTCGGCACTGGACCAGGACCTCTACCCCGATACCATCTACACCGTGCCGTCGCGCGAGTACCTGGAGGACGAGTTCCGTAAGGCGAAGGAGCTTGGCCTCAATTGCCTGCGATGCCACATCAAGCCGCCCGACCCGGTCTACCTGGAACTCGCGGACGAGATGGGGCTGCTGGTGTGGGCTGAAATACCGTCGTGGCGCACCTTCTACGTGAAGGGCACCCGGCTGGAAAACCAGCGCGACCTCGGAGTGACCATCCAGCACCGCGCTGAGCAGACCCTGAGGGAGATGGTGCGGCGCGATTTCAACCACCCATCACTCGTTATCTGGACCATTGTCAACGAGGACTGGGGCACCAGCCTGCCACTCAGCGCATCTGACCGCAAGTGGGTGGACGGCATGTACGACTTCTGCAAGTCGCTGGACCCCACGCGGCTCGTGGTTGACAACTCGCCTTGCTCGCACCCGTGGGGGCCGAATATCCACGTACGTAGCGACCTGGATGACTTCCACTTCTACGGCAACATACCCGACCAGGCCGCCTCCTTCGGTGCCATGATGGACCAGTTCAATTTGCGCCCCATCTGGACCTACTCCAGCCACGGCGACGCCAAGCGCACAGGGCACGAACCGCTGGTGCTGTCCGAGTTCGGCAACTGGGGCCTGCCGGAGCTTGGACCCTTGCGCAAATCGTACGGTGAGGACCCCCCCTGGTTCGACCTCGGCCCCTGGTGGAGTGGCTGGGAGGGCGAGCCTGGCTGGCCGGATGGAGCCGACGAGCGGTTCAAACGGTTCGGCCTGGACAAGATATTCGGCGAGTACGAGGAGTTCGCGCGGGCGACCCAGTGGCACCAGTTCGCCGCTATGAAGTACGAGATCGAGGCGATGCGCCGGCAGCCCAACGTCGTCGGGTACGTCATCACCGAACTATCCGACATCTACTGGGAGAGCAACGGCCTGCTCGACTTCTACCGCAACCCCAAGGTCTACCACGACCTGTTCAACATGATAAACGCGCCCGATGTAATTGTGCCCAAGATCAAGAGCTACAATTGCTGGGACGATAAGCAGGTGCTGGCCCGGCTGTTCGCCTCTCGCTACAGTGCAGCCGATTGGTCAGACCCGGTGCTCAGATGGGCGGTGGAAGGTGGCGCGGAGGGTGAGACTCGCATCCCGGCGCTTCAACGTGCGGAAACGCGCTCGTTGGGCCGCCTGCACTGGCAACTTCCGCGCCTGGAGCACACACAGAACGTGAACATACGGCTTTCCGCAGCAAGTGGCGGCGGCAACGAGCTTGCCCGCAACCAGTTGAGCCTCCTTGTGCTGCCATCTGCCCTGCGCACTACAACAATACAGGAGCCGGTGGCGGTGATCCTGAGAGACGACGTGCCGGGTGCGGATGAAGGAGAGGTATTGGGGCGGCCCGTTGAGGGAATGGAGTGGATGCCGACCGACGACAGGATGGCCGAAAATCCCCTGGAAGACGAAGTGCAGCACGTAACCCTGCGCGCCGCCCTGCGCAAACTGGGATACCACATCCAAAACGAGATCAGCCTGGACACGCGCCTGGCGATAACCAACTATCCCACGCCGGAGCTGCTCAGATGGGTGCGCGACGGCGGCGACCTGCTCTTCGCCAGTGAGG
>JAXDKH010000368.1:0-13543 GCA_034667185.1 Chloroflexia bacterium | reverse complement strand
ACGCGCCGTTCGTGCCAAACGACGACCCGCCCGGCCGTATGGACGACGAGTTGAACAGCCTGGTGCCGGACGTACCCACCAAAGGCTACGACATGCACGAGGTCATCCGCCGCATCGTGGACAAGGGTGAGTTCCTGGAGGTGCACGAGCACTTCGCCCGCAATATCATCTGTGGGTTCGCCCGCCTGGGTGGGCAGTCGGTCGGGATTGTCGCGCAGCAGCCCCTGGTGCTGGCCGGAGTGCTCGACATCGACTCATCCGACAAGGCGGCGCGTTTCGTGCGCTTCTGCGACTGCTTCAACATCCCGATTATCACCTTCGTGGACGTGCCGGGCTTCCTGCCGGGGGTGCGCCAGGAGCACGGGGGCATCATCCGGCATGGGGCCAAGCTGCTTTACGCATATTGTGAGGCCACCGTACCCAAGATCACGGTCATAACGCGCAAGGCGTACGGTGGGGCGTACGACGTGATGAACTCCAAGCACGTGCGTGGTGACATCAACTACGCCTGGCCCACCGCCGAAATCGCGGTCATGGGCGTGGACGGCGCGGTGAACATCATCTTCAAGGACACCATCGAGCAGAGCGACGACCCGGAGGCCACCCGCAAACAACTGGTAGCCAACTACATTGAGAAATTCGCCAACCCATATATCGCCGCCGGCCGTGGCTTCATAGACGACGTGATTGAACCCCGCTTCACCCGCCCCAAGCTAATCAGCGCCCTGCAAATGCTCCGCAACAAGCGCGACACCAACCCACCCAAGAAGCACGGAAACATTCCGTTGTAATTTGGGATTTCGGATTGCGGATTTGGCGGATACCTTCTAAATCCGCAATCCGCAATCCCAATTCCCAAATTCCTCCTGGCATGATACTTGCAAAGGAGCTCATCCAGGGGTGGTAGGAATATGGTTACCAAAGCTAAGGACAACATGACAAAGGTACTTGTAGTAGATGACGATCCCGATCTCGTGGCCGTCTGTTCGCTCGTGCTTGAGTACGAGGGGTACGATATCGCGGTGGCCCGCAACGGGGTTGAAGCCTACAAGGTGCTGAGCGAGGACGGGCCGGGTGGGCCTGACGTGGTGTTGATGGATGTGATGATGCCTGTGATGGACGGAATCACGGTCTGCAAGATGGTCAAGCGCGACCCTCAGATGAGGGACTTGCCGGTTATCATAATGTCGGCTTCCGAAACGCTGCGAGACCAGGCCAGGAGCGCCTCGGCGGACGCTGTAATAGCCAAGCCGTTCGACATCGATTGCCTGGTGAACACCGTCAATCAATTTGCCGCTGTATAGGCTGGCAGTCTCCGCCTTGATTACGAGATGGGTGGAACGCTCAATTGCTGCGCTTCCCGCCCGATTGGGATGTGTAAAAATCGCCGATTTGGGTATTGACGCTGCGACGTATTGGCCTTATACTTAGGCCAGTCAGAGGTTTTGGGGCTTCGGCTCCGATCCAAAGACTATTTGAGACCCTGGATGATCCGCAAGGACTGTCTGGGGTTTCTCTTTGCCATCCTTAGCGACTCTCCGGCTCGGTGCGGCAGTGATAGCCCCAGGGATTAATGCTGCACTCGGTACTCTACTAGGGCGTCGCGGTCAACCACGAACAGCAGGCCATCGGGTGAATATGCCATGCCCAGCGGATTCTGCAAGCGGGCCGTGCCTGGAGAGGTCTGTGTCCGTTGCACCTTGCCGGACAATTTGTTGATCGAGAAAATGCCTGACCCGCAACTCACCTCCAACCAGTCGCCCGATGAGACTACGTACATGGGCTGGCAGGGCAGGTCGTAGTCGCGAACAAACTTTCCGTCGGCACCTATGCGCTGCACCCGTTGGGCCGAGCTTTCGGCAGCATAGATAGTACCGTCCGGCTCTACTACCACTCCCACGACGTTATTCAGGCCCCCCGTTTCGCCCCCTGAGCCAAAGATGGGACCGCTGCCGTCGCTCGCGTACTTGCGCACTTGCGCTCCCCTCATATCAGCCACATAGAACGCGCCATCTGCGGTGAAGTACAACCCCACGGCGGTCTCTGACTTGGCCTGGAGGGCTAGCTCCTTGACAACCTCTCCACTCGGCTTCATCGCGTACATGTTGACCGGCTCCTTGCTGTTAGTCAGCACGTAAAGCAGGCCGTCCGAGCCAACCTTAATATCTCCGGGGTGTGACAAAGCCACAGGCGTACCGCCCTTGACAGGCTGCACAAATTTGTAAGCACCGCTCCCCGTGTCCAACTCTCCCAGGGCGTCGCCGTCGTAGTCAGTAATGTAGACTTTGCCGTTCAAATAAGTGATACCACGGGGAAGCTTGGGGGCAGGATTCAGCGCCCATCTCTGCTGCTCCACCAGCTCGGTCTTGTGTTGCAGAAAGTCGAGGTTCATGTTGTACCACCCGCCGCCAAGCGCTACCAGGCTTACCGCCCATAAAGCGCCGTGCGCGAGGTAAGGTAATCTATGCTGCGGGCGACGCCGCAAGACAAGTATGTAACCTATCAGGGAGACGGCTAACGCTACCGCAATCACCTGGGCCGTCGTG
Source organism: Chloroflexia bacterium (assembly GCA_034667185.1). GTDB lineage: Bacteria > Chloroflexota > Chloroflexia > QHBQ01 > JADMIH01 > JADMIH01. Next base: position 10,997 of record JAXDKH010000368.1, on the reverse strand, counting down.
CCAGGGTGGAGATATTCGTCGGGCGGCGTAAAGAGCGGTATGAGGTCGTGCACGTTGATGTTGAAAGGCCAATCGGTTGCGGGGCGGTCCAGGACTGCGTTGGTAGGCCACAGGCGTCGAGCGTCCTCCATCATGTTGGCCTCAAGGTAGAGACCCGGGATAGCGAGAAGAGCGTAAAGAATCTTGTAGAACCAACTGCTCGACAGGCCCGCCAGGGAGGCCGCAAGAGGCGCGGCTAACAGGGGCACGAAAGTAGTCCAATAGCGGGCGGGTGGGCACCACACTCCGTTCCACCACTCAAACGCGGCTATTACGAACATGTAGGGCAAGATTAGCAGGGCGAGCCAAAGCACAAGACGCCGAGCAGACGACCCTCCCAACCTTAGCATGGCTATTATCCCAACAACTACCAGCAGGTAGATAGGAGCGTTGGGGAGCAGACCCATGCGACGGTCGAAGACGAGCCCAAACGCGCCATACAGGAATTTCGTTAGCTCTTCCGGCCCGAGCCACGGCCAGTGAAAGAGCGCCTCCTGCCCGCGCACCAGGCTTCCGCCTCCCCGCGGTATGATCTGGCCGTGCAAATTCAGGTTGAAGAGCGCCAATGCGACACCGGCCATCGCTATTGGCAGCAGGAGCAAACCTAACTGGAAGACGGAACGCGCTCCGGGACGTGAAGGACGTGGTCCTTCGCCACTCTTCGGCAGCCCGTCGGCAGCGACCACCGAGCGTTTTCGCCACGACCTCCACCACTGCACCAGGGTGTACGCGCCCAGGACAGCCGTGACCGGTGCGCAGCGAAACGCTATCCAGGGGATGTAACCTATACACAAGCCGATCAGGACCAGGCGCACGGGGCCATTGGCCGGCCAGCCAAGAGCCAGGCGCCGGAATGCGTAGACGAGCAGCAGGCCCGCCGGCAGTTCGGTGAAGATAAGGTAGGAGTAGCTCATGATCGGGTTGCTGAAGGCCATCGGCAACCAAACGGCCAACCCAATCCAAAGCTTGCCACTGATCTCCATGCCCAGGAGGAATACGTTCGTGGCAAGCAGCGCACCCAGCACGCACATGAAGACGATGGTGGCGGGCCACCACAACTGGAACAACCCACCGATTGCCCAGGCGGGCATCAAGAGCACCGGAAGGCCGGGAAGGTGCGAAGCGTACCACTCCTGGGGCGGACGGCCTGGGGTCTCACCAAGCTGTGGAGGCAATGGGAAAGGCGCACTCATGCCCACGAAGCCGGGAGGGTGAGGCGCTAGTTCGTAGAAAGTACGCTCGTCCTGCGCGGCGTAGTTGTTACTTAACTCCAGGTCGCCATCTTTCAGCAGGCTGATGGTGTCCATCAGGTAGAACGGCTGGTCGCCGGTGGGAGGGCTGCTGTAGAGCAAGAGGCGGGGAACTAGCGCAACATAGACAGCCAGCGTGACCGCGAATACTAGCAGCGTCCATAGTCTAGGTACCTTAGTGGCCGGTAGGTCGCTGGATGGAGCGGCCTCGGGCAGCAGGCCAGGTCCCGCTTCAGCAGGCGGCGTCGAGACTATCGCCTCCGAAGGGAGCCACGCCGTTAGCGGCACACGACCTTCTGGTTTGTCAGGGTTAGACATCAAGGGTGCAGTAGGGTGCTCAGGTGTATTTGTGACTGATTAGACAACGCGCAATCAGGCTCAAGTATAACAGAATCCGTGTTGTGAATCCGAGTTGCGGCGTTGGTGCTCCATTTGCGTAATGGTTGTCCACGGCGGCCCGGCATAGTGGACAACCATTACACGGTTCACCAGAGCCAATATAATAGCCCAAATCGTACCGTTCAGTGAAAGGGGCAGGCTATGGGCCATATCGTATCGGAAACGGCTGAGGAGCTACTGGACCAGGAACTCGTCGTACCCAGCAATGGCTTCGTGCGGCTGGTGGACTACATGGGCAGCGACCAGAGTATTGTGCAGGCGGCGCGGGTCTCTTACGGGGGCGGCACTAAGAGCGTGCGCTCAGCATAACATGCTACTCGGCATGCCAGGATTCAGCGGGGTTGAAGTTCAGCATTAATCAATGGTTCCGTGGAGGTTTTCCACAATCTATTCGCTAGCGTTCAAGACGGAGTATACTAAAGTCTGCGAGTATGGTCGATACTTCAGGTTGATGAAGGGCGGTCGCAATTATATTCGGATTATGCTGAACCTAAACAGAAAAAGCTTATTACCCAGCCGAGGTAAAGAGTTATGCTGCTAACTGACACGGACATAATAAATGAATTGTCGCCCTCTTCTCAGACTGGGTTTGATGAGGCACGTCAGCAGAGTAGCTGGGAGGACTATGACTCAAAGCTCCTCATATATCCATTTCGTGCAGAGAAGGACGGTTACCTCACGCCGATAGGATATGATCTTACTGTTGGTGAGAGTTACGTGTCATCCTTCAGGAAGAGGCTGGTGCCGTTAGGGGTTGGTGAAGAGTTCGCTATTGCAGCCGGTGAAACGGTTCTTATTAAGACAGAAGAATATATTGGCCTGCCTAAGAATAAGCGACTCGCAGGACTGGTTCAGTCAAAGGTTTCTTTAGTATCAGTTGGCTTTTCGTCCGTTGCTGCAACATTGGACACAGATTGGGAAGGGCACCTCATGGTGGCTATGACTAATTACCAGCCTTATGCACTTTCACTTCGCCGTGGCCAGGCATTCTGCACTGCCCTCTTCATTAGGTGTAGTAGTGCAGCTACCAAGTCATGCAACTTCCCTACTAATCGAACCGATATCGTGATGCGAAGGCAAGCGGACTGGTTGGAGGAACATGAGCGTGAAAACCAGCGCCTTCTAGCAGCTGATTTGGCGCGGCGGGCGCAGCCTTCGGTCCTTGTGCGTCTCCTACCTTCCTTAGTTGCCTTTGTGTTCGTTTTGTTGGTATTTGCTCTTGCGTTTTCGGTCTGGGGCTCCAGCCCGGCACTAATTGCCGCAGTTGCTGGCAGTGTCGCTGTTTCGCAGTTGCTTGCAGCTATCATACGCGAACTCTGGCCTAAGCTCCGAGGGTAATTGTAACTAGATTCCAATAGGAGTAACATATTATGGGGCATATTACATCACCAACCGCTGAGCAGCTGTTGGATATTCAGCTTGACGTACCCTCGCATGGTTTCGTGCGATTGGTGGACTACATGGGTAGTGATCAGAGCGTGGTTCAAGCAGCACGCGTCTCTTATGGAGATGGTACAAAGACATCACGTGAGGATCGTGGGCTAATCCGCTACTTAATGCGACATGGACATACTAGTCCCTTTGAAATGGTGGTGTTAAAGTTCCACATAAAAGCTCCAATATTCGTTATCCGCCAGTGGTTACGTCATAGAACTTGCAGTGTTAACGAAGAGAGCGGACGCTATTCGATTATGCGTGAGGAATTCCACGAGCCTAGTTGGGCAGATATTGGTTTTCAGAGCAAAGACAACAAGCAAGGACGATCCGGTTCCCCAGTACCTCAGCATGTAATAGAGAAATTTCTCAGATACCTCCAAGAAGATAGAGAGACTGCGTATGCGCATTACGAAGAGTTCCTGTCCGATAACTTGGCACGCGAACTTGCACGTATAGTCTTACCGCTCTCACTCTATAGTCAGTTCTATTGGGAGATCAACCTACATAACCTGTTTCATTTTCTAAAGCTGCGGGTGGATCCACATGCGCAGAAAGAAATACGGGACTTTGCTGATAAGGTTGCAATATGCGCACAGGCAGTTGCTCCTATTTCCTGGGAGGCATTTGAGGAGTATAGACTCTACGGTATGCACTTCTCCAGGACTGAACTTGATTTACTACGTAGCCTTCTAAGTGGCGAGGTACCTCCTTCTGACGCATTCGAAGGTAGCAAGAGCCTGCTCAAGGAGTTCGAGGCCAAGCTGGGTCTCAAGGTTACCGACGTCAACGCTCAGCGGACGGAACCGAGCGGGCAATTGGAAGGGGCAGCCTGACAGAGGGTTGCAGGGGTCTAAACGCCAAGACGCCAGGACGCCAAGGACCACGCCAAGATTAGGATTGTCATTCAAGAAAAAGGAGCAGCGTACGTGATGTCGTACCCTGCTCCTTTTTTGTACTCTCTAAACCTTCTATTCTCTTGGCGTGGTCCTTGGCGTCCTGGCGTTTAGACCCCTGCAGCATCCTGTGTGGTATACTTGTGAGACTTGTGTCAACGTGAAGTAGGGTGTGCCGCGTGCCGGATGCTGCCCGCAAGAGAATAAGCGATTTCTTGAGACGGGAGGCGACGCCCCTGGCTCGTGAAGCGGCACGACTCTTCCTTCAGCAGGTTGACCTGGGCACTCGGGTATCGCCAGCAGGTGACAAGGCTGACGAGGCGCAGGCAATACTGGAAGATAGCTTCAAGCGGCTTGCAGGGGTAGTGGCTCTCGGCATACAGGTAGATGAACCTGGCCTCGTCTCGGAGGAGCTTCAGTGGCTGGAAAGGGCTACTGGGGCGCAGGTCGCAAACAATGTGGAGCCGCCTCTGCTGGACCTGTTGGTCTGTTCCTTCGAGGCCGCATGCAGCCGACCATTGAGCGCCGAAGACCGCGACCTGCTGGGGCAATTGTTGTCGCAGGCGCGGTCCGGCCTCACCGATTTAGAACCTCTCCTCACAGACCCTGGAACTAGACCCCATATTGGAAACAGCACAGCACAGGACCATTAGAGACCCCGCATCCGCGACCGTGGACCCGGTGCAAGCCCTAAAGGAAGGCATTGCCGCCAAGGCGCATGCGCTGGGCTTCGACCTCGTGCGGTTTACCAGTGCTCAGCCCTTCCCAGAAGCACAACGTCTCATGGAGGAGCGCATCGGGGCGGGGCTGTATTCAGGCCTCTCGTGGTTCAACCTGGAACGTGCCGCGATTGCCGGTGACCCGCGTAACCTGATGCCTTCCGCACAGACCATCGTTTCGCTAGGCATAAGCTATCTCAGCGACGCCGAGATTACAGCTTCAAGCGCCGGGGAGCCAAGGGGCCGTGTCGCCCGGTATGCATGGGGTCTCGACTACCACGAGGTGTTCAAGGACAAGCTGTGGGAGCTGCACGCGTACGTCCAGGAGCAACTGGGAAGGGACGTTGAAGCCCGCGCCCTAGTGGACACAGCCAGGATAGTGGACCGGGCGGTGGCGCAGCGGGCGGGGTTGGGGTGGTACGGCAAGAACACCAACCTGCTCAGCCGGGAGCATGGTTCGTGGGTGCTGTTGGGGGAGCTGCTGCTGGACGTGGCGCTACCGCCTGATGAGCCGCTCAGGACCACCTGCGGGGCCTGTACTCGCTGCCTGCCGTCTTGTCCGACCGGCGCGCTGATTGCCCCTGGCGTACTGGACAACAACCGCTGTATCTCCTACCTAACGATTGAGCACAAGGGTGTCATCCCGCGCGAGATGCGCCCTTTGATGGGCGACTGGGTATTTGGCTGCGACATTTGCCAGGATGTATGCCCGGTGAATCGCAAGGCAGCACCGGGCAACCACCCGGAATTTGCCCCCGAGCAAGGCATTGGCCCCAGCCCCTCGTTGCTGGAACTGCTTGCGATGACTGAGGAAGAGTTCAGGGCTCGCTTCAGGCATAGCCCGGTAAAGCGCGCCAAGCTGCAGGGCATGCAACGCAACGCCGCCATCGCGCTGGGCAACATAGGCGACCCCATCGCTGTGCCCGCATTGGTGACTGCTATGAACGGGCCTTATGAATTGGTTCGGGGGCACGCTGCGTGGGCCCTCGGTCGTCTTGGCGGCGACGAGGCGGTTGCTGCCCTCCTGTCGCGACAGGTAGTTGAAGATGTCGAGTGGGTGCAGGCTGAGATTGCAGCGGCGCTGGCAGAGCTACCGGCGCGGAACTCTGATGAATCCCACCAGAAACTAGAATCGCAATCGTAGTGATGTCAGACGAGAACAACAAGCCGTTCAGTTACCAGGTAGAGGCCACGCTAGACACGCCTGTGGGAGTGGCGCGGGCAGGAACATTGAACACTCCGCACGGTGAGATCCACACGCCGGTATTTATGCCCGTGGGCACGCAGGCGACCGTCAAATCCGTCTCTCCCGACGAACTGAAGGACCTCAAGGCCCAGATTATCCTTTCAAACACGTACCACCTGTACCTGAGACCGGGGGCAACGTTGGTTGCCGAGTTCGGCGGGCTGCACAAGTTCATGGGCTGGGATAGGCCGGTACTCACCGACAGTGGCGGCTTTCAGGTATTCAGCCTGAGCCACAACAACAAGATCGATGACGACGGGGTGACTTTCAAGTCGCACCTGGATGGGTCCACCCACCGCTTCACCCCGGAGATGGTGATGCGCGTGGAGGAGCAGTTGGGTGCGGACATCATCATGGTGCTCGACGAATGTACGCCCTACCCATCTTCGCACGACTACAATCGCAAGGCTTTACACCGCACCCACTCATGGGCAGAGCGATGCCTTAGTGCCCAGTCCAGGGACGATCAGGCTTTGTTCGGCATCGTACAGGGCAGTACGTACCTGGACCTACGCAAGGAAAGTGCCCGCACCCTGTCCGAGTTAGACTTTCCCGGCTACGCAGTGGGCGGGTTGAGTGTTGGCGAACCCAAGGAAGAGATGCATGCTATGCTTGAGGAGACGGTGCCGCTTCTCCCACCGAACAAGCCGCGATACCTCATGGGTGTCGGCTCGCCGGAAGACCTTGTAGAGTGCGTGGCGCGAGGCATAGACATGTTCGACTGCGTGCTGCCTACTCGCGTCGCCAGGAACGGGGCGTTGCTCACGAAGGATGGTCGGCTGCCCATAAAAAGTCCCCGTTATGCTCATCTGCAACAGCCGATTGAGCCTGATTGCGACTGCTACACATGCCGTAACTTCACTCTTGGCTACTTGCACCATTTGTTCAGAGCCAAAGAACTGCTTGCCTACAGGCTCAATAGCATCCACAATTTGCGCTTCCTCACGCGTATGGCCGAGGACATGCGGGCCGCAATACTAGCCGGCACCTTCAACCAGTACCGTGAAGAGTTCCTGGCACGTTACAGGACCAGCGACCGTGAGCTTGCGGTAAAGCAGCGCGAGCTTTGGTTGCAGGCTCACGGTCGTGCGGCCACCCGTAGCGGCAAGATCGACGGTTAGGTAGAACAACGTCAGAATGTAGCAGATCAACTCAGCGGTCGCTCACGCCGTGCTTGCCAGCGCATCCAGCAGCGAGCCTTCTTCGTCTTCGGCTACCGTCCTGGGATCGATCATCAGGAGGCCCTTTTCGACACGAGCTACTACCGGCGTCGTGCCCTGGCGCAGTCTAGCAGCCCATTCTCCAGCCTGGCGCGTGGCGCTTGTGTCACCATGGGGCGTCGGGGTAAGTGCGAGGAGCCAGGTAGGGAGGGTATCGCCGGGCAGCGAGCCACCTCCCACTGTAGACTCCCCCGGCTCGACCCGGCAGTGGAGGCCGCGCTTGGAAAGCTCTTCCGCCCAGGTAGTAGCGCGGGCTCGCAGTTGCTCAGGCGTTGCGGCGATCATGCGCCAGACCGGTATTTCCCTTTCCGCCTCTCCCTTCAGGTAGTGCAGCAAGGTAGCCTCGAGCGCGGCCAGGGTCAACTTGTCCACTCTTAGTGCGCGCGCCAGGGGGTGCTTGCGCAGGCGGGCCACGACCTCTGTCTTGCCTGCGATTATGCCGCATTGCGGGCCGCCCAGTAGCTTGTCACCGCTGAAGAGCACAAGATCGACGCCTGCTTGAAGGCTTGCCTGTACCTGGGGTTCGGGAGAAAGGCCGAAGCGCGTCGTGTCCAGTAGCGCGCCGCTGCCCACGTCGTCCACAGTGAGGAGTTTGTGACTGCGCGCGAGCGCCGCCAGTTCGTCCACGCCGGGAGAGGTTGTGAAGCCCACCAGGCGGAAGTTGCTTGCGTGCACCCGCAGGAGAATTGCGGTCTCGCCGGTAATTGCAGCCTCGTAATCGGACAGGTAGGTGCGGTTGGTGGTGCCCACCTCCACGAGACGTGCGCCGCTTTGCCGCATGATGTCGGGTATGCGGAAGCCGCCGCCGATCTCCACTAGCTGTCCCCTGGAGACCACCACCTCTTTCCCGTGACCCAGCGCTGCCAGTGCAAGCACAAGGGCCGCGGCGTTGTTATTCACGACGAGGGCGTCCTCACAGCCCGTAACGCGGCGAAGCACCTGTACCGCGTGCACGTAGCGCGAGCCCCGCTGCCCCTCCTCCAGGTCGTATTCCACGTTGCCGTACCTGGCCAGCCTGGTTATGGCTTCCACCGCCTGCTTGCTCAGAGGCGCGCGGCCCAGGTTGGTGTGGATAATCACACCGGTGGCGTTGATAACGGGGCGCAGGCTGGAAGAGGCAATAAGATGGGCGAGTGAGGCCGCCTTCTCCGCCATGCCCTCAAGGGAGATCTCGAGCGCGCCGTCTGAGCTGAGGGCAGCCCGCAGCCGGTCCAACTCTTGTCTAACTGCAAGCACCAGCAGGTCGTGCGGCAATTCACCCCTGACCGCCTGGAGCGCGGGGTGGGCGAGCACTCTGTCCACCGAGGGTAGGGCCCGCAGGGTGGCAGACCGTGAGGCAGCGTTGCGCTCTCGACCTGTAGACGGCAGATCTCTCTCTGTGTTATCTTCACGCTCGTCAACTTCCATGGCCGTATTGTACCACGGCAAAAAAGAAGGGACCGGCTACGTAGCCGGTCCCCTCAGTCATGCGAGTGATGCTTACGAATTGCGCCGTAGCTGTGAGGGCGTTACCGCTTGAGTGTTGATAATGGTGGTAAAGGCAACGCTGCTGCTGCCGGTGCTCCCAATAGGTATGATTGACGTGTTGGTTGCAGTAGGGGACGGCGTAGCGGTAGATGTCGCGGTCGGGGGCACTGACGTAGGTGTAGCGGTAGCCTGGGCTTGCTGCTGAGCGCCGTAAACGATCTTGGCAGCCTGGCGGCGAGTCACATTCGAGCTAGGGCGGAAGTAGGGCTTGCCGCTAGTACCGCAAGGCTCCCCGGTGCCACCGCATGGGTACCCGGAGATGACTCCCCGGCGTGCAAGTCGCTCGATGTACAGGTAGAACGGGCTGTTTGTGGGCACGTCCTGGAAGCTCTGGCCCTGTATCGGCTCGTTGAAGTCGAACGCCTCCGCAACCATCTTGGATATCTGGCCGCGGGTCACGCTCTTCAGCGGGCGGAAGTAAGCATGGTGCTCGCTGTCGCACGGCTCACCCGTACCTCCGCAGGTATAGCCACTGAGGGCACCCGCGTTGTAGGCGTATTCGATGAACTGGAAGAACGGGCTGTTTCCCGGCACGTCGCTGAAGTGCGGCGAGCCTTGCAGGTTTGCCGGCAGGGTCGCGCCTAGCGCGATCACCTTGGCAAGCTGCTGCCTGGTAATCAGGTTGTTCGGCAGGAAGCACTTGATCCAGCTTGCGTTGGGGCAAGGCGGGCTGCTGTTATAGCCGGAGAGTACGCCCTGCTCGTTCAGCGCCACGACCGCGTCATAGGAGGCCTGGTCGCCGTCGACGCACACGTCCTTGAACGGGTTGTCCGGGCAGGGGGGCGCGGGCGCAGGCGTGGGAGTAGCCGCGGGACCGCCGTCGATGGGGCTGTACTGGTAGTAGTTTTCCTTCTGGTTGTCGCCCCTGTCCGAGGCAAACGCGGTGTGGATGTAGCCGGGACCATCGTCGATGCTAGGTTCCTTCTGATAATTCCTACCGAAGTACGGGTCTGCCGGTATTTGCACGCCCGAGAACTTGGTGCCCTGGCCTACCGCGTAGAACATGCGATAGTAGTCGATGGGGCTGCTGGTCTTGTCTCCCCAGACGATGTGAGCGTTACCCGCTCGGTCGACCGCGAGGTCGGGATAGTAGGAGTCGCCGCTGTTGATGACGACTCGCACCATAGGGTGGCCCTCCCACCCGACATCCGGTGTCCACTCGCGATAGTAGATGTCGCGGCTGGGTGGGTCGGACACGGGGTCGCAGCGCTCGTCAGCCCACGCCATGCGCAAGCCGCCAACCTCGTCGCGGTCAAGCGATGGCTGGTAAGTATGCGAGTCGTAAGGGCAGCCGTTGCAGCAGGGGGCCGACGGGGACTCGATAGGCGTCCAGGAATCGGCACCCTGGCGTATCGTAGTCCAGATATCGTTGTTGTTGCCGAGGGCGGTGTCCTTGAAGGCCACCATGACCACACCCAGGCTGGAGACGCCCACTTCGATATCGACCGGGCGGGCCCTGGTGGGCACCGTCTCGCCTACTACGTCCCAGACGCCCTGGGGGGTGCGATGGTAGTAGTAGATGTCGCTATTGTTGCGGCCGTAGAGCACGTGGGTGCTGTTGTCAGGGCCCGTTGCGATGGCGACGTTCTTGCGGTTCGCGCCCCTGGTCCCAGGCACTTCCTCGGGGTCGGAGGCGTTGCCGTTGGCGTCGATGATCGACACGAGGCCGATAACCTGGTTGCCGTCCAGGGCCCACCAGGCCATGTGCCGCCTGCCGGCATCGTCAGAGGCCAGCTTAATGTTACCCATCTGCTGGTCCTCGCCCTCCCAGATGTCGGCACGGCGAAAAGGCCCACCTAGAGTATCGTTGCTGGCCTGCGTAACGGAGGCGTCGGTGCCGCCCTTGTCGGTGCGGGTCCAACCAATCGACACGGTGTTGTCGGTCTGGTCTGCGGCGATAGACGGTGAGTTGTCGTAGTATGCGCCACCCTGGGAGGCGTTGATGGGGTTGTTCCAAGAATAGGCCGACGGGGCAGCCGGGCTGCTCGCCACAGTGGACGCGCTGACATGCCCTCCCGTTAGGCTCAGCGCCAGCGACGAGACCAGCACACCGGCGGTGAGCAGGGAGGCGAGCGCCTTATTAAAGCCCTTTTTCATGATCAAAGTGTCTCCTCACTTCCTTAGCGGTTCGCGGATGCGTTCTCGATGCGGACGTTGTCGAATTGGGTTGTGGCATCAGCGGTAGCCCAGACGCCTGCCCAGCCTGAGCTAAACGAGCTGTCGGTGACGTCCAGGATTGTCGTCCCGTCCACCGAAGCGGTGATGCT
>JAXDKH010000367.1:0-6854 GCA_034667185.1 Chloroflexia bacterium | reverse complement strand
AGGCAGTTTCTCAGTTTGGTGGAAATATACAATCTTACAATGGGAGACGAAGAATGAAAGACTACCATATCAACATTTTCTATAGCGAAGACGACGAGGGCTACATAGCTGATATACCCGACCTTGAAGCCTGCTCGGCGTTTGGCGAAACTCCATCGGACGCGCTCGCTCAGGTGGAACTCGCCAAGAAAATATGGATAGAAGCCGCACAGGAGGAAGGTAAGGCAGTTCCTTCGCCCCGCTACCGTCCCGCCATTTACCAGGTCGTCGGTTAGAAGCAACTTTGTGCCCAACACCTTCCAGGATGAAGGGAACCCCATGCGCGTACTAATCACCGGCTCCAGCGGACAAATCGGCACCAACCTCGCCCTGCGCCTCCAGGGGCAAGGTCACTTCGTTTTCGGTGTCGACAAGCGCCTCAACACCTGGACCAACGACTTCCCCTACCTCCTGCAAGACCTCTCCAGCCACTACCCCGCCTACGAGAAGGGCATCGGCGGCGTCGATTATCCGGAAGTGGACGTCGTCGTGCACCTGGCCGCCCACGCCAAGGTGCACGAGTTGGTGCGCCATCCGCACAGGGCCATGGAAAATATCACCATGACCTACAACGTGCTGGAGTTCTGCCGCCTCGCCCGTCTGCCCATCGTCTTCTCCAGCAGCCGAGAAGTCTACGGCGACATCCACCGCTACATCGAGGACGAAACCAAGCGCCCCAGCACCATGCACGAAGGCACCTCCGACTTCGCCTACACCGAGTCGCCCTACTCCGCCTCCAAGATCGCGGGGGAAGCCCTTATCTACTCCTACGCCCGCTGCTACGACCTCAACTACATCGTCTTCCGCTTCTCTAACGTCTACGGCCGCTTCGACAACGACATCGACCGTATGGAGCGTGTCATCCCCCTCTTCATCCGCCGCATCGCCGACGACCAACCCATTACCATCTACGGCGAAAGCAAGGTGCTCGACTTCACCTACGTGGATGACTGCGTATCCGGCATCATCTCCGGCATTGAAGCCCTGCACACGGGCCGCGTCAAGAACCAGACGATCAACCTCGCCTACGGCAAAGGCAACACTCTCGTCAAAATGGCCCAGCTAATCGGCCAGTCCCTCGGCAAAGACCCCAAAATCACCCTCGCGCCCTCCCTCCTCGGCGAAGTCACCCACTACGTAGCCGACATCTCCAAGGCCCGCAACCTCCTCGGCTACAACCCCCAGGTGCCCCTAGAAGAAGGCATCCCCCGCACCGTCGCCTGGAACCTCGAATGGCGCAGCAAGCATAATCAACCATAGAGACGAAGACGCAAGGAACGCAAAGAACGCGCAGAGATTAGGAAGGTGTTCTAAGCAAGAGGACCAGGGTACGAAATCATGTACTCTGGTCCTTCGTCTACTCACTAAACTATTTCCTCTCTTTGCGCGTTCTTTGCGTCCTTTGCGTCTTTGCGTTTCCGTCTCTATTCAATCGCGTGAGCGATGCTGCCCTAATGACGAGAGCAACCGCAGGGATTGTGATTCGTTACAATTACAGACACATCAATGGTGCAACCGGAGCAGCATCTTACAGGTAGATGTTATCATGGGGCGGATGTCACTCCGCCCTTAAATTTGCCCGCGAACGGGGATAGATGGATACCAGGCCATTCCGCAGCCGCATACACAAAGCCGTAGCCATAGCCACGCTCATCGCGACGGGCCTCGCCTCAGCCACCTCAACCCTACCACCCGGCCATGTGCATGCCCAGGCGCAGGGCCGCTTCTACCCCCAGACCGGCAAGACCCTCGCTCCCGAATTCCTCTCCTTCTACGACAGCAAGGGCGGCGTGCCCATCTTCGGCTACCCCCTCACCGAGCCTGAAACCGAGGGCGGCGTGAAGGTGCAGTACCTGGAGCGCGCCCGCATCGAATACCACCCGCAGAACCGCAACACCCCCTACGAAGTGCAGCTTGGCCTGCTCGGTAGCATACTCACCGCCGGACGGCAATTTGCTGCCGCAGCACAAAGCAGCGCGCCCGACACCCAGTACTTCCCTGAAACGCGACACACCCTCTCCGGTGCTTTCCTGCGCTACTGGCGTAACAACGGTGGCCTGGCCCTCTTCGGCTACCCGATCTCCGAGCCGTTGCAGGAAGGCGGCTTCACCGTCCAGTACTTCGAGCGTAACCGCTTCGAATTGCACCCCGAACAGGCGGGCACAGCATACGAAGTGCAGCTTGGCCTCCTGGGACGCGACCTGCTTGCCCAGCGCGTGCAGGTAAAAGAGGCCACCGTTTCCATCCCCACCTACGCCTACGAGCAAGCCTTCTACTCGCCCGCCAACGACCCTATCTCGCCCTATCCGCGCCTCGACTTCGACAAAGTAGGCCCGCCCTCACTCCGCAACTACAGGCTTATCGTGCTGGAGAACAGGTACATCAAGCTCACCGTTCTGCCGCAGGTGGGAGGCCGCCTTTACGAAGCCATTTACAAGCCGACTGGGCATAATGAGCTTTACCGCAACCCCGTCATCAAGCCAGGCCGCTTCGGTGAGCGTGGCTGGTGGCTGGCGGCGGGCGGCATGGAGTGGGCCGCCCCTACCGAGGAACACGGCCTGATGGAGTACCTGCCCTGGGACGCCACAACCCAGCGCAACAGCGACGGCGGTGCCACCGTCACCCTCAGCGCCAACGATAGACTCACCGGCCTCACGGTGGTAAGCACCATATCTCTCAGCCCCGAAGAAGCGGCATACACCACGTCCAGCCGCCTGGAGAACCGCACCGGCAAACAGGCTATAGGGCAACTATGGTCCAACGCCATTGTCGCGCCTGGTGGCACGAACACGGTATCCCCGCGCACCCGGTTCGTGATACCCGCCAGCAGCCTCGTAGTCCACAGCACCAACGATAGCAGCCTGCCCCCCGAGCACGGCATAGTCCAGTGGCCCAACCACGACGGCAAAGACCTGTCCGACATGAGCACCTGGAACGGCTGGCTCGGGGCCTTCGCCATGCCCTCCGCCGACCGGGGCAACTTCGCCGCCGTCTACAACCCCGACGCCGACGAAGGCCTGGTGAAGACCTTCAAGGGCAAGGAAATGCCCGGCCTGAAGATATTCGGCTTTGGCCCCTCCCTCAACCCCGCCAATTACACTGACGACCAGTCATCCTACGCCGAGCTATGGGGCGGCATCGTGCCCACCTTCTGGGACAACGCCCTTTTCCCGCCAAGCAGCGCCCTCGGCTGGACCGAACGCTGGCAGCCCGTCGCCAAAACAGGAGGCGTAAGCCTCGCAAGCGCCTGGGGCACCATCTCGCTCAGTGGCACCAACCTGATTATCCTCCCCACCCGCCGCATCGAAGGCGCGACACTTACCCTGCGCAGCACAGACGGCACAACCACCCGCACTATCTTCAATGCCTACCCGGACCGCCCCACAGTAGTGTCGGCCCCGCCCCAGCTAGCCGGGATCGAAATCACAGCCCCCGACGGCACCGTCCTGCTCAATGGTACTCCGGTGCGCTGAGGGTTGGCAGGCAAACAAAACAGCAGGAGAGGCGTATGATTACCTCTCCTGCTGTTTTAGCTTCAATCTGTCACATGGCTATTTGGGCAGTTGCGACGTGTCAAGCAAGTACACGTTGTAGTCACTCGGCACAATATAACCTGCCTGCTTACCTTCCAACTCCACCATGTTTGAGGCCTCCTCCCACGCAAGCGCCTCACCATTGGCTACCTGAATCTTAGGATAAGCAGACTCGCGTAGCCCCATACCTATATACACCAGTCGATCCAGCACCCGGTCGTACACGGGTGACGTAAACGCGTTACTCCAGGTAATCAGACGCTCACTGATCGTCAGCCTCTGATATGGGCCTGGGTCCGGGGCCACCAGACGTGGGTTCTCCCCACGAAGGTTGGTCACGAAGCCCTGGCCAAAGACGCTCGTGAAGAACATCGTGTCACCATCAAGCGCCAACCCTGCCAGGCCAGGGAGGTTCGGAAGCTCCCAGTTCTCTCCGGTTTCCAGGTTTCGGAGCATCACCCTGCCCACCACGTCAATCGAGCTATCGTCTACCTGCCAGCTAGGGTACTCCAGCCACGCAACTACAGGCCACGACAACGCGGGGTAAGCGCCGTGCTCGCTCAACGTTGTAACCTCACCGGTAGAGAGGTTCGCCCACCTTACCGCCGCGGGCACTACACGTGCGGAGCTATAGGGCAGAGGGCTGGGCCGTTGCTCGCTCCATATGGCTACCCCATGATCGACCTGCGGAATATGGAAGGACCGCAGAGGTGTATCCTGTGGCCCTTCATCGAGCAGGCGGGTATCCCCTGAAGTCAAATTGTGCGCCCTTACGCTGGACGCCTCATTCCAGGCCACCCATTCGCCATCTGTATCCGCGGCCTTATCCACACCTCCCTCGAAAGTCAATACGCCCGAGGAAGGTCCTACATAGCTGGCGATATCGTTGATACGTCCGTCGGCGCTCACGGTAACCAACCTGCTAGGCTCTTTGCTATCGAGCGCCCTGGACACTATCGCACCTACGATGAAGCGCGCTCGCGGGTCTACCGAGTGCAGCACGAACAGGTGGTCGCTATCCACCTTCAGCGGAACCTCTCTAATCGCCACCGCTAGGCCCCAGGCATCCTTAAGCAAACTCTTGGAAGGCCCCACAGTAGCTTCATTGGTCTGGACCGGGTATGGAAGCGACTGGCGCACCACTTCCGCAGTAGCGTGGGCGTCCTCCACAGCCTGGGCCGTCGCCCTCTGGTCGCCGGTACCCGGTACATCAACCGCTGGAAACGTGACCACGGTGGCGGTAGGCAGTTTGCTGCCGCCTTCAGGCGTCGGATTAAAGGGACCGCTATCAAGAACCTGGGGCACCCTCAAGCCCATCGCAGTGGGCGTTGGCAATACCTGGGGCGTTTCAACCGTGTTGCAGCCCCCAGCTAATACCCCCGCCACGCAAAGTAACAGAAGAGACACAACTAACAGTCTCCCCACACCAAGCTGACTGCTCACAACTGCACGCTCCTATCCAGTTAACTACAATATTACTCGCCCTTATTATACTACTCGCCACAGTAGCGCACACGGCAAGCAGTACAAAGAGGGCCAGGGTGCAACAACATGTACCCTGGCCCTCTTTGTACCCCCTAAACTATCAGAAGGCGTCCTTTGCGGTTTGGTACTTCCCCACCTGTTACTTCATGGGCGTGTCTCCACGGCACAGCTAGGGAAGAAGGTGTTCCCAACGATCTTAGTCGTCTGCCCGCGAGTGGCATGGGCACCTGGGCGGAAGTATGGCTTGCTCCCCGTGCCGCACGATTCACCGGGACCACCGCACGGGTAGCCCGACATAACGCCCAGGTGGCTGAGGCGCTCCACGTACAGGTAGAACGAGCTTGCGGCGAAGCTTGGCGGCACATCCTCGTAGGTCTGTCCCGTCACGGCCTCACTGATGCCTGCGGCATTGGACACGATCTTGGCGATCTGCCCTCTCGTCGCGCTGGCCGTGGACCGGAAGTAAGGCTTGTTTCCAGCGCCGCAGGCTTCGCCCGGACCACCGCACGGGTAGCCCGACATGATGCCATGCCGCGTCAGCCGCTCGATGTAAGCGTAGTACGTGTGGCTTGGAGGCACGTCCGCGTAAGTCTGCCCCGATATCACATCCATGTACCCGACAGAGTTCGCCACGATCTTGGCAAGCTGTCCGCGGCTCACGTCATAGTCAGGGTGGAACTTACCGTCAGGGAAACCACTCACTATACCCTGGCATATCATGCAGTGGATGTAGGGATAGAAGGTAGCGCCCGGCTGCACGTCCGGGAAGTCCGTGGTACACCCCACGCTGCCTTCGTCTGCACCCACCTGCAACAGCACCTGCGCGGTGTTCTCACTCACCTTGCCGCGCTCGTCAGTCACGATAAGCTTCGCGTAGTACGAGCCTGGATTGTTGTAGGTATGCGTCACCGACGGGCCCGCCTGGGTCACGGGCAGCGAACCGTCGCCAAAGTCGAACGTGTAGCTGGTTATCGTGTCGCCATCCGGGTCGTTAGACAACGAGCCATCTAGCGTAACTTCTAGGGGCGCTACCCCCTCCAGCGTAGAGGCTTTGATTATCGCCACCGGAGCACTATTCGTCGCGCAAGCCGCGTTACCCACCACCGCGTAATCGACGCTCGGCGATGGGCTGGGCCAGTTCGCATTATCGTTGTTCACAGCAGGCCCGTTTATGCGGGCGAGGATAGGTGCTATAAGCTGCCCTGGCTGCGGGTTGCCAATCTTGCTCTTAGACACGACCAGCCGGATGTCGCCACCAGGATCATACGAGCTTTCGGGGTCCAGGTCACCTACCGTGCTGGTGCCCAGGAGCCCATTGCTGTCAATTGAGGCCGTGCCATACTTGTAACTGACCGTCCCGGCGGCGTCCGTCTGCATACCCACGAAGTACATCGTCGAGAACTCGGTGGACGAGATGTAGACCTGCCACTTGGTACTTGGCGACAGCGCTTGGAGGCCACCCGTCCTCATCGTGAAGACCATCTTGTCACCGCTGGGGAAGTAGGGCTCGGCAGCAAAGATCGTCCTTATGTCCTGGTCCGGTGTGACGGCGCGCTCATCGCCCACCGGGTCGTTGAGCACAGTCACACCTGGCTCCTCGCATGGGTTCTCTGCCAGCACCGGCACCACAGGCTCGCACGGCTGGCTTTCACCCACCGAGTTCACCGCCGTGACCGTGTAGTAGTACGTCTCCCCCGGCGTGTTGGCGGTGCTGTCTATGTAAGAGTTGCCGGTAACCGTCGCCAGCAACGTCATGCTGCCCGGCGAGGTGCCCCTGTACACACGGTACTGCGTGAT
>JAXDKH010000366.1:0-6049 GCA_034667185.1 Chloroflexia bacterium | reverse complement strand
TAATCGGTGCGTGCCAGTCACATTCCTGGCTCACCCCACATCACTAATTACCCGTTACGCGTTACTTCTCACTCGTCACGTTTCAGCCTAAAGTCTCGCTCTGCCACCCGATAGAGCGCGCAGTATGGCAATCAAGATAATTGCGCCTATGAGGGCAAATATGAAGCTGGCCCAGTTGGTAGCGTCGGCTGCCGAAGGCCCCGCCACGTTGAGCAGCCGCGCTATGAAGCCGCCGATGAACGCGCCAATCACGCCTACCACGATGTCGCCGATGATGCCGTAGCCACCGCGACCCATTATCATGCTCGCCAGCCAACCGGCGATCAGGCCTATTACCAGCCATCCGAGGATGTCGATCATCTCTGTTCCACCTCCTTTTGACAGTGCTGAGTTCCGAGTTCCGAGTTCCGAGCCTCGTATGAGCACCAGCCTCGCAGGACTCGGTACTCAGAACTTGGAACTCGGAACTGATTCTAGCCGTTCATGTTGAGGGCGTCCTGGAAGTACTCTTTGCCGCGCTCCATGAGGAGCTTACGGGTCTCGTCGCCCTTGCGTGGGGCGAGGAGCAGCCCTGCCAGCAGCCCTATCGTCAACCATTTGACCGCTATGCGCATGCCTCTCATATCTACTGCACTCCTGCTTTCTCCGAAATGTACTGCATCAGGCGCTCGCGATTTTCGTCACCCCTGGCGGGCGAGTAGACCAGGGCGACGGCAGCCCCGATAACCGCCCCGGCCAGTATGCCGAGGAAAACCAGGGCTTTACCTTTGCGCTTGCCGCTTCCCGCCATTTTGCAGTCCCCTCTACCTTCTGCCCTCTGCTTGCCTGCTTTGCTATAGCGTCACCGCTACAGCGACCGCCTTCCACTCCGTCCCATGACAAAGCGCACGATGAAGGCGAAGATGATACCTCCGAGCAAGGCAGGTATGAAGGCCAGTGTGAAGCCGGAGAACCTGGCGTAAGGGCCGAAGGTGCCGAATAGGAAGCCTCCGATGAGGCCGCCGATGATCGCGGCGGCTATACCGCCCAGCCAGCCGTAGGGCATCTTGCCGGGCACGATCAAATCGATCACCCAGCCGAGGATGCTCAGCATGATAAGCATGGCTATAAGTCCAAGACAATCTCCCATGTCTAATTACCTCCAGGGTAAATGAGCAGCATGCTCAGAGTAAAGTGAATAGCGTTACGATTGCCGCCAGCGGTACGGCTAAGAGGCCAAGCATGGTGAAGCTGCAACACCCGCAGCCGCCCCTTCCACCCGTACGCCGTAGGTCCATCCTGGTAGGGTCCCACTTCTCCATTGTCGTCTTCCTTTCGTGCCATTCCCGCCGTGTGGGGCTGGTTACTGTTGCTCGCCTCTCGACTTGTGCCCTTTACAACGAAGATGGCGGGCTGTGTGTTATGCGGGGAGCTTATCTAAACGCCAAGACGCCAAGTACGCACTAAGGTTCAGGATTGTTATTCAAGTAAAAGGGACCGGAGTACAGCATGTCGTACTCCGGTCCCTTTTGTGCTCCCTAGATATCTATTCTCTTGGCGTGGTTCTTGGCGTCCTTGGCGTGATGCGATTACGTCTATTTCTTATCGCTAGTGACGATTAGCATGCTTTGCAGTAGCGGTACTGCGCCTCTGGCCCGCTCCTTGGGCGGGAGGAAAGGGGCGGCGGTGCGTATCAGGAACGGGGCGACCTTCACGATGTTGGGGGCCAGGGCCGAACGGTCGTAGCCCTTATTGAACACCTGCACCACGGGCAGGTTTACCGTCTCGTTTATCTTCTCGGCGTATGAGACTACGGGCACCCGCAACAAGGTCACCAGGCTGCCCACCACGAACATCCCTGCTACCAGCCCTGCGATAAGGCCGCCTAGCTTGCCGAAGATCACCGCGCGTCCCTTAATCTCGATGTGGCCGAACAGGTTGAGCAGCAGGGCGAGCATGAGGCCGCTGATTACCGCGTCTATCACCAGGAACGCGATCAGGTCGAACGTCATATCGGCCCGGTCTTTCAGCATGTTAGCCAGCACCACGGCGAACAGGTGGTAGTAGACAGAGGCGAGCAGGAAGCCGGTGTAAAGCGCGCCCACGGTGACTAGCATGCGGGGCAATCCTTGCTTCCAACCCACGAACATGAAGAAGAGCACCAGGGCGGTAATACCCAGGTCCATGAAAGGAATAAAATCGATGACTTGCTGCATAAAAAGCTCCCACTAACCCATTCAAGAGCAGTATTCCAACCCTATTCTAGCGTGGGCAGCATGTGCACGGAATAGGATATAGGTCATGGGACGTTTAGGAATTTGGGAATTCGGATTGCGGATTGCGGATTTAGCCGACGCTCATGTGGCTCCTAAGCTTCGGGCAAGCTATCTACCCACTTGCGTGCTTGATGGGGGGTCTGGATGTGTATGACGGTCAGGTGGGAGTATTCAGGCTGGCTCAACACTGTTGCGTATTCCCGGCGTAACTTACCGTGTGTTTGCAACATCCAGAGCAGTATCGACTTGCGGCTGAGGAATGCAGAACGAAGCGACTCTCGGTTGCCGTTCCATAGCTCCACTTGTTTGATGGCTCGCTGGAGCGTTCTGCTGAGGATTCGCCATGCTACGAGCCAAAACGGGTAATCCAACCATACTATAGTGGTAGCCCGCGCCCACACAATGTCACGCACAATCCTGTAGTTGCCGTCAACCGTCCACCGCTCACCCTGGACAGCCATTTGGACCTGTTCTCTCAGCGATTCGGTTGGTGCTGCCGTCCAGTTGGGTCCCCAGTGCAGTGCGTCAAGCTCTATGTACGGGCTGCCGGTGCGCGCAGCAATATTGCGGGCCATGGTGGTCTTGCCCGAACCACTGCTCCCAATAACTACTATGCGCAAGTGTGGCAATTCTTGCATAGTCTCATTTTACATATTGTCGGGGCATGGGTTTAGACCGGCTCTGGACCTGCCGGAACATCGAAAAAGAGCCTCGATTTCCCCAATCGCAGCATATTTGTTCTAAATTCGTGCATAAAACTATTGACACGAACCAATGTTCTATGCTATATATCGAACAGAAGCATAAAAGGGACAAATCGAAACGCCCGTTTTATGCCGCCTTCCGAGCAAATATCAAGAGCTGGTGGGCACTAGAGAGGAATTATCCATGAAAAAGAAGAGACTGTCCGAGCGTCAGCGCTTCATCCTCACCTTCATCGGCGAATATATGCGGGACCACGGTTACGCCCCCTCAATTCGCGAGATCAAAGGCCAGGTCGAGAGCGCGGGTCTGGTGCGCACCGCCTCGGGGAATACCTCCACCTCAGTGGTGGACTACAACCTGAGGGCGCTGGAGGACGCCGGCTACATCAGGCGCGACCGCAACAAGTCGCGCGCGATTGAGCTGGTGGACCACTCCGGCAGGGGTCGCAACCCGCAGCCGATGTTCCAGATCCCCGTCGCACCCACGCCGATTGCCGCCGGTATGCCTATCCCCGTGCTGGAGGATATCCGCATGGGCCAGGCCACCGACGACCTCGTGGAGGTGACCGGCGAGTTCCTGGGCCGCCACGCTGCCCACGTTGACCGCCTGTACGCCCTGCGCGTCAAGGGGACCTCGATGATCGACGCCCTCATCAACGACGGCGACCTGGTCATCCTGGAAGCGCGGGAGACAGCCGAGAACGGCCAGACCGTTGCTGCATGGCTCAAGGCCGAGCAGGAAGCCACCCTCAAGAGGTTCTACCTCGAAGAAGGTCGCGTGCGCCTGCAGCCCGCCAACAGCACGATGTCGCCGATCTACACCGAGCCGGAGAACCTTGAGATCAAGGGCCGCGTAATCGGTGTGATCCGCCGCCTCGACTAGGGTCCTGGAGCGCAGGCTAACTTAGTAGCGCGTAAACCAATAATTTCATTGCTGTGAGCCGTGTAACACGCGGCACATAGCTAAGCTATACCGGCCTGGGCAACACGCCTCATGGCCGGTTCGCCATCCAAAGGGGGAATAAAAGTTTTCCACATGGTGTGGAAAATTCGATTTGGGAATTGGGATTGGGGATTGCGGATTTGATTTAGGACGGACAGTTTCAGTAGTAAAGGAAGTCGGCGCACCAAAACACCAGGGAATAAGATTGCGACGCGGACCTACAAATCCGCAATTCGCAATCCCAATTCCCAAATTCCGGAGGCACTATGGTCATTAGTCTACGCAGGCAACCGCACAGCACAGGGCCGCAGTTGGGGCCGGACCCCGCCTGGGCCAACTTCTACAGGACGGAGCAGCCGGGAGGCGGCGGGGTGCACCGGGTGAAGGTGCAGGCAATCAAGCCCGACATTACCGCCTACCGCGTGCTTGGCGACTGCACCGACGAGGTGCTGGATGCCGTGGACAGGGTGCGTAATCGCTACAACAGCAGTGTGTACGTGGCCCGGCTCGATAGCTTCAGCCAGCGGCCTAAAGCCAACACCGTGCGCTTGCCGGTGGTGGGCGAGATCGCGGCAGGCCAGTATGACGTGACCGTAGCTTACCAGGAGTACGACTGCCTCGACTACGAGGGCGGCATAGCGGTGGACCGGGCGATGTCGCGCAACGGTGCCTATGCCCTGCGGGTGCGCGGTACCTCTATGACCCACGTGGGCATTGAGCCAGGCGACGTGGTGATCGTCAAGCCTCAGAGCTGGGCCGAGGACGGCGATTTCGTGGTGGCCTCTTATGCAGGCGAGGCGGGCGGCTCGGAAGGGCTCGCTACCTTGAAGCGCTTCTACAAGCGCAAGGACCACGTCTTCCTGCAGTCGGCCACAGCCTCCACCGACCCTATTCGCCTCTTCGCCAACCGCCGCGAAGGCGCTTACGACTCCGACCCGGTGCGCATCCAGGGTATCGTGACGATGGTGCTGAAGGCGAGCTAAAGGAGTAAATGCCCGGCATGGACGCTCAAATCGACAAGGCAAAGTTGCTGGACAGGGTCCGCTCCGAACGCTCCCGGTTAGATACGTTGTTGGAGAGCTTCACGGACGAGCAGATGACGCAGCTACTGGCCGACAGCGATTGGTCGGTCAAGGACCATCTCGCACACCTCACCTGGCACGAACGCGAGATAGTCAACATGCTACGGACGCGCTCGATGGAAGATGATGTAGCTTCGGACCTGTGGGGCCTGCCTCTGCACGAGCGCAATTACACCATCTATGAGAGCAACCGGGACCGCTCGCTTGAGGACGTTCGTGCGGAGTCTCGGCAGGTGTACGCGGAGCTTAGCGAATTGCTGGAAGGTCTTTACGAGGAAGACCTGACCGACCCTGGTCGCTACAAGGACATGCCGGAAGAGTGGCAGCCCTGGAAGATCATAGCCGAGAACACCTATGAGCACTACCACGACCACACGGAGGATATAAGTCTGAAATGTGAAGCGTGAAACGTGATGGGGCTAGACGGACATTGCTGCGTGAATGCCAGGTTGTTCGTCTTACGGGACCAAAGGCCCCTGTCATCCTGAGCAACCCTTTGTCATCCTGAGCGCAGCGAAGGATCGGGTGGCATGCGAGAGTCCTCAACATCGGGGATGATGGTGGCAAGAGGCAGATTGGTTCTGCAAGTTGGAGAGTCAAGAACGGGCTACTGATCCTTCACTGCGTTCAGGATGACAGGGGCACTCTTGGGTGCCGGAGTACAAACCGCCAAGCATCGACGGGCCCAATAGAGCAAGTCGCATTACGTTTCATGATTTTCCTTTCAGAATCACCCGGAGCACCCAATGCGAGACATACTGGAACGCCAGGCAGACCACATAGAGTACATACTGCGCACGCATGGCATCAAGGCCGAGATAGATAGCGGCAAGCTGTCGCCCCGGCTGGCGCACTTTCACGTGGCCCTGCCGCAGGGGGTGCGCGCCACGACTGTAGCGCCTATCGTGCCGGAGATCGCCGCCGAACTGGGCGTGACTTCGTGCCGCATGACGCACGGCGAGGAGGGTGTGTACCTGGAGGTACCACGCCCCGACCCCGTACCCGTGCGCCTCCTGCCCATTGTGCAGCGCGTGGCCGACGTGGTGCCGCCCGTGACCGCTACCT
>JAXDKH010000365.1:0-33834 GCA_034667185.1 Chloroflexia bacterium | reverse complement strand
TGTTACCTTCGTAGACGACCTTGATACCGGTGCGCTCCTGGAAGGCGGTAAATTCGTTCTGGAAGAGGCGGGCCTGCTCGTCAGCGGCCACACCGAAGATGGTGACGGTCTTGCCCGCGAAGGGCTTGTCGCCGCCCGCGGTGCCCTGCGTGGCAGTCTCTTCTGCTTTGGCGGGGGTAGTGGCCGTAGCAGCTTCAGGTGCGGTTGTATCGGTAGCCTGGGCCTCGGGTGCGGTGGTGTCAGTAGCCGCAGCAGCCGGAGCGTTCGTGGCTGTGGCCGGGACCGGGGTGGCTGTACCGCCACCGCAGGAAGCCAGCAGCATCGACATTATGACAAGTATCGCCAGGGTGGCGAAGCGTTTTTGCAACATTGCGTATCTTTCCTCCTGTGTAAGTGTTAGGTGCGCTAAAAATGCGCTCAAACGGAATGGAGAATCAGATTTGTGCGCCAACCACCTCCTCTCCAAAGTGCCTGCCCAGGCACTGTCAGTGTCTGCCCGCGTGCAAGAGCTATGTATTCCTGCGCGGGCATATCTATTTGGCTACTGCATCAAACTTGCCGCCCCGGAGAATCGCATGAGACAGGAGTATCATGTTAAGCATGAAGACGCTCGCGAACGCAGGTTCTTTGGGCCCAGAGGCCATCAACCGTGAAGCGGCCTATGACATTGTAGTCTAATCGGCACGACATGACAAGAGGGAAGATTTAAGTGCTCCCTTCTTCGTGCAAACGCTGCTTCCCAAGTGCCTCCACGCCCGCTAAGACGCGCCAGGATTGCGCCTGCGCACGAAGCGGAACCCACCCCCGCGCTCCACCTGCATAAGGTGACCACGCCAGGTGATGCGTTGCGGGGAAAGCAGGGCCGCCAGGAGTTGCAGCGGAAAGACGGCCTGTATTACGGGGACGAGCCACGATTTGCGCCAGGGGGCCGCCTCGCGCAGGTAGGTCTTGTTGATATGAGCGAACGCGGCATAACTGTAGCCGAAGTACAGCAGCGCGAAAAGGGCTTTGCGCCGCGTGGGTCGAGACAGGAAGTATGTTAGCAGCGACAGGGGGAACAGGGCAGGTGCAAGCCCGAACCCGTAGAGCACCGCCTGCTCCCGCGGCTGGAGGTGCCGCATCAGCGACTCGCGGGGGAAGATGAACCACCGCTGGATGAGGCTGAGGTAGTGTCGTGGGCCGGTGACGTGCGTGCTGATGCCGTGCAGGAGGGGGGTCTGGGCCAACCGGTAGCCGTTGCGGCGGAAGCGTTGGGCCACCGCGAAATCGTCGGCCAGCAGCCTCTCCAGGCCGTTGAAGCCGCCTACCCTTTCCAGGACATCCCGGCGCACGGCGTAGAACATGCCGTTGATGGTGAAGGGGTCGCTCAGCCTGGTGTAGGGGATGTAGGTGAGCAGGCTGTGACTGTCCACGAAGTAGGAGACGAGCGACGACCACAGGTTGGTGAAGTTGAGATAGTAGGGTAGCCCAAAGGCTAGGCCCACGCCGGGCCGGTCCAAGTAAGGTATGCACTGTTCGAGGCCACCGTCCGGTAGTTGCGTGTCGTCGTCGAGCACGCATAGCACGTCGCCGTTGGCGAGCCTGGCACCTTCCACCAGCTTGACCATCTTGGGGTTCTGTCGCTCTGAGGGTGGGGGCATGACCACCACGTTCACGTCGCGCTCCGGGTATTTGCCGCACAGGTCCATGCAAATGCGCTGGGCGGCGGGGTCGTCCAGGTCCACCAGCCAGACGTATTCCAGGGGGTAGCGGCAGCGCAGTTGGAGGCTACGCTCCAGGCAGACAGGCATCGTGGGGTCGCCACTCAGGATGGGCTGCAAGATGCTGACAAGCTCCGGCTCGCGGGCAGCCTGTGGGACAGGACGTCGAAAGAAGCGCACCACCAGCAGGTGCCGCCAGGCTTTCTCCACCAGCATCAACAACCACACCGCCCCCAATAATTTTCTCAATGCTCGACCTCCTTGTACCACCCGCCCTTGAGCACGCGTATCTGCCTCCCGCGCCATTCTATCACGTCATCCGACAGGAGCGCCCATACCACCTGGAAGGGCGCCAACAGCGTGGTAAGCAAGACGAGGGGCCACCACCTCAGCGGCGTGCGCCGCTTGAGGTAAAGTCTTTCGCAGAGAACATAAATAGCAGCAGACAGACCCAGGCTCAGCCCCATGGACCGGATGGCGGCGAACCTTCGGGCGAGTATGACCAGCAAGAGAAGCAGCCCCGGCACCAGGTTGCCCGCGCTGCCGACCAAACTGATGGCCCGCTCCCGTTGCGTCATGGCGGGCAAGAGCATCTGTCGGGGGAAGACGAACCAGCGTTTCATCTGCGCGATGTACTGGCCTAGCGTGTCGAAGTGGTTGACCACGTCGTAGACGAGGGGAGTCTGTACGGAGCGCAAGCCCTTAGCCCGCAGCCGCCACGCCAGCTCGTGGTCGTCGCCGAAATGGTGCTCCATACCGCGAAACTCGTTCGCCGACTCGAGCACTTCTCGGCGCAGGGCGTAGCAATGTCCTGTAATCGTGAACGGGTCGGCCAGGTAAGTGAGAGGCACGTAGCTGAGTAGGGCGTTGGAGTTGACGAAGGCGCTCATCAGGCTCGTGGGGAGGTTGCGCCAGCTAGTGTAGCAGGCGAGGCCGAACACCGCACCCACGCCCGGCTCAAAAAGGTAGGGCACCAACAACCGCAACGCGTCGGGCCGCAAGATTATATCATCGTCCACGCAGCATACGACATCACCGCTTGCATGGTCTATGCCCGCTTGCAGCTTGACCGTCTTGAACGACATAGGAGAGTCACCGTGGGGTACAACCACTATCTGCGCGTCCATACCAGGGAACTCGCGCATGATTTCGCGACAGGCCACATGCGACACCTGATCGGTTTCATCGCAAACGAACAGGTGCTGCACGTGCGCCGGGTAGTCTAGTGCGGCCCGTGCCATGAGGGCCGCGCGAAGGTCGGAGGCACCCCGCGATACGGGCTGAAGCAGCGTCACAGTAGGCCACGGGGAAGGCGGGTGAGGGCGCTTACAACTGAAGAAATGGGCTACTGCAGCAAGCTTGAGAGCGCGATCCAGCACAAAAGCCGACGTGAGGCCCCAGGCCACTTTATCCAGGCGGCTCACGAGGCAGCTTCCACGCGGGCGGGTTGAGCAGTGAGGAAGGTGCGGATGGCCTCTATGTACTCGTCCCGGCGGTCGAGGGAGGCCGCGTGCCCGCCTCCGGAGAAGACTCGCACCTGGGCGGCTGGATAGAGTTTGCGCAGTGCTTGTCGCTCCCAGTCAGGGAAAGTGGTGTCGTGCTCAGCTTCGAGGATCAGCACTTCGCCCCGCCAGGCGTCCAGGGCGCCCGGCAAAAAGCGGCTGCGCATATCGAAGTCGATCCAAACCCGAAGGCGGCTCATGCACTCCCGGCGCGTGATCGACTTGCGTAGCTGGGCGAAATAGGCGTGCCAAAAGGGACGGTTTTGCGGGGCCATTTCGCGCAGGTAGAGGAACGCGCCCACCCGCCACAGCAGCCGGATTATGGGCATGGGCAATATCCGCAGCAGCCTCACGTACTGCCTGTACTTGCGAGCCCGGTCCGGCCTTGGTACGCCGGTATCGGACAGCACTAAACGGTCTACCTTGTCTGGATAGCGCCTGACGAAACTCTGGGCCAGCAGCCCGCTGTAGGAGCCGCCGACCATGTGCGCGCGCTCGAAGCCTTCCGCATCGAGTATGCTAACAACTCCGTGCAGGCATTCTTCCACCGTCGCAAGGTCTGCGGGGTAGCTGACTGCAATGACCATGTAGTCGTGCTCGAAGGCTTGCATGTACTCGAACGAAGCCTCGGCACGTTCGGGGGCACCGGGCAGCAGCACCAGGGCGCGGTCGCCACGCCCTGCGACGAGGTAAGACCATCGCATACCGCCGGAGGTTATGTGGCGGAAGGGGTGCGTCGCGAGGAATTGCTGGTATTGTTGCAGAGGGTCTTCGGTCATCGTATATGTAAACACCGGGCGGTGGACTGGCGTATTCAGTGTACCTTAAGCATGATTGCTGGCCCCGTTGTGCCCCATTGCGCCGTCATCCTGAGCGTAGCGAAGGATCAGTAACCCGTGTTCGATTCTTGACATCCAAGCGACGATGTTCCTCATGCCTCCATCAACCACAACGTTGAGGACTCTAGCATGCCACCTGATCCTTCGCTACGCTCAGGATGACAGAATGGGAGCAGGGTACATAAGCCTCACCCGTCGCCCATCATGCCCTCGAACAGGGCACGCTGGCTGCGGTAGAGTGCGCGAACCAGCCGGGGCGAGATGCGGTACAGCAGCGGCAGTAGACGGGCTTCGGCACCCATGCGTACCTCCTGCCTCCCCTTCACCAGCGATGTGACGATACGCTCGCCTACCCCTTCCGACTGTGCTAATGGGAAGTTACTGACTCCCGCAGCCCGCGCCATGCCCCGCACCATGTCGGTGTCGGTGCCGGGCGGGTAGACGAGCAGGAGTCGCACGCCAAGCGGTGCAAGTTCGTAGCGCAATGCTTCACCAAAGGCAGAGACGCCCGCCTTTGTGGCCGAATAAAGGCTTGCGTACGGCAACGGTACGTCGCTAACCGCGCTAGCTACCAGCACCACCGCACCTTTGCGCCGGGCTAGCTCCGGTAGGGCCTGCCGTGTTAACTCGATGGGCGCTAGCAGATTGGTTGCCACCACCGCGCGTACCTCTCCAGGTGATTTCGCGAGGAGGCTGCCTCGTTGCATAACGCCCGCGTTGTTCACAAGGATATCGAGCCGCCCAAGTTCGCCCAGCACCCGGCTTACCAGGTCGGCGCGCCCCGTTTCTTCCGTGAGGTCGGCATGAAGGGGCACAGCACGCACTCCCCTGGCGGACACCTCGCGCGCTACCTGCTCCAACAGGTCGAGGCGGCGGCCCGCGATTGCCACGTTCACGCCGCGCCTGCCAAGCGCAAGGGCTATGCTCCGGCCGATGCCACTGCCGCCTCCGGTCACAAGGGCCACCTTGCGCTTTGTGCCACCACTCTTGCCCATCAGAAGGTAAGCGCCACCGCGCCCAGGGTCAGGCCCGCGCCGCTGCCGATCAATAACAGGCGGTCACCACGTGTGATTCTGCCGCTGTGCACCGACTCGGCCAGCGCCAGCGGGATTGAAGCCGAGATGCAGTTGCCTCGCTCCCCCAGGTTCCAGACGACTTGCCTCTCCTCAAAACCGAGTTGCTTGGTGAGCAGTTCGACGCCATGCCGGCTGGCCTGGTGGGGCACCACGGCGTCTATTTCGCGGCGGTCCAGTTCCAGCCCGGCGAAGAACCTGTCCACAAAAGGGGCTAGCACCCGCAGACCGAGCTTGAAGATGGCCGGGCCTCGCATGTGGAACATGTTCATCTCCGGGGTGGTGGCCGGGTCGTTAGGGTGGTGCAGGTTGCCGCCGCCCTGGATCTCGGTCAGGTCGGCACCGCTGCTGTAGGTGGCGAATTGCGAGTGCCATATGGCGCTGCTCTCGCCTGGCGCGCTCCTGGTGAGCACCGCAGCGGCAGCAGCATCACCGAACAGCACCGCGCTCTCACGCTCCCTGGGGTTGAGGGACCGAGAGCCGATCTCGCTGCTGAAGATGAGCACGTTGCGATACACGCCCGATGCTACCAGGTGGGAAGCGGTCTGCAAGGCGAACAGGAAGCCCAGGCACGTGGCGTTGATGTCGAAGCAGGCGCTGCCGCCGTCGGGAGCCTCAAGTTCGCGCTGCATAAGGGCCGCCGTGCAGGGTATCATCTGCTGTGGCGCGGCGGATGCCCCGATTATGGCATCTACGTCGCCCACGTCCAACCCCGCCTCGGCCAGCGCTATACGTGACGCGGCCCCACCCATGCTCACAGCAGACTCGCCGGTGGCGTACCGTCGCTCCCGCACGCCCGTCACCCGTTCTATCCACCCGGCGGGAATGTGCAACCGTTCCTCAAGCTCAGCGTTCAGCACCCGCCTCTCAGGTAGGTACCAGCCAAGGCCCGCTATCTTTACCGGAAGCATTCTCTACCCCCTTAGATAATTACGAATTACAAATTACGAATTACAGTAGGTGCTTCTCGTAATTCGTAATTTGTAATTCGTAATTCGCATGGTGTGTTCAGTCCAAGAGCCTCAATGGCACGTGCCACTCCGTTTTCCTTTTCGAGGTGCTTGCCTAGCCAGACTGCCCTCTGCTTCATAGCCGGGTTGCAAGTTGCAGTACGTATCGCCTGCGCCAGGCGGTTTGCAGTCAGTTGCGGGCGTGGTATGGGCGTGGGGGCGGCTCCGAGGGAGTGTACGCGCCTGGCCCAGAAGCGCTGGTCGCCGAAGAACGGCACGACCACCGAGGGTATGCCGGCACGCAGTGCCGCCGCGGTTGTGCCCGCGCCGCCGTGATGTACGACGGCAGATACTCGCGGGAAAAGCCAGTCGTGGGGCATCGGCCCCACCTTAAGCACGCCTTCCGGCAGGTCAATGTTGCCGAGGTCGCCCCAAGCGCTCGACAGTATCCCGCGCACGCCCGCCTGCCGCAAAGCCTTCACCATCAAGCGAGTAACTTCGTCCGGGTGTCGTCCCGCGAGGTTGCTGCCGAAGCTGACATAGATCGGGGGCGGCCCGGAAGCCAGGAAGTCAACCAGATGTTGCGGCGGCTGCCAGCCGGGTGCGCGGTCCACGAACCAGTAGCCGGTCACCTGCACGTGGGAGGGCCAGTCGCGCGGGCGCGGAGCTACAACGGGACTGTAGGCAAGCAGTGTAGGGCCGGTGGTCTCAGTTGCGCGGCGCAGCATGGCGGTACGCGAAATAGGGGGTAGCGCCAGCGTCTCTCGCCGCGCTTCGTTGAGGCCCGATGCCAGGAAGTACCAAAAGCCAGCCTCCGTCAGCCAGTGCGTCAGGCGATTATAGCGACCGCGCAGAGGCACCCAATGTGGCAATTCGGGGAAGAAGACCTGCGGGTAAGCGCGGGTGGGGCCGTATGGATGCATGTGCGCGGCGTAGAGAGGAACATCCATCTCCTGCGCCACATCATACGCTATGTACACGCCCAGAGTCGACGCCACCAGCATATCCGCCCCCGCGCAGGCTTTGTAGCAATCGGCTACGAGGCGGCTGACCAACGGACGTAGGGCATCGAACATGCGCTTGCCGAAGCGCAGAGGGTTGCTTGGCGCGTCCAGGATGTCGTACACCAACCCCCAATCCATTAGCTCGCGGATGCTGCCTCCCAGCCGCGCGAACTCCAACCCGTACGCCTCCACCAGCGGCCCGTAATCGGCGGCAGCGGCAATGCGCACCTGGTGCCCGGCGGCACGCAGTCCCAGCCCCAGCGCCACGAACGGCTGAACGTCGCCCCTGGAGCCGAGAGCGATGATGGCGATTTGGGAGTTGGGATTGCGGATTACGGATTTGGTGTTATTGAGAGGCACTGGGTTGCTCTGGTTGGTGTTTTGTGGCTTGTAGGTTTACTACTCGGCGGCGCTTGGTGCCGGGGGTTATGGGTGTCAGCCCGTGCTCGATTTGGATGGTAGCGGGTAAGCAACCATAATGCGACACTGTAGCCTCGACGCTGGCGCGGACCTGGCAGGCCACCTCCTCGAAGCAAGCGCCGGGTGGTAGCTCCAGGTGCACGCGGAGATGGCCCGGGCGCTCCTGGAAAGCCTGGTAGTCGAGTATGTCGGGGCTTGCGAGCAGCACCATGCGGCGGATTGTATCGGGGAAGAAGAGGCGCGTGCCGTTCTCGGCCAGGAAGTGGCAGATGTCGTCGCAACGGCCCTCTATGGACTCTATCACCCTGTAGGGGGAGCCACAGGGGCATGGCTCGCGCTGCATCTTCAGCACGTCGTTGAGGCGGTACCTTATGATGGGTTGGGTCTTGCGCCACAGGTCGGTGACGATGGGGCTAGCACGCCCGCCATCGCCGGGTAGTGGCTCCATTTGCAACACCACCAGGTCTTCTTGTACGTGCAGGGAGCCCAGTGCACAACTTACCGCTAGCAGCCCTTCGGTACACTGGTAGATCTGGTGCACGGGCGCGTGGAACACCGACTCGATGTAGCCCCTGTCCTGAGGCTCAATCACCTCGGCCACCGAGACCAACCGTTCAGGGTCTATCCGCAGCCGCCGTGCCTTGTGCGCGTCCGCCAGCAGCCCCAGCAGAGATGGCGGCCCAACAATGATGTGAGGGCGGTACAGGTTGAGCGCATCTACCGCGTCCTCTAACGGCAGCATCAGGTCGAAGAAATGGAACTGCACGAGCAGCCCGCCTATCTTTTCATAAAGGTTGCTGTTGGAGCGCAGGAAGAAGGCGACCCGCAGCCGCTGGGGCCGGAGTCTGTGCAGGGTACGGGCGAGGATGGTGCCCGCCCAGGCCGCCTGCTCAAGGCCGTTCGCGAGGAAGATGCCTCTGTGCCCCGAAGTGCCCGACGATAGGCCCACGGTGAGGCCGCGCAATGTGGGGCTGAAATCGCGGCTGGTCTCGGCCCGCAAAGCCACTGACATCGCCTCGTCCTTGCCGATACCCCGCGTGTTGAAGCGGCCAAAGTTGTCCATCATCAGGCGCTTGTTCACGGTGGGGAGCGAGCGCCACTTGAGGGTGTTGTGCCCCGACCAGTGCCGGCGGTAGAAGGGTGCGTGCTTTTGCGCGTAGGCCACAATCCGGCGGGCTCGTCGCTCCTGGTAACGGCGCAACCTTGCCCCGCGCAGATAGTGCCACCGCCACCGCGCCCATGCGAAGTGGGCCACGATCAGGGGCAGAGTGAGAGCCTGCACGACCCGGCTCACCGACTCACCTCACGCTCAAACGCCTCAGGGCAGTGGGTGGGCACAATCGCCACGTCGGGGCGGGCCTGCATGAAGATGTTCAGCCCCAGTATGGTGGAGCGCACAGCTTGGGGGTCGTCCACAAACAAGTTGGTGATGAGGTGAGGGGGCCGCTGCTCGCGCACCTGCCGGGTAAGCCAGCAACCGTCGGCAGCGAACAGCACGGGCCCTCTCTCCGTGTTCGCCAACATACCCACCTGCCCCTTCGCGTGCCCTGGCAGGCGCACCAGCAGCGCGGAACCGTCGCCAAAGAGGTCGTGCGTGGGGCCAAGTCCCGGCAAGGTGGGGCCGTCGAAGTCAGATATTAGTGTTGCCCTACGCTCGAAGTCGGATGGCAGGAGAGATGGGATGAATGCACGACGAAGGGCGCTTATTCCACGTCGGGTCCGCACGCTTTCGTACGCCTCTTTGGTGGCGAACATACGCGCCTGGGGAAAGTCCCGCAGGCTGGCAACGTGGTCGGCATGGAAGTGGGAAATGATGATGGTAGTTATATCCGACGGAGTGAGGCCAAAGTGGGGCAATTGCGCGACAACTGCCAAATTCGCAGCAATGTGCAGTGGCGTGGCGAGCCTGTAGAGACGATAAGGCAGGCGACGAGTGGCCTCCAGCATGCGTGGTGCATACCCGGCATCCCATAAGAACCACCCTTGTTCAGGGTGCCTCAGCAGGGCCACAATCGAGTGGCACCGCACTTTGCGCCGTTCCCCGCCCCGCATGATGTGGTGCTCGGAGGCGAGGCAGTAGCCGGTATCGAGCACGTAGTAGCGCAAAGCAGGCACACCCTCACGGGCAGGGAGACCACCTTGGTTCGAGGAGAGGATAGGGCTAGCCGGGCCAGTCACTATCATGCTGCCTTCTGCTGCTCGAAGTCACCGAGCGTGCGCTCTATGCCCTCCGCCACACTAATGGTGGGGTGGTAACCCAGGTCGCGCCGGGCCGCGCTGATATCGTAGGTCTGCGTACGGGCGAGTATGCCCACGGTGTAGGTCGTCAGCAGGGGTTCTTTGCCACGCAGCGTGCCGCCAATCTCCATCAAGCGCGCAACAAACAGGGCCACCGGCAGAGGCAAGGGGCGCAGGTCGTCAGGCAGGCCGGTCCTCCGCAACACCATGCGCACCGTGGGCCAGAGGGGTATGTGCTCGCCGTTGGTAATAGTGTAGGTCTTGCCGGAGGCGGCAGGACTGTCGAGGGCGGCGATGAGGGCCTGCACGACGTTCTCCACGTAGGTGAGGTCTACCAGGTTGCGGCCGTCGCCTATCTGGGGCAGGCGCTTGCGGCGGGCCACCTCCACCAGGCGGGGCAGCAGCGACTGGTCGCCCGGCCCGAACATCGCCTTGGGCCGCAGGATGACCGTCTCCAGCTTTCCTTCGCGGCTCGCGGCATTCACCAGGTCTTCGCCCAGTTTCTTGGTGAGGGAGTAGACCGAGGCAAAGCGGCGAGGGTAGGGCGCGTCCTCCCGCAGATTGATGTGGTCGCGCCCATCGAACACCACGCTTGGAGAAGAGACGTACACGACGCGGCGCACTCCATGCTGCCGGCAGCCTTCCAGCACCGACGCCGTGCCGCCGACGTTGATGTGGTGGAAGTCGCGGGAGAGGCCCCACGGAGCCGAGAGCGCCCCCACGTGGAACACGGCCTCCACACCACGACACGCGGCGGTCACCGCCTCCCTATCGCGCAGGTCAGCTTGTACGGGCACCGCGCCCATGCGCAGCAGGTCCGAGACGCCGGAGAAGTTGCGGCCCATGAGACGCACGGCATGCCCGCGCTCCAGCAGACCCCGCGCCAGGTGCCGCCCCAGGAACCCCGTACCCCCCGTGACCAGTATCTCCAACGCCACTCCCCGCCAGCACATAGCGCACAAGACAACCCGGCAAAGCATAAGGAGATGCCTCACCGCGAGTATTATAGCACCGGCAGTAAGCAGCGGCAATGACGTAAAGAGACGGAACCGCCAAGACGCAGAGGACGCAAAGGTACGTGGAGAAGAATTGAGGGTGTTTTAACAAAGGCCACATCGTACAGTACGATGTGGCCCCTTCCCTCATCTAATCAATCACAATCTCTGCGTAACCTCTGCGTCTCTGCGTCTCTGCGTCCCTGCGGTGCAATTCTTTATTTCTCCTGGCGCTGTTCTTGGCATTTTCGCCTACCGTGCAGTCTGGAGCACTTCGCGCACGGAGTTGATTACGAGTTGGGGCTCGTCCTGGTGGATGAAGTGCCCGCTGTTTTGGGCTACTATGAGCCTGCCTTTGGGGGAGCGTTCCGCCAGGCCCTCCTGGCCTTCGCGCCAGGCACGCTCTACGGCTTCCACGGGCCATCCCGCCGGGTACTGCAAAGTGCGTCCGTGAGCGAGGACCAGCAGCGGCACTTCGGGGAGGGGACCGGCGGCTCGGACCTGGGCGTAGCTGGCTGTAACCGCGTCATAGGTGACGCCCTCCCGGTTTTGCTCGATGAGGTCCCTGCGTTCCTGCGCCTGCTGAGGAGTGATCACGGCTTCATAGCGCTCGTCGATGTCATAGGGGGTAGCGTCTATCATGACCATCCCAACCACCTCGGACCTGTACTTGCTGGCGAACAGTTGCGCGTGCAGCCCACCATGCGAGTGCGCGACCAGCACATAAGGCGTTGGCACATTAGCGCTTGCCAGGAGGGCACGTAGCTCCTTGACCACCTGCTCGCTGGTGCGTGGGGCGGGGCCGCGCTCGCTCCTGCCGACATTCGCCCGGTCGTACACGCACACTTTGGACAGCTTGCGTAGGTCGGACAGCACCGACGACCACGTCGAGGTTGCCGTACCCAACCCCGCCTCCATCAGCACGGTGGGGCTGCCCTCCCCGGCGCAACTGATGTACAGCTTGTACCCGCCCACGTCGAACAGCCCCTCGATAGCTTGGCTCGGCGGTGGAGAGGGCGAAGGAGTGCTGCCACTCGCGTACCTGGTCTTGTACTGGAACGTACCGAGTTGCGACAAGAGTACATTGTAAGGGGGAGAGTTCTCAGAGTGCATCTCGAACACAGCACGTTCAAAGTACTGCACCGTGTACGTCTTGCCGTCCAAATCGGACTTCTCAGTGAACTCCTCAGAAATCGGGAAACCCTGCTGCGGCAGGCCACCGTGGGAGCGCCAGTACTCCAGGAACTTACCACCAACGTGCTTGCTCGTTTCAGGGAAGAGTTGTGAGCCGGGGCTGTTGTTTGGCAGTTGGTTGGGCGCAACGTTAGGGTACTTCTGTTTGTACTGGAAGGTGCCCAATTGCGACAACAGCACATCATAAGGAGGCTTGTTCTCCGGGTGGTATTCGAACTCGGCACGCTCGAAGTACTGCACCGTGTACGTCTTGCCGTCCAGGTCTGAGACCTCGTTCATAAGCTGCGAGATAGGGAACCCCTGCTGAGGGAGGCCGCCGTTCTTGTTCCAGTACTCCAGAAATATGCCGGTGACCGTCTTGCCCGTCTCAGGGAAGGTGCGGCTGCCGCTGCCGGGTAAAGACTGGGCTTGCGCCACCCATGCACGCACGCCGAATTGGGCCGCCAGCATAGCCAGCAGGATAGTAATGATACCCAGGTAAGTTGCCTTGCGCCTGATTCTCGACATGGTCCACTCTCCCTGCGCACGATAAGGGTCCACGGAAGTTGTCCTGTGCGCACAAGACTACCCTTAATATGCAAGTGAGTGCAGCTTTGTTCCGAGCAAGACAAAACAACAGGAGTGCCACGTTGACACTCCTGTTGTTTTAGATCCCTCTCCGCGCGCTGGCAGAATGGGGAGTCGTTTACCTCCTCACAGGCGTCTCGCAGCCTGGGAAGAAGGCGTTGGAGGCGATCTTCGCCATCTGGCCCCTGGTGGTCAGATCGTTGTAGCGGAAGCAGGGAGTACCTGTCGGGCACTTCGCCGCCTCGCCGTAGCCGGAGATCACATCTCTGCTCGCCAGCCGTTCGATGTACACCCAGAACGGGCTGTCGGTGGGCACATCCGTGAACGTCTGCTGGTCCTCCGATACCTCTTCATCGAAGCCGGCCGCTATGGACACGATCTTAGATATTTGCCCTCTCGTAGCGGGGTTGTTGGGGCGGAAGTACGGCCTCTCCAGGTCGTCACAATCTTCACCCGTACCGCCGCAGGGGTAACCCGATATGGCCCCGGTCTGGGCTAGACGCTCCACGTAGAGGTAGAAGGGGTCGCCCGGTTCAACGTCGGCGAACTGCTGCTGGCCTTCTGCTATGTCGTCATTCAAGCCCGCCGAGTTGGCGACTATCTTCGATAGCTGCCCGCGGGTGACGTTAGCGCTCGGCCTGTAGTACGGTTGGTTGTTGTCGTTGCAGTCCTCTCCAGGACCGCCGCACGGGTAGCCGCCCACGATGCCCCGGCAAGCAAGGCAGCGCACGAACGCGTAGAAGGTAGAACCCTCGCCCGAAGATGGTACGTCAGCGAACTGGATAGTACAGGCGGTGGCTGTGGCGTTAGGGGTGCTGCTCGCTGCCACTGTGCCCGTGCTGATGGAAGTGGGTGTGCGGGTGGCGGTGCGGGTGGCCGTGCCCGTGGAGGTACCCGCCGGAACGCTAGTAGCCGTCC
This sequence comes from Chloroflexia bacterium, assembly GCA_034667185.1. GTDB lineage: Bacteria > Chloroflexota > Chloroflexia > QHBQ01 > JADMIH01 > JADMIH01. The sequence continues at coordinate 20,434 of JAXDKH010000365.1, read as the reverse complement.
CCGTATTCGTACCTGTAGGGGTTGACGTGCTGCCCGGTATGCTGGTGGAGGTGGCGCTCGCAAGCGACGTAGAGGTAGATGTGGACGTGGTCGTGCTGCTGGGTATGGCGGTCGAGGTAGCGCCCACAACCACCTGGCAGGAGGCGTTGCCCACGAGCGTGTACGTGGCGCTCTTGTCCGGTTCAGGGTAGTTGGCGTCCTCCACATCGTATGAAGCGCCGGGCGAGGAGGTTGTGAAGATCACCCTGCCATGGATGGCGGAGATAGTCTGGCCCGGGGTAAGACCGCCCAGCTTGGAGGTGGCAACGATAATCCGGATCGTGCCGTCAAGGCCGTACACGCCCGCGTCGGCATTGCCAACCGTCGTGTTAGTGGTGCCAACGGTGGTGCCGTACTTAAAGGTCACGTTGCCGCTGTTGTCAGTGCGCATGTCCACGAAGCGTAGAGTGCCCGACATAGGGCTGGTGAAGTAGATACGCCACGTCGTGTTGGGGCTGGTGGAGGGGTCGTTCTCAGGCCCGGCAAGGCTTGTCACCTTCATGGTAAACGCCAGGTTATCGGGTCCCGTGGCTGTGTAGGGTTCGGCCACCGAGATATACTCGATGTCGTACTTTTGCGCCTGCTCGGTGCCGGTACCACCCAGGGTGTCCAGGGCGTCGCCCGTGCCGTCGGTGACCACTTTGACGCCGGGCAGGGTGCAGGGGTCCTGGGCAGGTATAGGGGTCTCGGTGGCTATCGTGTCGGCTCCGCAGCTTGCGAACCTGAACTTGCCAATGCGAGTCGACCAGTACTGGCCGGTGGTCCCGTAGTACTCTTGCGTATACCAGAAGCTACAGTCGTCCGACGGGTCGATGCCTAACATGCTGTAGTCGCCCCAACGCGCGTTGGCGGTCTGCGACCCATAGCCGGGATAGAGCGTACCTTCACCCAGGCTCATCTGGTTCAGGGGGTCACCTGCCAGCCTCCCTGTGTAGCGTATGCTAGGGAAGACGTCGGTGGCGTTCGACACGCTGTAGCCCAGGGCTATATCGCCGTCCTTGTCCATAGCGGCGCTGCCCATCCAGCGGTCGCTCGCGTCGGGAGCGAAGGTGCCCTGCTGGTAGACAGTGGGTGAGGTACCAGGGCTGCGCAGCTCATACCAGCGCACGCCCGCGTGCCCCGTGCCGTCGGCATCCACCGTGTGGTTCACCACCAGCGACTCGTGATCGTTGAAGTTGCGATAAGCCAGCCTGTACATCAGCCGGTCGCTTATAACCTCCAGCTTCTGGGTTGTGCCGGGCTGGGGGATGCAGGCTTCGCGATCGGCGTCGCAGAAATCGGAGTCGAAGGGCGCTACCGGAGTGGTGACGGGGCCGGTAAAGGTGGAACTCAGGACGGTGGTCCAATCGACGTGGAACTTGAAGATGGAAAGCTGGTCGGCGGGCGGATTGCCGAAATCGTCATCAACCTGCACGAAGTAGTTGGGGCTGCCCACCGGAGGAAGCGTAGCGCCGTCCAGGTCGGAGGGAAGCAGGCCGGAGTATGGTGGGTCCAGGTGGAAGTAGACCATCTTCGCGGTCTGGTCGCCCGCGATCATCTTTGCTCGCTCGAAAGCGAAATTGCCCGCCCCCACAAGATCGATGCCATTGGTCGTGGCGTCGAACTCATTTGTGGTCATGTAATAGGCGTCGGGCCACACGCCGAAGTGTGGGTAGTCCTCGAAGCGACTGGGGGAGGCGGTTGGGCTTGCCTGGAAGGCGTAGCGCCAGTAGGGGCCGGTCGGGTCGCCGGTCTTGGAGATGGCTATGCACTCGTAGGTGGGGCCTGCCGCTGCACCGGGGGCCGTCGTAAACTGGCTCGCCAGCCAACGGTCGGCCATAGAGTCATAGAGCACAATCGGGTCGCCACTGTCGGTCCCCGCGCATTCAGCCCCACCGGGACCGGTCATGCCGGTAAAGAGAGAGTTGCCGTTGGCGGGGCCGTAGAGGAGATTACCGGCCTTGTCGAAGATCTTGAAGCCCGTATTATCCCACTGGAAGTAGTGGTTGAGGCCCACGTCTCCCTCGGTATCGGGCGGCCAGTTGATGAGGGGCCCGGTGGAGGCGTTGTCCTGCTGGGTGTAGCCTTTGAAGGTAATAATGGGTGTGGGTATGGCAAGCGGGCCAAAGAAGGTCTGCACCACCGGGTCGATGCTCACGAAGTTGGGTGTATGGGTGCTCGGCTTCAAACCGTTCTCGCGCTCCACCTCGCGCCTGGAGGTCGGCCCGTTGGGGTTGGGCTCTAGAACGGGCACTATGTCGCGCAGGGGCGGAGATTCGTCGAAGTAGACGGGCTGCCGCACCTCGGGGAAAAGCTGCGGGATCTGAGGCACGACCGACTTGGTGTGTGCCGCGGCCCCACTCGCGCTCATGGGCTCGCCTGCCTGCACGCGCATCACAATCAGCGCCAGTACAAGCGCCGACAGAGCTATGATTAATCGTTTCACTGCCCTTGCTCCTCCTACTCCCTCATGCGCAAAAGAAGTCCCGCCGAGGCCTGTACGTGAGACCTGCGCGAAGACTTGAACCCCGTAGCCTGCCGCTAACGTGCCGCTGCGGGTGACTTGCTAGCCGGAAGAGGCCAGCAACGCGACTGCGTAAGCAAAAATTGTGCCTCAAGTAAGAAGACGTGGATGAAGGACAAGACGTGTGGCTAGAAGCATGTGCATGCGACCACGCAGGCCGAGCGCGGCGATACAGCGATCCGGCTCTCCCGGCAGGAGGAGCTAGGGAACTATTGGTATGTAGGTGTCGACAGAGTTCGAACCGGATTGGGGAGCGTGAGGCGCAAAGAAGTCCCACTGTTGAACAGTAAGGGCAAGTTGCATGTGTATTTTGTTGGTGGACCCGGTAGGATTCGAACCTACGACCAAGCGATTATGAGTCGCCTGCGCTACCGCTGCGCCACAGGCTATCGATAACGTTTCATACGCATTCCTCAGCAATTGCAGAGTTTCTCTTTGTTATCCTATGAAAATATCTACATACATCTTAGCTATTTACCATCTTAGCTATTTACGCCAGAGACGACATCGAAGGGTGTAAGTTTGCGGGTCCTCTAAGGCAATGATATACTCTTCAAACAGGAAGACCCTACAATCTACAAGAACAGGGAGGTTGGTACTGGAGTGCAAGTCCACACTGTGCATTACGTCTCGTCTGATGCTTCTGTTACGCCGCCCCTCGTTCAAACTGCTCCTGGTGGAGACCAAGTCTTCGACTCGCGCGTAGTTACCGGCGATGCCCTCAAGGTACTGGCAAATCTACCAGCCAACTGTATCCAAGCAGTTGTTACATCTCCACCTTATTGGTCGTTACGTGACTACGCCATTGATGGACAGATCGGTCTAGAACCAAACGTGGATGATTATATTATGGCGTTAGTTACTGTGTTCGAGCAGGTACGCCGCGTGTTGCGGCCCGATGGCTCGATGTGGCTGAATATTGGTGATAGCTACACATCGGGCGGTAGAACGTGGCGTGCGCCCGACAAGAAGAACCGCGCCCGCGCTATGAGTACCAGGCCACCTACACCAAATGGTTTAAAATCAAAAGAACTTACTGGAATCCCTTGGCGACTGGCGTTTGCTCTACAGCAAGCAGGTTGGTATTTAAGGTCGGACGTAATATGGCGTAAGCCAAACGCGCAACCGGAAAGCGTAAAGGATCGACCTACCCGTTCGCATGAATATCTGTTTTTCCTTACAAAGTCCGAAAATTACTACTACGATAACCAAGCGGTGCGCGAAGTAAATAACCGTAACGTACGCTCGGTCTGGGATATCAACACCTACCCTCTTATGGATGTGCATTTCGCTACGTTCCCTCCGAAGCTAGTTGAACCGTGTGTGAAGCTATCCACGAGGCCGGGGGATGTCGTATTGGACCCATTCTTAGGTTCCGGCACGGTTGCGGTAGTTGCAGTGGAACTGGGACGGCCATTTCTCGGCATAGAGATAAACCCCGAATACTCAGCAATAGCTCGCCACCGTATTCGGCAGTTGGCAAGACTAGACCGCCCAATCTATGAGGTTGAAGTAGTGGAGGAGGCACAAGTAGTCAGTGCAGCCGAAATAATACAACCACTTATCGAGCACCAACAGGTGAACAGGCAGGCGGGGGATGAACCGTTAATTGCAATCAGCTAACATGAAACCCTTACCAGCAGACAAAGGTATTGGGTTGTACCTGTCGCTGCTTGAAGCCCGGCGCTTACAACTTCATCCTGCTCTCAGTGCCGCAGTGTCCGCCGTTGGTGTGGCGCGCTTAAATGAGGAGCTAGACCGTCTTGTACCTGCTGATACGTTAAGTCATGTAGCAGCACTCGGCTTGCGTGGTGAACGTGTCTTTCCGGTACCTGCAATAATAGAATACTCTCCACCATTGATTGGCTACTATAGGATGTTACTTGGTCTTTCAATCACAAAGGACTTCACTCTCAAGTATGGCTATGGTGCATGGGCAAAGGCTGAGCAGAGTGGAGTGTTATCAGCACGGCTGAAGCCCCAAATGGAGGCGTTCTGCGCTCGTCTAATCGAGCCTCTCACAATGCTGGTAGAAGCCATGGGCCAGTTCGACAACAGGGACTTGAGCGACCTAGCTCTGCTGACATTAGGGCCAACTCTACAAGGCCGGAGGAATACTGTTATTGGACGTGAGGCTGCCCTGCAGGCTTTTAGAGTTCTACGCAGACTTCTTAACGAGGATTGGATTGAATTCGAGGTGGAAGACACCCAACTCAGGTTTGTGCTGCCAAACGGCCAACCTTATGAATTAGTGGCTGGTAGTGACCCGGACATAAGGCTCAACCAGGGTGTTGGCTCATCGTCTAAACCACTGATTGCTATCGAAATCAAGGGCGGTAGCGACTTCTCAAATGCGCATAACCGCGCAGGCGAAGCAGAAAAGTCACAGATTAAGGCCCAGCAGGAAGGTTACCAACATCGGTGGACTATTATTCAGATGGGCGGATTACCCCGTGCTACTTTTGAGACAGAGACCCGTACATCAACAGCAATTTTCGAATTTTCTCAGGTTGTAGGGCAGGACGGTCCAGACTGGAAGCGCTTCTATACGATGTTCTTGGAACTAATAAACGCCAACACATAACTCAACACCAGTTAAGCCACCTAGAACGATGTACACAGCAAGGGAGTGGGGGATAGAGTATCCCAACCTCTTGCTATGTACATCGTTTGAATGTTTCTCAGTGGGCCCGGTAGGATTCGAACCTACGACCAAGCGATTATGAGTCGCCTGCGCTACCGCTGCGCCACAGGCCCAAGCAGCTTTGACGCCCAATTATACCAAAGCGGCCGAGATTTGTCACTGATTATTTTAGCCCGCTTTGCGGTAGCTAGCCGACCGGCGTCAGGTCGAACTCAGCAATTACCGGCAGGTGGTCCGAGGCTTCGTGGGCGGGCAGCTCGTCTATCGCCCGTATGGAGCGACAGCGGCGGGCTAGGCCTGGCGTGGCGAGTATGTAGTCGAGGCGCACGGCGATGTCCGACTCCTTCTGCTTGCGCTCGATGCGGGTCGGGTAGGTCGGGCCCACGGTGGATGCCCCGAGATCCACGAAGCCCTGGGTGAGCATGGCCCTGATGGGGAGGGTGTCTATCTGCCCATCGGGGCCGGAAAGCCGCCCTGCGAGTTGAGGGCCTGCGGCGTCAATATCGAAAGGCAGGTCCGACGGGGCTAGGTTGTTCATGTCGCCCATGATGATCGACTCTTCCGAGGAGCTAGCGCGGCCAAGCACCTGCTGGACTTCCGTCACCCGGTACCAGCTTGAAAAGGGGTGCAGGTGCGTCATGACCACCGTGACGGGGCCAAGTTCTTTGCTTTCGAAGGCTACTCGCGCGAAGCCGTTGTACATGGTGTTGGCGAGGTTGGTGCGGCTGAAGGTGCGAAGGCCCCTCCGGTAGAACAGACAGACGTGGTGGCCGCTTGGAGCCCGCGTAATAGCGCCGTCCAGCCTCAGGCGGCTGCGGAAGTACTTGAACCGGGCTGCGTTCTCCGCGTCGAAGCCGGTGCACTCACACAGGCCCACAATGTCGGCACCGGCCCTCTCGATGATGTCGATGACCAACTCGGTACGGTCGCCGAAGCGGAGGTTAGCCCCTTCAAGTATGTTGTACGTCATTACCTTCATGTGACAAACCTCTTCGCTCTCAGATGAGTGCCAGGGCGACAGTCATGCACATGCCTAGCTTTCAGCAGAGGCACCGGTGTCGAGTCCGTACCTGAGCAGCACCGATCCTCCCTCGTTTAGCTGCCGTACCTCCAAGAGGGTGGCGCGGCGGTCGAACGGCACGCCGCGGAACAGGTCGAGACCCACGCCGAAGATGTGAGGCTCCACGGTCAACCAGATTTCGTCTACCATATTTGCGGCCAGGAAGAGGGCGTTCACCTGCGCGCCACCCGTGAGCACCGCTTCTGTGTAGCCGCGAGCCTCCAGGCCGGCCACTATCTCGGCGGGCGTGCGGTCGGTGAACTCTATCTCGCCCGGCTTGTGTGGCTTGCCCGCGACGTGGGTGGTGAGCACGATATGGAGCCTGCCGGGCAGGGGCGCGGGGAAAGTCTCGTAGGTGTTGTTGCCCAGGATAACTACGCCCGCGCGCTTTGAGGTCTGCATGAAGAGCTTCTTGTCCTCCTTCGAGGACCAATCCACGAAGTGGTGCTCGTGCCGGGCGATCTTGCCGTCTACCGTGACGGCGGCCATGAGGATTACTTTCATGCTGCGTTAGCGAGCCTCCAGCCTGGTCCAGTTCTCCACGAGCACCTGCACGTCCTGGGGCTCGGTTACATAGCTCTCCAGGTATCCGTACGCACCGCACAAGTAGTTGTCGTGCCCAACGAGGGCAGGAGCCAGTATGCCGCCCTTCGCCATAACCAGGTTCATACTGGGGGTGCTGAACCTTCCTTCTACGTGGACATCCGTATAGATCTCAGCTGATCCACATTTTGGGCAGATACCGTCCAGCATGTGATTATCTTCCTCCTGCATCATCCCGCGAGTGGTGCGCTATAGACGCTGGGTAGTTGCCATTCTAAGCGGCGCAACGTGCGGGGTCAAGCCAGTAAAATTGCGGTTCACCAGGGCGAGGATACGCGTACCATTTTACAGGGAGAATATGACCCCGCCTGGCACAGCAAACACATCCCCTGGGCTGATGGAGGGCCCGTGCCCTTTGTGTTTCTGCGGTATGTGGTATCGCATACCACGGCAAGAATATGTGGCAGATGACGCCCGGTGCGGATGAAAACTAGCAAGTATGACCGTTAGCACGGAGCATGGCGCAGCATCATGGAACGTATGAACGGAGCAGCTAGTCTTCTACCTCCGCAGCCTGCACCGGCAACAGGTAACCCAGGGCCTCGGTAGCGCCCGGCCTGAGCGTCTCAAGCTCGGCCAGCAGTTGCACGATAGTCTGTGCGTGCACTTCCATTACCAGCTGCACGAACTGCACGCCCCCCGCTTCAACTATGGCCCGGCGCAGGGTGTCCTCGTCCACGCTCGCAGCGTAGGTGGGGTCGCTGAAAGCCCGTTGCAGGGGGTTGGGCGCTTCACCTTCCTCGCGCAGGGTAAATACGATGGGCATGGTGCGCTTGCGCAGGCGCAGGTCGGTCTTGAGCCCAGGCGTTCCACCTTCATCCATGAGAGACACGTCCGATGAACTTATGTCAAGAGGCAGCACCGCTTCCAGGTCGTTTGAGAGTTGGGCGAAGCCCCCCGTCTCGCGGCCCAGGCGGGTCAGCAGGTCAACCACGGGCGCTTCCGCACCTGAGAGCACGGCCCCCACACGCCACGCCCCCGCTATTAGAGCGCCCGCCTTCTTCGCCGTCACGTCCGCGCTCATCTCCAATGTCACTACACCAGGTGGCAGCCCATCGTAAAGCATATCGAGGTGCTGGCCCACGGCGGCCTCCACCAGCATCTCCTGGAGCGCGGCGAGGGCAGCAAGATAGAGGTCCTTGGTGCTCGATTGCGCCGCTTTGAGCAACACTTGTTGAGCCATGACCAGCATCAGGTTGGCGGTGTTGAGGGCCTGGCCGGGACCGTACTGCTCGGCAACCGGACTGGGATCGTCGTCGGTCAGTTCGTCCAGCAAGTCGGCAGCGGACATGGCGATCTCCACAGCCACCGCGCCAGGCAGCGCGTCCCGCCAGGTATCTTCCGGGTAAGACGCCCCTGCCCTGTACGCCTCTATCACGTAAAGGGGCCACCTGGGTAAGGGCGAAGGCAAGGTGCCACCCGCTTGTTGCATCCGAGGCACCGCGCTCAACACCTTGCCCGGCGCAGAGAGGGCCAGCTTGCCGATGTTGATGAGCGACATCGGCATTATGGAGGCGTATTCGAGCAGGGCCTCCGTCAGGTGCTCTTCGGTGGCTTCGAGGAACTGCCGGATTTCGGACTCGGAACTCACGGGCTCACCTCGGATGAGGGACGATGGACGATAGGCGAGTGTTTTGTTGGTGCTTAGTTTGCCGGGGTATTATACCAGCCGAGGCGAGTTGACTGTTGACTGGGCTATGAAGTGCGGGTAGAATCGCGCCAAAGTGGTGGGCTGCGTTCTATTTATATGACGTGCCGAGTTGCGCCTATATAGAGGTCGAGCTTTGCTGCCTGCTTTCGTAGCTGTCTAGATAGTGCGCTGTCTTTACCTGCCTAATCTAAGCAATAATACCTACTCTTCCATGACAGCACCCTGCATAGTGGCATAGCCCGTAGTTAGGCAAGACTGCCGATGTAACGGGCATATTACAACCGCATACTGGTAACAGGTGAATGGGGTCTATTTAGGAAATGGGCCTGTGTTGCAAGGAGGTAGTCGCAGATGGAAGAGACGGGACGTGTGCCCCTGGACGAACGAATCGGCAGGCTAGAGCAGATGGTAGGCGAGTTGCGCGGCCAGGTGGAGCGACTCGAAGGGGCGGTAGCCACAATACGGCCCGCCACTCTTACACCAACCGAGGACCTACAGGTCGCTGGGCGGGCTGTACCTGCCACCACAAACCTGATACCTGCACCACCGGCCCCTCCCACAGAGGTGTTCTGCCCGCACTGCCGGGGCGGCAACCCACCCACTAACCCCTATTGCATGTGGTGCGGCAGGTCCATGCAGCCGTCCGGGCAGGGTCGGCAAATAGCTGTTCCAGAGAGCATAGCCGCGCTGGGCAACATGCCCCTGCCGGGTCTCAATGAATCCAATACCGCGACTTCTCAGGTATATGGCTCTTCCGCCTCGTGGGTAAGCTCCACGGACGCCCGGCCAAAAAGCAGCGCCCCGAGCGCGAGCACCACTGCCCGTAAGCCGCCCGACATCCTCAAAAGCGGGGAGTTCTGGCTCAGCCGCGTCGGCATCGTGCTCTTCCTGCTCGGCATCGGCTTCCTGTTCAAGTACTCGGTGGACCAGGGGTGGCTCACCGAGTGGGTGCGCGTCGCGATGGGCTTCGTGGCCGGGGCTGCGTTGCTCGTCATAGGCTCGCTGATGGGTGCGCACCGTCAGGCTTTGAAGTACATCTTGCTGGGCGGGAGCATTGCCACCTTCTACATTACGGGATACGCGGCCTACCAGCTCTTCCACCTGGTGGCCTACGAGCTGGCATTCTCCTTTATGGTGGCGGTGACGGTGCTGGCCTTCGTGCTCGCTCTGGGACACAACCAGTCGCTGCTGTCCATCGTGGGCGTAGCGGGTGGGCTGGCAACTCCCTTCGTGCTGGGCGACAGGTCGGGCGGCGTCACGGGCCTGGTTACCTATACCTGCCTGGTGGCCGCCGGGGCTGTTGCAGTCTATTTCTTCCGAGGCTGGCGCGGCCTGCTGTGGACCACCTTCGTGGGCACCTGGCTGGTGCTGCTGGCAGGGCTTGAGGGCGCAAAGAGGTTCGGTGCAGGGCCTGACGGTGATTGGGCTTTGCAAGCCGGGGCAATCTTCTGCCTGCTGGTCTTCTGGGTAGTGCCATTGGTACGCGAAACATTGCGGGCAATCAACCCGGAGCGGTGGCCTTCGTCGTCGCTCGACTACGTCCACGACAAGGACCTCAGGAACCTCCTGGAATCGCAGGTGCACGCGCTCGTGGTGCTGGCTCCGCTGACCACTCTTGGCTTCTCGTGGAGGCTGTGGGAAGCCACGGTACCGAGCGAGGTGTTGGGTGCGGCGACGCTGGCCGGGGCCGTGCTGTTCGGAGCCGTCGCCTGGAGCTTGCGGCGTTCCCAAGAACGACTGGCATACACCCACGCGGTTGTGGGCGTGCTGTTGCTGACACTGGCGCTGGTGCAACTGATACATGGCAACGTGCTGATGCTGGCGCTCGCGGTGGAGGCAGCGGCCCTGCACTTCGTTGCTCGCAGGCTCTCGGACAGGGGCACATCGGTCATGGGCCACATACTATCGGGCTGCGTGGCCCTGTGGGTGGTCTCTCAGTTGTGGCGAGATATAGTAGGCCCGATATTCGGGACCGCCAGGCTGGACGAACTCCCGTTCCTGAATGCGCAAGCACTCACCTACCTGACAGTATTGGGGCTGTCCCTGGCGGCTTCCTTTGTAGTGCGGCCCCAGGGCACCAGCGTCCTATACCGGGGCATGGTACACCTAGTCGTGCTCGGCACGATATGGCGTGAGCTAGCAGGTCGCCCCGACGGGTGGAGCTACATCATTCTGGGGTGGGCGGTCTACGGCACCCTGTTGCAGGCCGTGTACTGGTGGGCACCGGGGCGGACCAACCGTGCTGAGACGGTTGTGCCCTCGCACATCATTTTGGGCCTGGTCGCCCTGCAGCTTATGCTCAGGCTGCTTTACGGAGCAGCTCCGGGGCCGGTATTCTTCAACCTCCCCAACCTGGTTGACGTGGCCGTAATACTCCTGGTAGCCGGAGTATCTTTCCTGCACAAGGAACGAGGGGTACAACTGCTGTACAGAGGCGCGGCACACCTGGCCTTGCTCGCCTTACTATGGCGCGAGTTGGAGACCCTACCGAACGGGAACGCCTTCGTGACGATAGCCTGGGGAGTCTGGGCGTGCGTGCTACTTCTGGCCGGCATCAGGTTCAACCGCAACGCACCTCTGCTGTACGCGGGAGCCGGGACCCTGGTGCTGCTGGTCGCCAAGCTGTTCCTGATCGACCTCGTGGGCCTGGAGGCCATCTGGCGCGTGTTGATCTTCCTGGGGGTAGGCGGTCTGTTCCTGGTGCTCAGCTACTACTTGCAGAACGTGCTGAAGCGCGCACCGCTACTCAGCGAAGATGCCGACGGACGGCAGGGATAGACGGAAGCTCATGGTCACAAACGTAAGGCCCCGGCTCTCTCCTGTATCAGGTACATGGGCGAGCGAGGACAATCGGGCAGGGTCGTCTAAATCCAGACGCGGTAGGTGCTGATCGAAGCGACTGTGGTGTTGCCGCTGGGGGTGTGACGTGCGCTGGCGGCGATCTGCCAGGAGAGGGATTGCAGCGACCGGTGCTCGATGGGCGATAGTACTGCCCTGTTCAACAGTGCCTGGCTCGTTAGCGAGACGTCGTTGCCCTTCATTATCTCACGTGCGAGTTTCTCAAGTACGTTCAGGTTCATCAGCTAATAACCTCCTGTTCGGGAGTGCCACAGTGACATAGCCCGTGCATGCCTCGTATAACGACAGTTCCGGCGGAAAGTAAGGGCTACAGGCATAAAGAACCCGAATTTGTAGACAAATGTTGATAAATGCAGGGGCTGGGGGCGCTGTCTGGGACGCGATATCATACCGGAGGACGCAAAAAGACCGGCTTAGTGCCGGTCTTTTTGCAGAAGAAGAAAAGTTCTAAATCTAGGGCTTAGATCCACACCCGGTAAACGGTAGTGGGGGGTGCAGCGACCGCGCCACCCGTGGTAGCGTTGAGGTTGGCGGCGATCTGCCACGAGAGGGACTGCACCGAGCGATGCTCGGCGGGGCTGAGGAAGCCCTTCTTCAGCATCTCGTTGCTAATGCCTACTACGTTGTTACCCTTGATGGCGTGGCGGGTGAGTTTTTCTAGGATATTCAGGTTCATGGTTGCTATGCTCCTCCGTGGTGTGACGATGGCTCCTGGTTCGTGGCCTGCTTACAACGCCAATATGTGCCCCTGCATAGGCACTTCCGGGCAGTTACCCGGTGCTCCTCTTGTGCTACTGAACCCCGACTGTTCCCTGCAGCACCTTACCTCGACCAGTACAGAATACCCACCATATAACATGGTACTTTGGTACTAGCAAGTACTAGCCATCTCCGACGGGGTGAGTATACCAAAAGTACTATGTCAATACAATAGGTAGGACCAGAGTACTAGGCGCTATTCCACGATTTACGTAAATCTACGTAGAGTCGCATTTATGAAGTACGGTGCACATGCGACATTTGACTCTGCGCGACGAGTCCAGGCAAGCAAAAGCCCGGTAGGACTTTCCCCTACCGGGCGACCTCACGTAATATCTGCTGGACCGAAGAACAGTTACTGACTAATGCAAACCTACCAGGTCTTCTAAGTGGATTTCGGCAAGCTCAGGCTGCTCCTTCAGAATGCGGATGAAGGTGTTGACTACGTGCGGGTCGAACTGGGTGCCTGCGTTGCGACGTAGCTCATCGAGCGCCTTCGCGTGCCCCAGCGCCTTACGGTATACGCGGTCTTCGGTCATAGCCCCATATGCATCTACCACCGCGATGATTCGCGCGCCCACTGGTATCGCCTCGCCCACCAACCCGTCGGGATAGCCCCGGCCATCGAATCGCTCCTGGTGGTGCCGCACGATAGGCACGACACCCTGCAATGCCCCCACCGACTGCACGATGCGCGCACCGATCTGCGCGTGCTGCTTGATGATCTCGTACTCCTCGTCGGTCAACTTGGAGGGCTTATTGAGGATGGCGTCGGGTATGCCAATTTTGCCTACGTCGTGCAGTATCGAGCCAAGGCGGATGTTCTCCACGTCCTGCCTCGGTAGCGATAGCGCCTGGGCCAGCACCACCGCCCGGTCGGTGATGTTCTCGCAGTGGTTGATCGTGTAGGTGTCTTTAGCCTCGATGGCGTGAGCCAGGGCCGTTATCGTATCGAGCAGTGCCTGCTCGCGGGCCTCGTACAGTTGCGCGTTATAGATGGCGAGGGCCGCCTGGCTGCCCAGCGTGCTCAAAAGCGAGATGTCGTCCTGGGTAAAGCGCTCGCCGGTCTTCTTGCCGCCCAGGCAGAGCACTCCTATGAAGTAGGAACGGGTCCACAGAGGCACACCCAGGAAAGAACGCACAGTATCGAGGTCTGAAGGGTCTTCGTCAAGGAAGGACGTTCGCAATTCGGGCTTGCCCATCTGCGAATCGCCGTCCAGGAATACCATCTGTGCGGTGCTGTCAAGTTCGCGCAGCACTATGCCTTGACTGGACAGTTCGGCGCGCAATCCCTCTAAGAGTGTTTCGGCAAGGGCTCCGTGCTTAGCATACAACTCCAGGTAAAGGTCGCCTTCCGTCAGCGGCTGCGTGCGGTCTCTGCCACCCATGTCAGTCCCTACGCGGGAGGTAAACGCATGGGCGTACTCTGTCTCGGCGTCGGGGAAGTCGCGCCCGGACGAAGAAGCCAGCCTTTCCGCCTGCGGGGCCTCTTGCGGCTGGGAGGACAGCAAAAGTATGCCGCAGGTGAGGTTCATCAGGCGGCAGGTGCGCTCCACAAGCTGGTCGGCAAGCACCTTCAGGTCCTGCTCGGAGGCAAGTTGGGCGCTAAACTGCAACAGCGCCTCTTTGTAGTCGTAAGCGTCGTGGTAAATATAGCGGTCCACCAGGCGTTCGACGCGGTGCTGCGCCCAACCGAACGACAGGGCAATCAGGAAGACAAAGAGGCCGAAGCCGAGCAGCCCAAACTCGCTGCCCCACCAACCCTGCGGCAAGAGGGCGCTGACTACGGCGGCAGCCACGGCGAAGAGCACCAGCACGTTGAAGCCCATTATGACGTAGACCACGCTACGCCGCACCAGGCTGCGTATGCCGAGCAACTGGTGCTGGGTAATGGCGTATGCAAAGGCCAGGGGCAGGAAACCCATTGAGAGCACCGTCATGTCTATGCTCACAATGGCCCTGTCTATGAGAATGTGCGGAAGAAGGTCCAGCAACAGGGCGGGGCCAACCGCGATGGCAGTGCCACCAAGCAACAGGAACAGTTGCTGCCGGACTTCGGGGGAGCGCTCGCCCACCAAGGATCTAAGGAGCGTACCAAGGCCGGAAGCCACGCAGGCGCTCACGTAGATCAAGGTGAGCATCCTCACCGTCTCGTAGTCGCCGTAATTCCCTGCCAGCACCCACAAGTAACCGGCGATGATGAACAGGGCACCCAGGGCCACGGACGCGAGGAGGAAGTAATGGTCTCGCTTGGATTTGCCGACGCACACCGGGAACTTGAAGAAGAAGATCGCAAAGGAGCCGGCCCAGGCCGCAAGCGTGATGAAAAGCATTGACTGCAGCCAATCTATGCGCAGGTACATGGCCGAAGCGAGGGCCAGGGCTACCGCAGTGGTGAGGCAGAAGAGATAGAATGCCCTGGCGGCATCACGCTGCCGGGCCTTGACGAACACCGCGCCCCCTACCGCTATGAAGATGAGGCCGAGCGCCGCATAGCCCCACCGCTGGAGTGCAGTGTCGGGACGCTGGTTGGCGGTGCTGATCCGGACCAACCTGCCTTCCGGGTCGCCCCCTGAACGGACCGCCAGTTCATAGACCGAAGAGAAATTGTCCGACCCGGCGGGCAGCGCACCCAGGTTCAGCGCGTTGCCGGTGGCATCGTAAGCCGCCACAACCATATCGCCCAGGCGCACTTCACTGTCGTAGCTCAAGCCACCCGGTACGAGCGAGGTCACCCGCCATGCACCTGCGGTGTCGCGCTGCGCCGTGAGGCCCACCGAGGGCCTGGCCGAACTGCTGCTGAGCGAGAGCACGTACGAAAGGAGCACGATGTAGAGCAGGGTGGCAGACAGGACCAGGACCAACCGCATGCGCTCGCGGAGCGTACTGCCCGTGTTGCGGCGATAGGCCAGCGCGGGGGCCGTCATGTTGAACGCACCCGACGAACTCAGCGGAGCCAGCCTCGTGTAGGACACGGGCTCGCTCGAAGGCACAGCAATGCGCTGCCAGGTCACCCCGCCCGCCGGTGCGAGGTTGTTCTCTAGCGCATGTTTCTGAGGCTGTAGGTGCCTTCGGAGTTGGTCCATATGCATCCGAGTGGTACAAGCAACGAGCGTATTGCGGGACTCAGGGTCGTTCACAGGCTACGAGACCAAATGGTAGAAAGAAGCAAGAACGCAGTACGCCTGTAACATCTTCATCTAATTGTTTTTATTCACAATCAACTGTGCAAAACAATTATATCGACCATGTTGACGTAAAAGCAATAATAAAAAGGGTTACCGCGGTGGTACTTTAGTCATGCCTCATGGAAGATAGATACCTGCGCGGCATGAGTGGCTCGCCGGGAGGTGCGTGCCTGGTGCCTATTGGTAGGTAAAGGTCGTTCGCCCTATGTAACGAAACCTGTGTGCTTTATGTAACGCTGAAGTTCCTTAGAAGTTAGTTAGCGGCAGTAGGAAGTTGGTTTACATGCAAACTGGATTGACATGCCCCTAGCACATTAAAACAGCCTAAACAGTGTATAATATGTACGCGACTGCGTTACTCGTTGCATAGCAGATAAGCAAAAGAGAATATCGTCACAATTCCAGGAGAAAAGGAGCAAACCATGTCTACAGGTACAGGAACAGAAGTCACGGCGCAGGCCACAGACACACAGAACGGCTCAGGCTACGCCAACCCCGATATACTCGTGTCCACGCAGTGGGTGGAAGACCACCTGGACGATCCCAGCGTGCGGCTCGTGGAGTCGGACGAGGACGTGCTGCTGTACGAGCAGGGACACATACCGGGCGCGGTCAAGCTCGACTGGGTAGCCGACCTCAACGACAAAGTGCGGCGCGACTACATCAGCCGGGAGGATTTTGAGAGGCTGTGCCGGGAGCGCGGCATCTCCAACGACACCACGGTGGTGTTCTACGGCGACAAGAACAACTGGTGGGCTACATACGCGTTGTGGGTGTTCCACCTGTTTGGGCACAAAAACACCAAGATCATGAACGGCGGCCGCCAGTTATGGGTGGCCGAGAACCGCCCCATGACCCGCGAGGTGCCAAGCCACTCTCAGGCGGATTACACAGCCCAGGAGCGCAACGATAGCGAGATCCGCGCCTTCCGCGACGAGGTCATGGCGTTGCTGGACCGCCAGAACAACAGCCTGAAGGAAGGCTACGCCCTGGTGGACGTGCGCTCGAACCCGGAGTATACGGGCGAGATGCTGCACATGGTGAACTACCCGCAGGAGGGTGCGCAGCGAGGCGGGCACATCCCCGGCGCTCAGAACGTGCCGTGGGCCACGGCGGTACGCGAGGACGGCACCTTCAAGAGCCCCGAGGAACTACGCAATATTTACCAGCCCAAGGGCGTAACGTCAGACAAGGACGTTGTCGCCTATTGCCGCATCGGCGAGCGTTCGTCGCACACCTGGTTTGTGCTAAAGCACCTGCTCGGCTACCCCAACGTGCGCAACTACGACGGCAGTTGGACCGAGTGGGGCAACCTGGTGGGTGCGCCTATCGAGAAGGGTCCGGGCGGACAGCAGTAGGGCTAACGGACGATAGACGATAGACGACGGACGATGGTGGCTTTCACCATCGTCCGTCGTTTTTCTACCTGAGAAAGCGTCTGGTTAGTAACGCCAGGCTGCCGCCGTAGACCAGGTGTGCACCCAGGGCTTCGACGTGTTGCTTCTTCGGCACCTTGTCCGGGTCGGGAGCGAGGTTGAGGAGCCGCAGGGTAAGTTCGTCCAGGAACAGCCAGATGGCGACACCGTAGAGCAGCCCGGCGAATAGGCCCGTGCGGGGGCGCACGGCTGCTACTAGACCGAAGAGGCCGCCCTGCAAGGCCCCCGTGAGGTAGTGGACTACAACTCCTGCGGCGGGCTTGGCGTCCTCGGGTACTTCTTTGCCGGTCAGCGCCTCCGATAGCCTGTCAGCGATGATTTGGGTGGAAGGCTCGTCCTTCTGCTGGTTGCCGCCACGCCTGGGTTGCTGTTCAGGCCGCGCCCCCGGCACTCGCTCTACCATTCCCCAATATTGGTCCATCGCCGCCGAAGCCGCCGCGCCCGCTACGAGGCCGAAGAGGAGGCCTTTGAGTGGGTTGTGCCGCTTGCGCCCTTTGTTCTTTCCCATAGTGTCTCGTACTCCTGGTGCTGAAACGTGAAACGAGAAACGTGATGCGGCTTGCTCTATGGGGTACCAGAATGCAGGTGATTTGTACCCTGGCGGCCATATTCCACCCTGTCATCCTGAGCGCAGCGAAGGATCAGCGGCCCCTGTTTGGCTCTTGGTATTCAAGCGACTTTGTCCCTGATGCCACCCGCATCCTGAACGTTGTAGACTCTCATCTACCCAACTGATCCTTCGCTACGCTCAGGATGACAGGGTGGAATATGGTCCCGCTAAAGAATTAAGGTCGTATTCACGCACCAACAAGAGCAAGTCGCATCACGTTTCACGTTTCACGTTTCAGAATCACTTCCTCATCCTGATCTGCACTCGGCCCATGCGCCTGCGAACGTCGTAGCTGGGGACCGGCGCAGTGGCGGGGCCGTGGAGGAGGGTGCCATCGCGCACGTCGAACTGGGAGCCGTGGCACTGGCAGGTGAGGGTATGGTCCTCCAGCTTGCCTTCCCACAGCCCGCAGCCGTAATGTGGGCATGTGCCCTCGAAGGCGTGGATGCCATCGTCGTGCTGGAGTAGGACGATGGGCCTGCCGTCGTAATCCACCTTGACCATCTCACCTTCCCGCAACTCTTCCAGGGAGGCAACGTCGGTGAACTTGTCGGGGCCGTCCACCCAGGCGTCACGGTTGATGGCCTGGCCGAGGTTGTACACCAATTCGCCCGCCACGTAGGCCGCTGCCGCGTTGAGCAGGTAGCCGCCCGCCGACAGCGACCGGGCCAGGCCACGGTTCTTCTTGCCGCCCATCCTCAGCGCGAGGGACGCAACGTTCAGGGTGAGGCCTCCGACGTTGATCAAAGCGTGAGCCATGCCCATACGGCGGTGGGAGCCACCTACGTCACTCCAGTCGACCAGACCGGTTACGGCCGCACCCACCGCAGCCACAATACCCGCGCCCAGTGTGATGTCGGAAGCGGCATCCAGGCCAGGGTCGTCGCCACGCAAAAGGCTTATCAGGTCGAGAAGCTGCGTCATGGTCCACGCGCCCACAGGTACGTCGGTGATAACCGGGTGCAGGGGGTGGCCCAGCCACACGCCGTTGAGGAAGTCCTTGGCGAGCTTGCCCACCTCGCCGCCGCTGCTGAAAGCATCGTTGATGAGGGGTTGCAGCTTATCGGATATGTCGTCGAGCCATTTCTGCCTGTCAATGATCGCCTGGGAAACACCGGTAGCCATATAATGCCTCCGTGTCATGTATTCAGCACTGTACAAAGTATGGCTCTGGGGTGCACAAAGCGTGCCAGTAAAGCATAGAAATTCAGCGTCGGGGTTGGGCTAATGAGAGCGATGAAACCGCAAAGGCGCAAAGAGCGCAAAGGACACTAACAGAATGAAGGTTCACAATATAAAAGGAGTAGGGCACGTCAACAGGTACCCTACTCCTTTTTCGTGAGCCACAATTCCTAACAACTAGTGTCCTTTGCGCTCTTTGCGCCTTTGCGGTTCCATCGCTCTCCTACCCTTCGTGGTCCAGGCGGAACCAGAAGAAGGTGTGGGGGCCAAGCGTGAGGAAGTATGGTAGCTCGCCTATCTTCGGGAAGGCGATCTCGCCTATTAGCTCCACGGGGCGACGGCCATTGTACTGTGAGAGGTCAAGCTCGACCGGCTGCGCGAAGCGGGAGAGGTTGGAGACGCACAGCACGTCGGTACCCTCGTAACTGCGTATGAAGGCGAGCACCTTCGGGTTGGCGGGGTTGAGGAAGGTGATGTCGCCCCTGCCGAACACCGGGTATTTTTTGCGGACGTGGATCATGCGCCGCATCCAGCGCAGGAGGCTGGTCTGGGTGCGCATCTGGGCTTCTACGTTGATCGACTGGTAGCCGTACACCGGGTCATTGATGACCGGACTGTAGAGGCGGGCGGGGTCGGCCTTCGAGAAGCCGGCGTTGCGGTCGCTGGTCCACTGCATGGGGGTGCGCACGCCGTCGCGGTCGCCCAGGAAGATGTTGTCGCCCATGCCCAGCTCGTCACCGTAGTAGAGCACCGGGGTGCCCGGCAGGGTGAGCAGCAGGTTGTTCAGGAACTCTATCTGGCGGCGGCCATTGTCCAGGAGTGGGGCCAAGCGGCGGCGGATGCCGATGTTGATCTTCATGCGCGGGTCTCTGGCGTACTCGTAGTACATGTAGTCGCGCTCTTCGTCGGTGACCATCTCCAGCGTCAATTCGTCGTGGTTGCGCAGGAAGATTCCCCACTGACAGATGTCGGGAATCTTTGGAAGCTGGCTGATGATCTCCATGATGGGCCAGCGTTCCTCGCGCCGCAACGACATGAAGATACGTGGCATCAGCGGGAAATTGAAGGCCATGTGAAACTCGTCGCCGTTGCCGAAGTAGGGCAGCAGGTCGGCGGGCCACTGGTTCGCCTCGGCGAGCAGCACCTTGTTCTCATAGCGCCCGTCCATGAAGCGGCGCACTTCCTTGAGGTACTCGTGCGTTTCGGGCAGGTTCTCGCAGTTCGTGCCCTCTCGCTCGAACAGGTAAGGCACAGCATCGGCCCGGAACCCGTCGAGGCCCTGGTCCATCCAGAACTGGATGACGCGCAGCATCTCTCGGCGCACCGCTGGGTTATCGAAGTTGAGGTCGGGCTGGTGGCTGAAGAAGCGGTGCCAGAAGTAAGCCTTGGCGGTCTCGTCCCACGTCCAGTTGGAGCGCTCCGTGTCGGTGAAGATGATGCGGGCCTGCTCGTACTTATGTATCGTATCGCTCCACACGTACCAATTGCGCTTCTTCGGGTCGGTGGAGGCGCGGGCCTCCTGGAACCAGGCGTTCTGGTCGGAAGTGTGGTTCATCACGAGGTCGGCAAGCACGCGCAGGTTGCGGCGGTGGGCCTCTTTGAGGAACCGTTTGAAGTCCGCCACCGTGCCGTAGTTGGGGTGTACCTGGTAGTAGTCTGCGATGTCATAGCCGTCGTCGCGCAGGGGCGACTTAAAGAAGGGCAGCAGCCAGATGGTGTCGATGCCGAGGTCCTGCAGGTAGTCCAGCTTCTCGGTCAGGCCATTGAAGTCGCCGATGCCATCGCCGTTGCTATCATAAAAGGCCTTGACGTGCAGCTCGTAGATGATCGCGTCTTTGTACCACAACGGATCGCTCATTAGTTCCTCCATTTGGGAATTGGGAATTCGGATTTCGGATTT
>JAXDKH010000364.1:0-31710 GCA_034667185.1 Chloroflexia bacterium | reverse complement strand
GGCAGGATATTACGCGATGTTAGTGCTAAGCGCGCAATTCGTGTCCGGGCCGGGCTAGCCAGCCTCGCGGTGGGAGCAGGGCTCTGCCTTCTATTGGCGAGTAGCCATACTGCTGCTTCTGTGGTTGTTCCACACCTGGCAATTACTCTGGGCAGTATGCTGGTGATATTGGTTGTTACCGAGGGCCTGATTGGGCAGAGATTTCAAGGCCACCGGTGGGGAGGAGCGCGTTTGCTGTCGCTGGCGGTCGCTCTGGCCTTCGGGTTGCGGTACGGAGGCATGGCTCTGCCGCAATCGGTCATTATCGACATGCCTTACCACATGAAGTGGCTCCGCACCCTGCTCGCTGGGGATTGGCAGGCGCTGTACTTCCCCGGTGGGCTGAGCGAAGTGCCCCCGGAGTGGGGCATGTCGTTGTTAATCCCGAAGTCTCCGCTGTTCTACGTGGCTGTTGCATCCTTCTCAGCTTTGCCTTTCGAGCTTGAGACATTAGTCAAATGGCTCATCTCTGTCTTAGATGCTACGCTTGTGGTGTTTGCGTACTGGTTTAGCCGCAGAATACGCGCGTCGGACAAGGCGGCAATAACGGCTGCCTTCCTCTACGCTGTTATGCCTCTGGCCTTCCGCGCCTTTTCGTATGGCATTTTGCCTACGATTTTTGCGCAGTGGTTGGCAGCGGCGTTGCTTGCCTTGGTGCTTGCTGCTTCGTTGAGGGGGTGGCGACCCGCCACGGTTTTGGTCGCGGTCTTGCTCGCGACACTTACTCTGCTTTCGTTCCCTACAGTCGCAGTGTTTGTGACGCTGATCATAGTGACTGTGCCCGTAGTTTGGAGGCTCACCCACTCCCGCGGGCAGCGAAGGCAGCCCTTTAGCTGGCAGCCTTACCTGGTCCTTGGGGCAGCCTGGGTGCTGGCTCTTGTTGCCTACTATGACCTTTATGTCGCGCCGGTCACTGCATCGGCGGTTGCTCTGCTGGGGGCGGCACCGGGAGGTGGGAGTACGGTCAGGTGGCCCGGCGGTGTGACTGAACTGATCGCCTGGACCGCTGATTATCTCGCGAGCTTGCTGCCTCTGATACTGGCGGGAGTGGGTGTCTTGCTACTCCTGGCGAGACGGCACGCTGCAGCAGGACACGCTCGCGCTACTGCTTTGGTCCTCGCATGGTTAGCGATACTGCCTCTGTTTGTTGCCGCGAACTACAAGGTCGACATGATCGGGAAGCACCTCTTCTTCACTATGCTGCCTGTGGCTGTCACGGGGGGCGTGGGTCTGCTCGCGCTGGGGGCTCGTGGTACCTGGGGGAGGCGTTTGGCCGGGCTGTTACTGTTTACTGTGGCCTGGCAGGCGATAGTCTTCTGGGTGGAGCGATTGGTGCGAGCCTCGACGTGAACACTGCTATCGCTGTTCTCCGGCCCGGCTTGAATGCTGTCATGCGCCTTCTGCGGACGCCTGCCTTCTATCTGCTTCTCCTGATTAGCCTGGCAGCGTGGGCAGCCGCTTACCAGTACAAGACCGTCTACAGGGTCGATGTAGGCGGCCTGCTGGACGACGCCTATGTGAGTGGCTTTCACGCCAAAGAGAGCACTCCTGAGTTCGACTACCGCTGGAGCACCGGCAGCGCCGCCATCGTGTTCCCCGAGATTGGCAATGAGCCGGTGAACGTGTCGATTACGCACGTCGGCGCTTCTAACGAGGGCGCGGCCAAAGTTCTGACGGTAACGATGCGCGGGCAGCAGTTCACCATCCCCAGCCCGCCGGAACGGCGCACCGACACATTCTTCCTGCCGCGAGGTGATCCGCTCCAGGCCACCTTGACCTTGTTGGTTGAAACGCAGACCTTCAACGAAGACCCGGTACACAACAAAGGCCGGGAGTTGGGGGTCAATATCGATTCCGTGGAGGTGTCACCGTCGGAACACGGGCTGCGTCCGCTCGTGGTGCCTTCGCCGGGCGCGCTCCTGACGCTAGCGGCTGGTCTTCTGCTGTTCATGTGCGCAGTGGCCGTCGCTACGGGTAGGATATTGCCTGCTTTGGCTGTCGGGGCCGTGCTGTCTGCCGGTTGTCTTGTGCTCTTGCTGGTGTCCCGGCCTGAGTTGGGGCTGCTGGTACCTTCTGTCTTACCGCTGGGTGTATGGTGCCTCGGCCTTGCTGCCCTCTCACGGCTGGTCCTTGGCCTGCTCATCGGGGTCGCGAACCCGCCGGCCCGCTTCACCGTTGGAATTGGCGCGGCGGCGTTCGTGCTGGCGTTCGTGCTCCGTTTTGGCGGCCTCACCTACCCGCAGTTCAACACCAGCGACCTGCTGCTCAACGTGCATAACGTGCAGGCGCTGCTCAAGGGCGAGTGGATCATGAGCGAGCCATTGCCGGACGGTACTCCCGCGCCCTATCCGCCCGCGCTATATGTGTTGGTGGCCCCGCTTACATGGGTACTCGGCAGCGGGGACGAAGCCCTGTCGCTGATTTTGAAGTGGGCGTGCTCGGCACTCGACTCCCTCACTTGCCTGGCGCTTGCCTGGTGTGGTTACAGGCTGTGGAAGGGCAGCGTGGGGGCATGGGCGGCATTGATCTATGCCGTCTCGCCCGCCGCGTTCGACCTGTTCTCAGCAGGCAACTACACCAACCTGTTCGCTCAGAGCGTGCTGAACCTGGGCCTGCTGGGCGGCCTCGTTTACCTGAACGGGCGGGCTGACACAGGAATGCGCGATGGAGCGCTGCTCCTTTCCACCGGAGTCTGCTTTTTCTTGACGATGCTGGGGCACTACGGTATGATGTTAGGTGCTTTCCTGATAGCCCTTTTGTTCCTGCTCGTGATACTCGTAGCCCGTTTGAGAGGGCATGAGACGGACCGGGGTTGGAGGCTCGTCGGTATTTTCTCCCTCGGTGCAGCACTCAGCTTTCTTGTCTACTACAGGAACGTGCTTGACCTGATTGGCAACCATCTCGGCGGGCTCCTGAGTAAGGTAGGTGGGGGGCAGACGCGGGGGGACACAGCCCCGGCACTGTCGTTCTCGCTCGACAAGCTGGCACGTAAGGTTGTCTATCTGGTTGGCCCCGCGCAGCTAGTACTGGGCACGGCGGGTGGAGCCGGGCTGGTTCCGCTGAGGTGGTTGGCGTGGGCCTGGCTCGGTTCGTGGCTGGCAATCGGGGCTTTATTCGCACTGCTTGACCAGGCACTCGGCGACGCGATACGCTGGTACTACCTTGTCGCGGCGGCAGTGGCCCTGCTGGCGGGCCGCATGCTGGGGCTCCTGGGACAGAGGGGCCGCCCGGCGCGATGGCTTGCCGTCCTGTTATTAGCCGCCATGACGTGGCAGTTGCTCCACACCTGGGTGGGCGACATGATCTTCTACCGTTACCACACTCCATAAGCTTATGCGCGAAGACCTCTATTACGACCTCTACATCAAAGAACAGGACTACTGGTGGCATGTGGGCAAGCGCGCCATCGTTTACAGCCTCCTCGACAAGTACCTCCCCGACTCTAAGGGTCGCGAACGGCGGGCGCTCGACCTGGGTTGTGGCACCGGGCTTAACCTGGACCACCTGGCACGCTACGCCAGGCCCACCGGCACCGACTTCTCAGAGGAGGCGCTGGCCTTCTGCCGGGAGCGCGGGCACACAAGCCTCGCCAAGGCCGACGCCGCCGAACTGCCCTTCCCCGATAACTACTTCGACATCATCACCGCCCTCGACGTGATAGAGCACCTCGATGACGACCATGCCGCGCTGACGGAACTCAAGCGGGTGCTGCGACCCGGCGGCCTGCTGATCGTGAGCGTTCCGGCGTACAAAGCGCTCTGGACCTACTGGGACGACATCCTGGGACATCGAAGGCGGTATACCACCGGCATGATGCGCAGGGCAATGGAGAAAGCGGGCTTGCGGGTGCGCAAGGTTAGCTACTCAAACGCCCTCATCCTAGCTCCCGTGGTGCTGGTGCGCCTGCTGAAGACGCTACTACAGAAACAGGCGCAGCTCCGCAACGAAAACAAGGACCCCGAAACCGACTTTATGCCCGTGCCCGGCTGGGTGAACAAGCTGCTTATCAAGTATTACCAGGGCGAGGCGCGGTTCATTGGCCGTTCGCGCCTGCCGTTCGGGCTGTCGGTGGTGTGCGTGGCGCAGAAAGGGCGGGAGGCCCGGCGTTGACCAGCACAGTGGCTGCAAGGCCAGGCGAGCGTGTCGGTGCTACGGGGGGTCGCCTGACCCTGGTACTCGCGCGGTTAGAAGTGCTTGCACCGCGTTTGCTGGTTGCCATGATCGTGCTCTGGATCGTGGTCATGTTTGTGGCGAGCTTCTACAAGTACGAGACGTTCGGCCAGGGCTACGACCAGGTGGACTTCGAG
Organism: Chloroflexia bacterium; assembly: GCA_034667185.1. Classification (GTDB taxonomy): domain Bacteria; phylum Chloroflexota; class Chloroflexia; order QHBQ01; family JADMIH01; genus JADMIH01. The sequence continues at coordinate 27,364 of JAXDKH010000364.1, read as the reverse complement.
CAGGGCATCTGGAACACTTTGCAGAGCCGGGTCATGGAGGACTCGCGCTTCAATTTTACCGGCTCCGTGTTCGGCATGGACTGGATGCCGATGCTACTCTTCTTCGTGCCGGTGTACGCTCTTGTACCGTCGCCACATGTTCTCTTCTTCCTGCAAATCGTGGCCTCGGCTCTGGGTGCCCTGCCGGTCTACTGGCTGGCTCGCGACAAGCTGGGGGTGAATCTGGCGGCGGTGGGTATTTCCGCGGCCTACCTGCTTTATCCAACGCTGCTGCACACTGCCTTAAACCCGTTCCAGGTACGGCTTTTCGCCCTCACCTTGCTTCTGTTCGGCCTCTACTTTTTTGAGCGGGGCAACTGGCAGTTATTTCTCGCCTGCGCGCTCCTCGCGATGCTCTCCCGCACCGACGTGGCCCTGGTCGTGTTGATGTTCGGGCTGTATGGGTTCCTCACCAGGCGAAAATGGCAGTTCGTGGCGCTGCCTGCAGTGGTTGGGCTGGCTTACTTTGCGCTGGCGACCTTTGTTATTACACCGTCTTTCGCGTATCCAGGGGCACTGACCCCGCCCCCGCCGGGTACGCCCCTCGATATGTCGTGTTGGCCCTGCGGCATGAGCCCGCAACTGGCCTATTACGCGCACCTTGGGCGTAGCGGACCTGAAATCCTGCAGTTTGTGTTCCTGCATCCACTTGACGCTTTGAACAGGGCAGTGATCGAGCCTGGATTGTTAGGACCGAAGCTGATGTACCTGCTCAACTTGCTGGTGCCGCTGGGACTGCTTCCGCTGCTTGCTCCGAAGCCCTTGGTGCTGGGCCTGCCCATTATAGCGCTCAACCTGCTGTCGTTGCGCGGCTCGCAAATCGACCTGGAGTCCCATTACAGCTTGTTGCTCATACCCGGCTTGCTCGCGGCGGCGATTTATGGGGCTGATAGCGTGCGCAAGCGGCTTGCAGGGCGGAGAGCCGGTGATACCAACAAACGCATGCTGCAACTGGGGGGCCTGGTTCTGGCGCTTTGGGCGCTGCTGATGACGGTGCCTTATGCGAACCCGGTAGTGCGTGTGATACGCTTCCACGAGTCGAGCGCATATGTGCAGGCAGCCAACGAACTGGTGGCCATGGTGCCCGGCGATGCCAAGGTGGCGGTAACTTCCAAGCTGGCCCCGCACCTGCTCCCCAGGCGTTACATTTACAACTTTCCGCCCGCACCATACTCGCCGTACAACATCGGTTCGCACATTCAACCGGGCTTCGGCCCTCCTTACGTGGACCTGGACTACATTCTTGCCGACCCGAACAACGACTCCTTCGACTCGCCCGACCGCATGATCGACGGCAAGAACGCGATTGAGTTTGTAGAATCGGCTCCCGGCTGGACGTTAGAAGCCAGCAAAGAGGGTATCTTACTCTTCAAGCGGCAGCAAGAAGCAGTTGCGGGTTTAGAAAAGTAATCTCACACGTGAACTCGTCAGGCAGCAACATGAGCAGCACGCAAGAGTACAATCCCATAGAGCCGATCGGCGTGGAGTTGGTTGAGAGCGAGAACCGGCTCTACATCAACTGGAGCGACGGCAAGACGACGCAGTACCCTGTGGGCTGGCTCCGTTGGCAGTGTCCCTGCGCGCTTTGCAGGGGCGAGATGGGTGCTCCCGGCAGGCTAGACTTCGTGAAGGAGCTTAGCCCGCAAGAGACCACCATGCAGGGTGCAGAGCAGATAGGCAGGTACGCCATCATGTTCTTCTGGGGCGATGGGCACCACGACGGCATCTACACCTACGACTGGCTGCGTCGCAACTCGCAGGACGCACAAGCCGGTGCTCCAAGTGGCGGGGATGCCACATAGCACGCTGTGAGCACCCAAGATACTATTGTCATTCCGAACGCAGTGAGGAATCAGATGGGTAGGGAAGAAGGGAAATTACAGCACTGGGGTGGCCTTTCCGACAAAGTTACCTGTTGCAACAAAGAACGACGCCCACCTGATTCCTCACTGCGTTCGGAATGACAATAGGAGATTTGGCCCCTTTGGTTGGACGCGCTAAACCCGTGCGCCGATCTGGCGGTCATTCATTGCTAGAGGCCATAACTTGGCAGTAGACACGTCCGTTTCAAGTACCGCCAACCAAGCTATTCCCCCAACCTCCAGCCCTGAGCTAGAAAGCCGGCTGGTAGAGGCAATCGAACCGTGGCTGCAGCACATGAAGTGGCGCGCGGACTTCGATAGCTGGCGGGCGCGCCGCATCTGGCAGGAGAACCACCAAGAAGCCAACCTCCGCGACATCCGCCTGGTGCTCGGCTCGCCGGTGCATGTTACTCGCGTCCTGGACCTGGGGGCAGGTATGGGCGGTCTCTCGGTGGCCTTGCTGAGAGAGTTTGGCGACAGTGGCCTGGAGGTACAGGCCACCGACTACAACCCCAGCTATGCCCAGATTGCTCGGCTACGGGCGCGGCGGTACAGCCTGGATTTGCCCATCACGGTAGCGGCGGGCGAAAAGCTCCCCTATAGCGATAGCCAGTTCGACGTCGTGCTTTGCATGGACGTGCTGGAACACGTGCAGGACGTGGAAGCTGTGCTGAGCGAGATTTTCAGGGTGCTCAAGCCCGGCGGCGTGGTGCTGACGACGGTGCCCAACCGCAGGGCTTTCCGCGACCCACACTACCACCTGCCCTTGATAAACTGGCTTCCAACTCCCATCTCCGAGCAGATAATCCGGCGGGTGGGTCGCTCCAAGAGTGGCGGGCCCCTCCAGGACCGGCAGGAACACTCCGAGCTTAACACTTACACCTGGGGTGCGTTCGCTCGGCTCGCCACCGGCAAGGGCTTCCGAGTGCGCGACCAGGTGCGGCACCGCATCCTCACGGGGGAGATTCGGCAGCTAGGCGGCTGGCGACGTACGCTGCTGAGCATCTTGCGCAGGCTGCGGCTGATTGACCTCTTCTATCGGATTTACAGGTACGGCTGGGAGGGTACGTACCAGATAATGTTGGTAAAGCCTCGTTGAAGATCGCGCTGTACAACCTGACCACCACGACTCGATGGGGGGGAGTCGAGACGTTCGTGTGGGAGGTGGCCGCGCAGATGGCGTCACGGGGCCACAAGGTTACCGTATTCGGTGGGCGGGGCCGGGGCGAGCGCAGGCGCATACCGGGCGTGCGAGTGCGCCTTTACCCCTACATCGACCGCGATACCTGGCGCAAGCTGCCCCTGCTCAGCCGCCAGTACGGCCTCACCAAGCTGCTCGAACGGCTCTCCATGGCACCATTTGCTTTGCCCGCACTGCTCCGGGGCGGGTTCGACATTGTGCACATTCAGAAGCCATACGACCTGCCGGTGGGCGCGCTTGCGAAGCTAAGCGGCTCGAAGCTCCTGTTCGGCTGTCACGGCAAGGACTTTTGGCCGGGCGACAGGCTCTTCGTGCGGTTCGCGAATGGCTCGGTCTCCGCCAGCCGGTTCAACGCTGAGCAAGTAAGGGAGCGCTACGGGCTAGACCCGGTGGTGGTGTATAACGGCGTGGACCTTGAGCGCTTTACGCCCGAAGGCCACAGCGACCCGCAGGTACTTGCGAAATACAGCCTTAAGCCTTCCACACCTGAAGACCCTGCAATTCTGTACGCCGGACGCCTGGTGCGCTGGAAAGGGGTGGAGTACCTCATCAAAGCGATGACCGAGATCGTGCCTGAGAATACGGTGCTCTGGGTAGCAGGCGAGGGCGACTATCAACCGGTGCTGGAGCAGATGGCGCGGGAGCTTGGAGTGGAGGATAGAGTCCGCTTCCTGGGTAGGCTGGGGCAGGACGACTTGGCCGCACTCTACCGCAACTGCGCCATGTTGGTAGCCACGTCCTTTGTGAACGAGACGTTCGGTATGGCTCTGTGCGAGGCCATGTCGTGCGGTACTCCCGTGGTGGCCTCGGACTTCGGGGGCTTTCGTGAGGTCGTCGTGGAAGGCGTAACAGGTTTCAGGGTGAGCCCGCAGGACCCTCGCGATTTGGCGGCAAAGATTACCGCCCTCCTAGCCAGCCCGCAGCTACGCGACAGGATGGGGCAGGCGGGCAGGCAGCGCGTGCTCGAATTGTTTAGCTGGAAAGCGGTTGGCGACCGGCTGGAGGAGGTCTACACGTGCCTCGCACCCTCCTCTACGTAGCCTACCCGATGCGGCTGGACCTGGGCGCGGCCAACGCAATCCAGACCTACAGCACCGTGCGCGAGCTTCAGCAAGTGCTGCCGGGCGTGCGCCTCGTCGTGCCAAGATGGCTGCGGGAGCCGAGCGCCTTCGAAGAGTTGGGGGCTTTACACTTGCCCCGCGCGGCTGCCAACAAGCTGTCGAAGTTCTTGCCCTGGGCGGGTTGGTCGTACATCGAGCGAACGATCTACGCGTTAATGCTGCTCGCCTTGCTCCTCATATGGAGGCTCACGGGCAAACGGTACAGGGCGCTCTACGTGCGAGACGCGGTGTGTGCCGCCTGGCTGGCCGTGTTGCTACCCCTCCACGGTAGCCGCGTTATATACGAAGTGCACGACCTCGAAGCCGCCCACCCAAGCAAAGCTTCCCGCTGGCCCCGTGCCTTCTGGCGGCGCTTCCTCCCGTGGCTTGACCGTTCGGCACTGACACGTAGCGACAAGCTGGTATCACTTACCGAAGAATTCCGGCGGTGGGTAGCCAGCAAGGGGCTGCGCAGGCCGGAACAGGTAGCAGTAATACCTGATGCATACGATCCGAACGTGTATTTCCCCTCAGACGAGAGTGGCGCACGAGCAGAGTTGGGTTTGCCCCAGAGCGTGCCAATAGTGGGCTACACCGGGCTGACCTTCGCCTATAGAGGCCTCGACTTGCTGGTAGAGGCGTTCGCACGGGTGCGCCACCGTCACCCTGAGGCGTTGCTGGTGCTGGTCGGCGGCAGGCCGCACGAAATCGCGGAGCTAAGGGAGCTTGCGAAGCGTTGCGGCATCCCGGACGAAAACGTGCGCTTCCCCGGCCAGGTGTCTCAGCCCGTGTCCGCCTTATACCTGAACGCCTCGGACGTGCTCGTTATCCCCGATACCGTGACCACTATGACCGCTTCACCGCTAAAGCTGTTCGAGTACATGGCAGTCGGCAAGCCGATAGTGTGCAAAGACATGCCCGCGCTACGTGAGATCCTGGAAGGTGATTCGGCAGTGTTCTTCGAGGTCGGCAACGCAGAGGCGCTGGCTACGGCACTTGCGGGCGTACTCGACAACCCTGAAGCTGCCCACGAAATGGGAGCCGCAGCGCTGCAACGTTCTGCGGGTTTTACCTACCGTGCCCGCGCCGAGAAGATAGCCAGGTTGGTGCGGAGTTGACGGCAGTGGTGAGACCGGCAGGCAGAGCAGGGAGCCGCGAAGTCACACAAGGTTGGTGGCATGACCGGGCGCTTGTCGCCCTGCTGATGCTCTTTGCTGTCGTTGCACCGCTGGTTACGCAGCGTATATACGCCAGCGACGAGATACAGTACTTCGCCTACACCCACTCACTTTTCTTCGATAGGGACCTCGATTTCGGCAACGAATACTTGCACTTCTACCAGTCGAACCCGCAGAAGTTCGGCGCTATCTACACGGACCTCTACCTCAAACGAGAGGCGCTTACCAGCCTGCCAATCAATGTCGCGCCAATTGGAACAGGCCTCTTCTGGCTGCCTGCCTACGCCCTGTCGCACCTGTTTGTCACAGTCGCGGACGGCATGGGCGCACACATACCAGCAGATGGCTACTCGCAACCCTACATCGCGGCGATATGCCTCACTTCGTATTTGCTGGGCTGCGCCGGGCTTTTGCTCTGCTATTTGATGTCGCGGCGGTTGTTCGGCAAGCGGGTGTCAGCAATGGGAGTGGCAACCATCTGGCTGGCGACGCCTGTGGTCTTCTACATGGTGGTCGCGCCACCCTGGTCGCACGCCACGTCTCTCTTCACGGTTACACTCTTCCTGTGGTACTGGCTCCGCACCAAGCGAGACGGCTGGCGTGTGCTCCGCGAGTGGCTATTCCTCGGATTGTTCGCCGGATTGATGATGCTTGTGAGGGAGCAGGACGCGCTGTTCCTGGTCGTTCCAGGTCTGGAAGTGGCCGTACGATTGGTGACTCAGTGGCGCAAGAAGGGGCTGGCCGACCGCGCTACGTTGCTGCGCCCCATCGGCGGGTTTATCTTGATGGGCCTCACAGCAGCCATAGTGTTCATACCGCAACTGATAGCCTACCGGGTGATAACCGGGCAGTTCGGGCCGTCGAAGGTGGTGTCGAGCAAGTTCAACTGGACCTCGCCCAACGCGCTGAACGTCTTGTTCGCGCCCGACCACGGCCTGATACTCTGGACGCCGATTGTGGCAGTCGGGTTGGTTGGCCTGGTGTTCCTCTGGAGGCATGACCGATTGCTGACTGCCGCGCTGGCTGTTGCCTTCTTTTTGCAGGTCTATATCGCAGGCTCGTTCTTGACATGGCAAAGCGCGGGTTCGTTCGGGCAGCGGCGCTTCATCAATAGCACCGCCATTTTCGTGCTAGGCTTGGTGGCGCTGGTATCGTGGTTACTGGCGAAGGGAGCACCTAGATGGGCTTTGGGTGCGCTCGTGGTCCTGTTTGTGGCCTGGAACGGCGGGTTGCTCGTCCAGTATGCGCTCTGGACCTCGGTGCAACGCCAGGGACTCGATTGGCTGCGGGTGCTAAATGGACAGGTCGAGATGCCCACGAAGGTGGTGCACCTGCTCTGGACCTATATCACCGACCGCCAGAAATTCTACAGCGAGACCGGGCCGCGTTGACGGCTCCACTGTGCGGGTGCTAGAATCCCGCATGCCGGGGCCTTGTAAGTACCCGTGCGAAAAATCCAACATGAGACACCAATTTGATCTCCGATAGACTGCTCCGGTCCGTTTGCTGCGTGAGCCCGGAGTGCATACAACGCTGGGGCACCGGCACCTCACTCACCCGGCGGTGGAGGAGCGCGCTGGAATGCCCGCGTTGTTCCACTCGCTACCGGATGAACCCGGCCGGCTACATTGAGCTAATGCCCCCTGAGCGCGGGCAACACACCTCGCTCTACGTCTCGCAGGAAGCCGAGTTCGATGCCGCCCTCGATTACAAGCGCATCGGCATACCGCTGCTTGGGGCTGCCGTTCGCCAGCGGGCTATCCGAGAGATGCTGAAACCAACCGCCGGCGACCGGCTGATAGAGCTGGGTTGCGGCAACGGCAAGTTCGTTTTCTGGAACCGGAAGTCGGTAGAGTGGGCGGTGGGTGTCGATCCGGCCCCGCTGTTTGCTCGTGAGGCGCTGGCGGGCCTGGACCTGTGCCTCTCCGACGCCCGCGTGCTGCCGTTCCAGGACGGCTCATTCACAGCCGCGATGTCGATTGACGTGTTGGAGCACCTGCCGCTGGAGGACATTCGCTCGTTCTTGTCCGAGGCGAACCGCGTGCTGGACAAAGAAGGTAGGCTCTTCCTGTTCTCAAACACCCGCGAAGGCTCCAGGCTGGACTTCATAGTACGCACCGTTCGCAGGCTCTCGCGCTGGCTGGGCGAGCATGGCGTGCTGGATGACACGCGCGACCGCCTCCGCAAGTCCGATCACGTGAAGGCGCTGGAAACCTACCCGGACCTTGAGAGGGTGCTGCGCGAATGTGGCTTCCGCGTCGAGAAGGTCGTCTTCTGGAACGGGCTTTTCCAGAGCATCATCGAGAACCTGGTGGTGAAACTGGCCGAGTCGGCTTTGCGCCGGGTCAAAGGCAAATCTAAAGGGGCTGATAGCCAGGCACGTGGCACGGGAAGCGGAGAGGACTCCATGCGCCGTGACGTAAAGCAGCGGTTGGCAAAGCGCGGCCTCGAATACAGGGCCATGCTGCTGCTCACCCGGCTGATGTGGCTCGACCTGGTGCTTTTTGGAAGCTGGCGGGCTGGCCCCTACTTTGTGCTGGCGCGCAAAGTTGGCGAGGTGGCGGGTTGAGAGTGCTGTACGTGGCCGGGGCTGTGGAAGCGTTCGGCACGTCGGGCGGCTCGGTGCACATCCAGGAGGTGGCGTGCGGGCTGCAAGCGCTGGGTCACAAGGTGCTCGTCCTCGCTATGCAGGGGCAGGGTAGCGACGGGCGTCAGCAACTTGATTGCGGCGTGCCGGTGAGCGGCCTTCGTTGGCGCAAGGAGCTTGCTCTGCTGGGGCTGCCAAAGGTCCGACGCGCGATTGAGGCTTTTCGACCAGACGTAGTTATGGAGAGGTTCTACAATTTCGCCGGGGCAGGTGTAATGCTCGCCCACAGGCGCGGCATCCCATCGCTGCTTGAGGTGAACGCTCCCATGGTAGACCCGCCGGGCAGCCTTAAGACGAAGTTGGATAGGCTTCTATTCGGTTCCATGCGCCGCTGGGCCGCCACTCAGGGACGCTGGAGCGACGCGATAGTAACGCCCCTGGCCACAACGGTGCCCCCCGAAGTGCCGCGCCAAAAGATCCACGAGCTTACATGGGGCGCGAACGTAGACCAATTCGACCCATCTAAGCGCTTGCAAGGCGCTGCAAGGCAGGCCCTGGCTGACGAGTTCGGCCTGACGCTTGAGTACCCTGTTGCCGCGTTCCTGGGCAGTTTCAGACACTGGCACGGTGTAGAGCACTTCGTGGAGGCGGCCCGGCGCATGATGCAAGGGGGCAGTGGATTCTCGTTTCTGGCGGTGGGCGGCGGGCCTGAGCTTGATGGGCTGAGATCGCGGGTGGCTTCATGGAGTCTGCCCCAGGGCCGCTTCGTCTTTACCGGGGCACAACCCCACGAGCGCATACCGGACCTCCTCTCGCTGGCCGACATCGGTGTAGCACCGTTCGACGTAGCTTCTCATGCCCCGCTGGCAGAGTTCGGTTTCTACTGGTCGCCGTTGAAGATCTTCGAGTACATGGCTATGGCCCTGCCCGTCGTCACCATTGATATACCGCCACTGAACGAGATTGTGCGCGATGGACAGGAGGGCCTGTTGTTCCCCACGGGCGACGTTGAAGGCCTTACCTCTGCGCTTGAACGACTTTCCACAGATGCCGAACTTCGTAGTAGGCTAGGCGCGTCTGCCCGGCGGAGGGTGGTGGCAAACTATAGCTGGCAGGCCCACTGTGCCGCGCTCGACGGCATTCTACGGAAGATAGTCCGTGCCTGAGTCCGCGCAGCCGGATAGCCTGGGCGTCTGCTTGCTCACCGACGTGTTTCCACCCCACAGCGGTGGCAGCGGTTGGAGCACCTACTACCTGGGCAAGGCCCTGTCGGAGCGGGGGCACCGCGTCACCGTGCTCCGTCCGGTCTACGGTAGCGGCACTCCGAGGCCCGCGCGCCGCACCTCACGATTTGAGGCCCTCCAGGTTGAGGAGGTGCTGGTACCTGAGCCTCCTGCATGGGTGAAGATGGGCGCAGCAAAGGTATGGTCGCAGCGACAGGCGCGGAGGTTGCTGGAGAAACGAGCCATGTCGCTTGTTGCAAGCGGAACTGCAAATGTGCTGCATGGACAACACCTGGTATCCGGCATTGCGGCGGTGCGTGCGGCTTCCAAGGGGGGTAGTGGCGTGGTGTCAGTCGTGACGGTACGAGACTACTGGCCCCTCTGTCCTGTCAGCACGCGGCTCTTTGACGGTGTGGAGGGGGGCTCATTCGAATGCCAGGAGTGCCACCATTTTAGTAGCTACATTCGTTGTGCGGGGCGAAAAGGTCTGCGCCGCGCCGTCCGTTTGCCCCTAAATTCAGCCAGGTGGTTCAATACGCTGGCTGACAGCAAGCAGTTGGCGACAAGTGACGCGGTTATCGCAGTCAGTGGCTACGTAGAGCGAGAACTGGCAAGAAGTGGCAGGGTGCCTGCTTCGCGTTTGAGGGTCATCCCAAACCTCGTAGACTTGCCCAGCGTGGACCGCGCTCTAGCCGGGGAGTGGCCGCTGAACGACATATCCCCTGAGGACAAGTTTCTGCTGTTCGCGGGCAAGCTGGACACGAACAAGGGTGCATGGCAGTTGCCGGAGGTGCTTGCAAAGGCGAAGGTGGACCTGCCCCTTGTCATAGCCGGGGACAGTCCCTGGCGGGGGAAGTTAGAGCGTGAGGCTACAAAGCTGGGCCTCGATTTTCGATTCTACGACTGGCTGGACAACGACGCTGTGCTCAGGCTGATGAGCAGGGCCGTGGCGCTGCTGTTCCCCTCGGCCTGGCAGGAGCCGTTGAGCCGTGTGCTGCTCGAAGGCTGCGCCGCGGGTGCCGCGATTGTGGCCCTCAACACGGGCGGCACTGAGGACGTTATCGAGCACGGCTCCAGCGGTTGGTTAGCCGGGGACCTGGACCAATTCGCCTCCGGAATGAGGAATGTAGTTACGGATGCCGGTCTGAACGCAACTCTACGTCGTGGGGCGAGGCGGCGTGCCGAAGATAAGTTTGCGGCCCCGGAGGTTGGCGCGCAGGTCGAGGAACTGTACCGCACGCTGCTTAGCGCGAAGGGCAGCCGCCGGTGAGAGTCGCCAACTGTGTGCGTGCCGTTTTCCCACAGCATGGCTATGGCGGGTTGGAACGGGCGGCTACGGCACTGACACGTAACCTTTTGCAGCGCGGCGTGGACGTGGACCTCTTCACGCGAGCCTTCTCTGCGGGGCTGCCCTTTCAGATGCAAGAGGACGCAAAAGGGAGGCTTGCGGTCCACACTGTACGCTACGGGAGGCTGCCTTTGCCGCCGAACGGGATCCCCGCCCGGCTGACCAACTACCGCTACTTTGTGGAGGAAACGGGCCGACGGGTGGGTGCTCAGGCTCGGTCGGGCGCGCTGTCGGCGGTGTACGCACATGGGCTTTGCGCCTGGGGAGCACGTCACGTCGGCCAATGGGGAGTGCCGCTGGTAGCGAACCCGCATGGCCTGGAGGAGTTCAAGGTGAGACATCCCCTGAAGCGCCTCGCCTATGCTCCATTTCGCGGCTGGGTCAGGACGGGTTGCCGCGCGGCTGATGCAGTCATAGCTACCGACCGATCCATGAAGGCGGAGTTGGTGAAGCTGTTGCGGCTCCGTGAAGAAAAGGTGGTTGTGGTGCCGAACGGCGTCGATTTGGAAGAAATCAACTCGCTGGCCGACGAGAACGTAAGGGCGCAACTGGTGCTCAAATGGCCGCACCTGGCTGCCGGGGGTGGTACACTCAAGGGCATCAGCGTAGGCAGGTTGGAGCAGAATAAGGGCTTCGAGTACCTGGTGAGGGCCATGTCCGACGCAAGACCTCAGCTTGGTGAGAGTTGGAAGTGGCTGCTGGTGGGCGAAGGCTCGCTGAAACCTGAACTCACCGGCCTCGTTAGAGAGTTGGGGCTGGGAGATCACTTCCTGCTTGCCGGTGCGGTGACCGACATCGAGTTGCATAACCTTTACGCCATGTCGGACCTGTTCGTGCACCCCTCGCTCTACGAGGGCAGCTCACTGGTCACGCTGGAGGCCATGTCACACGGACTGCCTGTGGTTGCGAGCGCAGTTGGGGGCATCCCCGACAAGGTGATTGACGGCGAGACCGGCTACCTGGTGCGGCCTCGTGATGTAGCGCAACTAACATCCCGCATCGTGCAGATGGCGAACGATCCACAGGCGCGCAGCGCGATGGGAGAACGTGGGGCGGCGAGGGTGGCTGCCGAATTTAGCTGGCAGGGCATCGCAATGCAGACTGAGATGCTCTTGCGGCGTCTGGTAGATAACCGGAACGCTTGTCGCGCTGAGGAGGTCTAGTTACGTTTCTGCTGGAAGCAATCAGCCTGGTTAGCGGCATCGTGATGCTGCTGTTTATGCTGTACGCGCCGGGGGCTGTTATCCTGAATCGCGTTGACATAGCGTCAGTGCGCAGGCACGTCTTCTCGGGCACGGACGAATGGGTCTTCACGGCTGTACTTATCAGTTTCTTGCTGACAGGCGGTGTCGGGCTGCTTCTTGCGGAGATGGGCATGTTCCGCCCGTGGCTGATTTTCGCCATCTTGCTCTTGTTCTGTCTCGCCATAAATGTCATACGGGGAGACCGGAGCCGTAGTCTCACCACGGTTGTACGCATGCTGGTGCCACCCCCGCCCGCACCGCAACGGGCTGAGGAACGCCGTTTCGCCCGCCTGCAGACCGCGGCCCTCGTAGCAATCCTAGTCGTGGCCGCCGCCTTGTTCTCACGTCCCGCCGAAATGCTGCGTGGCGCGCTCGACTCGGGCGTGTACGTCAACGCGGGGGTGTCATTGGGCCGTAGCGGCACCATCTTCCAGCGCGACATGCTGATGCGCTACCTCGATACCGACAAGGGCGAAACGAACGAGCTAATGCAGGGCCTTTCCCGCGACCGCTACACCCTCGCCAACCTGCGCATGGCCGGCTTCTACGTGCTCGACAAGCAGGCCGCGCTGGTGATGCCTCAGCACTATTCGCTGCTGCCTGTCTGGATTGGGCTGCTCTACGGGCTGTTCGGCATCTGGGGCGGCCTGTACGCAAATCCCCTGCTGGCGCTGCTCGGGGTGGCGGCGGTCTACTTCTTCGCCCGGCGCGCCTTCAGCCAGGGGTCGGCGTTGGCGGCGCTGGCGTTGCTGGTGTTGTGCCCAATAACCATCTGGTTCGCCCGGTACCCCGTGTCGGAAGTGATCATGGGTGTGCTGGTCTTCAGCGCCTGCCTGGGCTTTCTGCGCATGGTGCAGCTTACGCGGGACGGGCAAGCAAAATCGCTCCCTCCACCGCACGAAGATTCACTTCCGGTGGAGAGCGATGGCCGCGCCGTCTGGGCTGCCCTGTGGGGAGCAATCGCGGGCGTGTCGCTGGGGGAGATGGCCCTTGCCCGCCCCGACTTCATCTTCTACCTGGCACCCCTGCCTGCCTACCTCATCTATTGGCGGCTCACGAGACGCTGGCAGCGCGCCCATACGTGGCTGCTGGGCAGTCTGCTGGTGATGCTGGGCGTTTACCTTGTGCACCTGAGTTTCTATGGCTTCGCCTACACGCTGGACGTGTACCACAACGTAATCCAGAACGTTCGGAGGTCGTGGGGTCCGCTGCTGCTGGCGCTCTACGCGGGTACACTCGCTCTAGTGGTGCTGGACCGCCTGCATCACAGGATATCCCCGCTGTGGCTGCGCGTGGAGAGCCTGGTGGCCCGCTACAGGTGGCTTTGGGCGGGGGCGCTGATGCTACTGGTCGGTGGCTACATGGCATATCACTACCTCGTGGGGCCGTGGCTGCCCAACCCGCGATTTACCGACGCCGGGGAGGTTCTGCCTCAACTCGTGAGCACGTCCTGGGAAAGCTACATCGGTGCGCCCGTGGACCTGGGCAGCCGATACAACCTGCTGCGTATTGGTTGGTACCTGTCGCCGCTGGCAATGCTGCTGGCGATTCCCGGCCTCCTACGCTGGATATGGACCCGCCTCAGCGTCGCTACCGGCCTCTTCTTCGCGATGCTGCTGATACTCAGCTTCGTCTTCGTGCAGGAGACCTATACCGACGCTCATTACATCTACACCATGCGCCGGTACGTGCCGATAATCCTTCCGGCGCTCCTGCTCGCTGTACTGTGGGCGTGCCAGTGGCTCTGGTCACGATTGCGGCCTCGAATAGTGGGTGCGGCGCTCGCGGGCGTGATAGTGCTGGGGCTTGGGGTGTTCTACATCTACACCGACAGGGCGATTATCCCCCACGTGGAGGAACGCGGCGCGGTGGCCCAGTTGGACGATCTCGTCTCGCGGTTTCCCAACCCCGCAAAAACCGTGGTGCTCTTCAGCGACGGGCGCGACGAACCTTACCTCATCTCGACCCCCCTCCAGTTTATCTACGGGGTAGAGAGCTTCGTGCTCGTGCGCGAGTACCCGAACCTGCGAAGCGACATCGTGCAGCAGGTAATCAAGCGGTGGCAGTCGGAGGGCTGGGACGTATACGTGATGATGGGGGTGAACGGCGGAAAGGCCCACTTTGCCGATTTGTCGCTGCGGGAGGTGGGTAGCTGGGACTACGACGTGGCCGAGTTCGAGCAGTTGTACTACCAGAAGCCCACCAACGTGTCGCGGGCGTACCTGCCGTGGGGCATCTACAAAGTCGAACCCGCCGCTGCCCAGCCGCCTACGTTACCTTTCTTGCTCGACATCGGCAAGATGGACTACCCGTGGCTGGTGGCCGGCTTCAACAAGCAGGAGACCTCTGATGGAGGCGCGAGCTACTGGCGCTGGACCGGCAGCCACGCCATCCTGCGGGTGCCTGTGCCTGCGACACCCGACGCAACGGCATACCAGGGCACCCGCATCACACTCAGCATGCGGCCTGAGACGCCCGTGGAAGGTAGCCCCATCCTGCGCACGGAGCCCTTGACAATCACCGTGGCTTTGGACGACACTCAGATAGGCCAGGTCGTGTTACAGCCGGGCAGCGACTTCAAGGAGTATAGCTTCGTGGTGCCGGGCGGCACGCCTAAGAAGGAGCGCGACCCCGCTACCGGCCTGTTGCACATATTTGCGCCCACCTGGTCGGGCAGACCTGCTGGACTGGGCAACGACCCTCGCGCTTTGGGAGTGCAGCTTGACACCGTGAGGTTGGAGCGCGCCCCATGAACGCCCCCGAACCTGCCGTGGCACGCATTTTGAGCCCACACCTTCGTTCGCGAACACTCGCCCCAGGCACTACACCTTGAGCAGGGACACCCGACCACTAGTCGAAAGAGCAGGCCTCGCAGCCTTCTGGAACGCTGCCTTCTTCCCCTTGAAGGTGCTGGTGGCATTCGGGGCCAGCATCATCACCGTGCGCCTGCTCAGGACCGAGGGCTGGGCGCTGTACCTGGTGGTCACGTCGCTGCTGAACTGGTTCGGCCTGGTCGTGGACCTGGGCATCGAGCGGACTTTGCCCCGCTTCTACCCCGAAGTCGAGATGCGCTACGGGCGTCGGGGCATTTTGCAGCTGCTTTTCTGGGTAAGCATCATAAAGGGCGCGGTACTGCTCCTGCTGATACTGGCGCTGGCGGTAGCTCCCGGCTTCTGGATATCGACGTTCGACCTGGGGGAGCAGGGCGGGTGGTTCTTGCTGATAACGGGCGTGCTGCTGGTCCTCGGCGCGATGTCAGACGTCACTATACAGCTACTGTACACGCACTTCCGGCAAAAGATCACCAACTCGCTCGATGTGCTGGCCAGCGTCGGATTCCCGGTGCTGAGTTCCATCTTCGTGTACATTGGCTGGGGCGCGCTGGGGGCCTTGCTGGCCCTGCTCATCACCACCATCGTGTCGGTGGCGCTCTCGATGTGGCAAGCCTGGAAGATGCTGGCGGCCCTGGACCCCGAGCCTCACGCTAAAGCCGCGGATGTGAAGTTGCCATCAAACAGGCCCCTTCGCGAGCGCATTGCAAGCTTCGCGGGGCTGAACTACCTCATCAACTGGTCGGTGAACCTCTACGATTTCCCGTTCTTCGTGATTATGCTCAGCCTCATAGTTGTCGATGAGCCTGCGCGGGCGGTGCAAATCTCCATCCTGGGGCTTACATACAGGTTCACCAGGCAGTTCCTTAAGGCCCTCGTGGTGCCCCTCACAGGCGTGCAGACCCCCTTGTTCGCCCGCCTGTATGCGGAGGGGCGAATGGAAGGTCTGCGGACGGCCTACGCTACCCTGACGAAGTTCCTGATACTCGCGCTCCTGCCCGCGGGCATGGGCCTCATCCTGACCGCCCGCAACTTGCTGACCGTGTTCTTCGTGCAGGTTGGTGAGGACGCGGTGCTGACGCAGCCCAAGCTGCCCGACGCCATAGCATGCACAGCGATTCTTACTGTGGGCCTCTTCGGTGAGGCGATGATCAGCGTGGTGCTGAACGTACTGATGGTGCACGAGGACTACAGGGCCGTGATTACCGCTCGCCTGTTCTCGCTCCTGAGCATTCCGGTCGTGCTGGTTCTCGTGCCGCTGCTGGGGGTTACGGGCGCGGCGATTGCTGCGGCTGTGGCGGCTCTCGGCTCGCGGGCGGTGGCGCTGGTCTACGCGGAGCGGCGCGTCGGGCTAAGATTTCCCGGCCAGTTCTTTGTGCGCGTGGGGCTGGCTTCGGCCATCATGAGCGCGGTCCTGCTGCCTTTCCTGGTGTTCTTCCCACCCACGCCCTTGCCCACCGCTGCCATGATCGTCACCGGTGGGGTGGTGTTCTACGTAATGTTCCGGCTGCTGGGCGGCATGGACCAGGAGGACAAGAAGCGCTTCTCCACCCTTCGCGTGCCGTTCGCCCAAGTCGTGCTGAGGTACCTCTAGTTGCGAATAGCTATTGTAACCACCACAGGGGTTACGCGCCAGTTCCGCCAGTGGCCCGAAGCGGTACTTGGCCGGGCGCTCGTGGCGAAGGGTCACACGGTAGCGGCGTTCACACTGCGGGAAGAGGACTCGGAGATTACGGCGGAAGCGCACGAGCACGTTGATGGCATTGAGGTCTTCAGGGTACGGGTAAACAAGGCGTGGGTGGCACCCGGCCTCGCCCCCGCCCTCGCCGCGTTCCGCCCCGATGTCGTGCACCTGTTCCACCTGCGCAACGCCCTGAACTGGCAGGCTGCGATCTGGGCAAAGGCGTCCGGGCGGCCCGTTGTGTTCACCGTCGTCGGCCCTTTCCACGACCCCTACCTCGTAGACGACCGCGAGCGCCCCTACCTCGGCAAGATGTATCCTGGGCGGCTTATCTACACCCCTGCGCGGCTGGTAAGGGAACTGGTGAAAGCGCGGGGCAAAAAGCCACTCTCTATCTGGCAAAACTTATGCATGCACTTTCCTCTCCGCGCGGCCGACCGCCTGATTGCCCTTTCGCGGCACGAAGTTGGGGTGCTGAAGCGCCTCGGTATCGCGCCCGAAAAGATCGCCATGATCCCGCTGTGGGTGGACGTGCCCTACATCGAGTCCGTGCCGTACAGCGAATCGGTTGCGGCAGGCTATTCTTCGCCGCACGTGCTATTCCTGGGGCAGTTGAAGGAGCGCAAGGGTTACGACACGCTGGCCCACGCGATGCCGCTGGTGCTGGAGAAGTGCCCCACGACCATCTTCCTCTTTGCGGGGCAGAACCCGGCAAGGTCAGGGCACCTGGAAGCCATCTGCCGGGAGAACGGTAGCTTCTCCAGCCTGGTGCTGCTGGGGAAGGTCGATGAGGAGAGCAAGGTGCGGCTGATGCGTTCGGCGGACTGCCTGGTCTACCCCACGAGGTATGAGAGTTTCGGACTGCCTCCGCTTGAGGCCATGGCGGCCGGCTGCCCGGTGATAGCGACCTACCTGCCCGTGGTCAGCGAGATGGTCCAGCACGAGGTGAACGGGTTGCTGGTGGAGCCCGAAAGCCCCTCCGCCTTAGCGGCTGGCATTGTACGGCTGCTGGCAGAGCCAGGGCTCAGGGCGCGGCTCGTGGAAGGTGGGCGCAACACGTTAGCACGATACTCCGAAGCTGACCTCATAGCCAGGATCGTAAAACTCTACCGCGAAGTGTGCGTAGAGTGAGCCTTTCGCACCACGCTTAGCCCTAAAGTCCGGGTGCCAACCGCGACCAATGTCCCTACGCAGACACCTCTATGGGTCTAGCTTATTATGCCCTTACTTGGTAAACTAACCTTGAGTGCAGCGTGGATTCCGTGGCGGGCACTCACATACACAGGTGCCTATAGCACCTGTTGAAAGGAACATGAGGCAAACATGACCTACACACCACATACCAAACATACCAAGGGTATCAGTAAAATTTGTACGATGGCCCTTGCGGCGCTGGTCCTCCTCCCTGCAGCCCTCGCTCCTGGGAGCACTGCGCGTGGGGCCGGCCTTGCCCAGGGAGCCGCACCGGGCAGCGGTGACAAGGCGAATACGGGCGCGGCTAACGCCCCCGAAGCCAACTTCACCATTACGGGTCCGGGACCTACTACCATCCCCGAGTCGGACGACTATGCATCACAGGTGCAGGGCGACCCCTGGGACATGAACAACCCGGAGGATATCGACTACCCGCACAACTTTTCAGCGCCGAGTGTCAGCAATGGAATCTGGAGCGCCACGACAACCGGCTCCCCCAGCGACTCTGAGATGTCTCTAAAGCTGTTGGAGCAGAACTTTGCCACCACGGCTTCCTACATAGGGGAAAAGGATGGCCGCAACTATCCTATTCCTACCCAGCGCTTCACACGGCTTATCTTCCGAATGTACTCGGATGTAGCCGGTCGCATGATCCTGTGGTATTACAAGAACCCAGGCGACAGCGCTCCCTGCAACAACTCGAATTGCCACTCCGACTGGATAAGCGCCGAGGCCGGGTGGCATATATACGAGACCAATCTGAATATCAACCCCGCCAACTGGGCCAACCTGGGCACGGTGGCCGGCATTCGCTTCGATGCACCCAACAACCAGTTCAACAACAACATCAAGTTCGACTGGGTGCGCATCACTCCCGATACCTCCACCCCGGTGCAAATCACCTTCCGTCCCAACGGCAACGCTAATGTAAACTTTTACCTGGGCTCGACCCCGGACCCGAATTCCAGAGAAATACTCCTTAAGGGTGGCGTTAGTTCCACAGCGGGTAGCTGGACCTGGGACCACACAGGCGTCGCTCCCGGCACGTACTACATACACGGCGAGCAGAACGGCCAGTGGAGCACCTCAGGCCCGATCACCGTCAACGCGGCCCCGGTCCTGAACATAATTGCTCCGGGCCCGTTGAGTGGGGAGGACTTCGCGCAGGCCCGTCTGGGCCAGACATGGGATGGGTCCAACCCTAACCAATTGCAGCTTTACGAGAACCTTACCGGCCCGCCGACCTTCAACGGTGAGTACATGCAGGCCACCTCGCTCACGGTGCCGGGCACCACGGTAGAAGACCCGTCGGTCTACTGGATGTACCCATACAGGGGGCAGGACCGTGGTGCTATCGACGCGAGCCGCTACCACTACCTGACAATCAAGCTGTGGCTCCAGGCGCCCTCTCAACGCCCCGGCTCTCCGGGCAACCTTGGTCCGCGCTTGAGTTGGAACCTGGGTGGAGGCGCGGAATGGGTCCAGTCGGAAGGCATCTACGCCCCATATAACCGCTGGATACCTATGTCTCTGGACCTTACGACAATGCCGAAGGCCCCAGGGACCGGTGCCTACGGCTGGTCGGGTGACATTAGAATCTTCCGGTTCGACCCGCACGAAGAAGACGACACCAAGCAACCAGCGATGAACCTGCCTTTCTTCCGCATCATGAGTACCCACCTGATGTCGCAACCCATTGCCGACAACGCCACTCTGGTGCGTTGGAGCAAGATGCAGGGTGGCGGGACCGTGAATTTCTACTACGACACCAACAACTCGGGCTACGACGGCCAGCTAATTGCATCCAACGTGCCTATCGACATCGGGCAGGTGGGCTGGAACACCAGCGGCCTCCCCAATGGCGGCCAGTACTGGGTGTACGCCGTCGCGAGTGACGGACTCAACACCAGCCGCTACTATAGCCTGCTGCCCGTGCGCATCGATCATGGCTCGTCCAGCACGATCTTCGTGGACGTGCCGACCAACAATCCGTTCGCCGACGATATCGCAAACCTATCGGCGCGCAATATCATCAATGGCTACGGCCAGCCCGATAGCACGATCCAATTCAGGCCGGGCGCTACGGCCACGAGGGCGCAGCTCAGCAAGATGGTGGTGCTGGGTGCGGGTGGGGACCTTGTGACTCCAAATACCCCCTCCTTTATGGACGTGCCCGCTACGTCGCCTCTCTACATTTTCGTGGAAACGGCGGCTCGGCGCGGCATCATCAGTGGCTACAAGTGCGGTGGGGCCGGTGAGCCTTGCGACGGTTCTGGCCGCAACTACTTCAGGCCGAACAGCAACGTTACCCGCGCCCAGACGGCCAAGATGATCGTCCTGTCGCGAAACTGGAGCGAGTACAGGCCAAACACGCCGACTTTTGCCGACGTGCCTGCCGACAGCCCGCTGTTCGGCTTCGTTGAGGAGTCGGCCCGCCGGGGCATCATCAGCGGCTACGCATGCGGTGGGGCGGGTGAGCCTTGCACCGGGGGCAACAAACCCTACTTCCGCCCCAACAGAGACGTGACCCGCGGCCAGATATCGAAGATGCTGTCGCAGGCGATAGGTCCCTTCACCGGGGCAAGCGCCTCCGGAAACAAGTAAACCTCAATCGAGCAGGCTAAAACACCCCACCGCTGGATAACGGTGGGGTGTTTGCTTTCTCCGCTGGTTTATAATGCAGCCATGAACATGCCTAAAACCACACACCCAGACGGCAGCCCCATGGCTACAAGACGACTACGCGTCCTCTACTTCATCGGCTCTTACAGCCCGGAGCTGATGGGCAACGTAGGACACGAACAGGCGATACTGGCGCTCATGCGGAGGGGCCATGAAGTAGAAGTGCTGACGCAGATCAACGAGCCCGGCGTGCAGAGGTACAGCCGGACGGTCTACTCAGGCGTGCCCACATACCGGGTGAACCTGGCTACCGCGGGTGGGCCAATCAGCGGGCTGGTCAGGAGGGCCGCCGGGCAATTCCTCAAGTACGAGCACACCGTCACATTGCTCGCCGCCCTCCGCCGGCACCTGAGGCGACATCATTACGACCTGCTGCACGTCGAGGGCGTCTACCCATTCGGGGCCGCGGCCGCGCTGGGGGCGGGCAAGACCCCCTACATGGCTAACGTCCAGGGGGCCGACGTAATTGAGCTACCGGAAAACGACTACGGGTACCGGCGCTTCCCCTTACCGCGGGCGGCGGTGAGACTAGCTTTGAGGCGCGCGGCGCTGGTGCGGGTCAACTCGCCCTTCATGATCGGGTATCTCACGGGAGAGCACCTGGCCGAACGGGAGCGCATCGTGATGGTGCCCAGGGTGCTGGAGGATAGCGCCTTCCCGCCACCGGCATTTGATCTCCAACAGTTCAGGCGGGAGAGTCGCGCATTGCTGTCAGAGCGCTACGGTATTGGCCTGCCGAACCCGGTGGTGATGTCGCTCAGCCGCCTTCACCCGTTCAAGGGGCTGGAGTACCTGGTGGACGCGGTGCCCCTCGTGGCGGCTGCCATGCGGGTGCAGGGCAAGCCGGTCCCCTGGTTCGTGCTCTGCGGGCCTTCCCGTAGCACCGAGAACTACGGCGACTACCGGGAATTCCTCCTCAAGCGGGCGGGTGACCTGGGTGTCGCACAGCACCTTATCTTCACAGGGCAGGTCGCCCACCCCGAAGTCCGGCAGCACCTGGCTGGGGCCGACATAGTAGCTTCCCCGAGCGTGGTAGAGGCCTTGCACCGGGTTGCATTAGAAGCAGCGGCTGTCGGCACACCCACCGTGGTTAGCGAGACCACCGGGGCGGCTTCCTACCTGGCCCCGCACGACGCCTGCATGGCCGTAGCCCCTCGCAGCCCGCAGGCCATCGCGGATGCCATCACCCGCATGCTCGCCGAGCCGGACCTGTATAACCGGGTGCGTGACAATGGGTTGAACGTTGCTGAGGGGCTGCGCGTCGATCCCGTGGCGGAGCAGTTGGAGGCCGCGTGGCTGAGGGCCGCTGTTGGCGCGAAACGCTAGGGCTGGCGCACGACGGCTAAGTGGGTCGTGCCGATAGCCAACTTGCGCTCGTCGCCGGGAGGGCTGTCCGGTGGTTCGTGAGCCTTTAGCAGCAGGATGTGGTTGCCCGCCTGCAGATGTCCCAGGTCGATATCGATGTTTGTGAAGGCCGGTGTAAGGGCCTGTTCCGCCCGCGGCCTGCCATCTAGCTCGATTGTGACGGTGCGGGGCTTTTCGTACGAATAGGCCGTCATTTGCAGGCGGTACGGGCCTTCGGCTGCGGGCGGGATGCCGATCCAAACGAGTGCGTTGCCGTCGGTGACGTTGCTGCCCGTCCACCTGTGAGTCGGGTTGGGCTCGGCAGCATGCCAACCGCTTCCCAGGCCCACCAGGGGCAACTGTTCTCCTGGGGCAATATTGGTTGCAGGAGTCCTGTAAATGGCAACGTCATCGTCCTCATAAGTCGGGGTCTCTCCGCCGAATAGAGCGTCCAGAACCTCCTCCAGCGTACCGTACCGGCCCGTCGCCAGGTCACGTTTGTGCACCACTACGTAGCGAATGCCATAGTAGTCGAGGCTATGTTGCGCTGTCTGCTGCACCGCGGGGGTCAGCACGTCTTCATCCAAGAGGGGCGCAGGGTCTCCATGCACAAGTTGTGCGAGTCCCGGTGCGGCGTCCGCAAAGAGGTAGGGGAAGTGACGCGACGTGTAACCTCCAACGATAGGTCGTTCGTGCGCGATCTGGTGCAGGAGAGACAAGGACGAATACTCGTCGTATGGCAATTCGATGACGGCCCCGGTCTCCACGCTCGCCCGCAGGAAGGCTACAGATTGGTCTGCCTGGGTGGTGGCTAGCTGCCTGGGTACGCCGAATAGCTCGAGCGCCACGAGCAGCAGCGCCCCGGCTGTGACACCCGCACGCTGCCCTGAGCTGCGAATGCGGGTCATCAGCCACGCGAAGCCATAGGCCGCGATCAGCGACAGGACCATGCCCGCCGTGGCTAAGAACCTCAGCGGCTGCCGAGACGCGCCAATAAAGGGCACGTTATTCAGCAGCGCGTAGGGCATCGGAATGCCGGTCTCGTTACCCGCGACCTGGAGCACGGGCCCCAGCGACATGACTACGAGCGCAAGCAGCGCCACTCCCAGGGGCAGGGTAATATTGCGGCGCGCCACAAGCCCCAACACGGTCAACACGAGAGCCACATATCCCAGGGCCACGACGCTGTAGTGCGCGTTCAGGGTGGGCAGGTCTAGCCGGGGCGGGGCGAAGACGGCCAGCAGGTCCGCCGAATTGGCAACGGTAGTCCTGGCCGCGGGGAGCATGTAGGTAGCGCCTGAGAGCCGCTCGCTTATCATTGCCCAGAGCAGCGGGCTTAGCAGCACCACAAATAGCGCGACAGCCGCCGCGACCTTGAGCCCCGCGGTCCAGAGGCGCGACCAATACTGCCTTGCACCCCCGCCGCTACTCCTTAGCAGGTAAAGGGGCACAAACGCGACGGTAAATACCACCAGCCCTGCCGTGAAATACCAGGTTGCAAGCGACGCCCCCACGAGGCACAGTCCGGCGCAGAGAGTCGCCCGCCTCCCACTGCCCCGCTTCCAAACCGGTCCGGGGCTGTCGAGAGCCCGCCACAACGCAAGTATGTAAAGCGGCACCCACCAGACCGTCACCTCGTCAAGCTGCCCGAAATCGAGGGAGGTGCCGAGCAAGGGAGTTGAGGCGAACAGCGCGCCGCCTACTAGCCCTGCCTCTACCGACCCGGTGCGCTCCCGGCACAGCCAGTAGGCTGCCAGTCCGTCCAGCGTCAGGTTGGCAAGCAGCATGAGGTTGAAAGCAGCGGTCAGGTTGAAGAGGTGCTGGAGGGGTATGGACGCGAGGGCGTTGAGCAGGTCTAGGGAGTGGTAATAGAGGTTTAGGCCGGTGGGGTAGTAGAGATAGGTGGTTAAGTAGGGGTTTTGGTGGAGGTCTACTACAGCCTTGTCCACCCACCAGAGGTCCCAAACGTGCAGCCAGGCATCGCCGCCCCGCGACAGGACTACCGAGTCGGCCATGTGCAGGACCAGGGGAAAGGAGAAGGCGACGGCCCAGGCGAGAAAGAACAGGAGAGGGAAGAGCCGTGAAAGACCCCTCCCTGTGCCGCTAAATTTCGGTTTCAGCGCCCTCGTCCTCGCCGGAGTCGTGCCCGTTCTGCAGGTACGCTTCGGGCTTGAGCACGCCCACAAAAGGCAGGTTGCGGTAAATCTGGTTGAAGTCGAGGCCGTAGCCGACCACGAACTCATCCGGGATGTCGAAGCAGACGTAGTCCACCCCAACGTCCACCCGGCGGCGGGCGGGCTTGTTCAACAAGGCGGCCACGCGCACAGAGGCGGGGTTGCGCGTGCGGAGTGTGTCGAGGATGTAGTTGAGGGTGAGACCGCTGTCGATGATGTCCTCAACCACGAGCACGTGCTTGCCCTCAATAGAGCTATCGAGGTCTTTCAAGATGCGCACGATACCGCTGGTCTCGGTAGAGGCCCCGTAGGAGGCCACCGCCATGAAGTCCATCGTCAATGGCAAGTCGACAGCGCGCGCCAGGTCCACGATGAACATGATCGCGCCACGTAGCACACCGACCAAGAGCAGTTCCTTGCCCGCGTACTCCCTGGTGAGAGTGCGCCCCAGTTCGCCTATTGCGCTATGGAGATCCTCTTCGGTGACAAGAATGTGGTCGATATCTCCCCGGATGTCCCTTGAGACTGCTGGCACTACGGCCTCCTCGGCATACTCTACTTCGCTTGTCATACGCTGCTCTCTGCCTCCTGGCCTGCCATTGTAGGTGGGTTGAACTCGATGGATAGCAAGTGGCGCGTCTGCTCGGTGATGGGTGCAATTGCGGAGCGTCTGCCACCGGGGCCCGGCAGCCAGAGCACCTCATCGCCCGCGGTCTGCAGGGCCACAACGGGCAAGTACGCCCTGACTTCCCTGGGGATTTTAGCATCAACCAGCACGTCCTGCAACTTCTTGCGACCATGCAGCCCCAGCGGCCTTATGCTATCGCCCGGCATCCACGTTCGCAGCACCAACTGAACGCCGGGCGGTAGCGCATCGAGATCGAAGAGGGCAAGGTAGTCGCCCGGTGAGCCAGCTACCACATCACGCTCAAGCGCCCGCACCACTACCCTCCAACCGTTCGGCAGAGTTGTAGTGCTACCGACTTCCAGCAGCAGGGTGGATTCCGCAGACATCAGAGGGCGGTTCGTTACGTTCCCCTCGGCATCCCGCGTATCCTCCTTCAGTTGCTGTTCAACCACGCCCAGCCGTCCCGCCCGCTTCACCCGCAACCCTCCAGCCACATCAATAGCCCTGGGGCCTTCAGGAGCGCCGGAGAGGACCTGTAGCGCCGATTCTACCTGCCGGAAGTCAATATCCTCGACTTTGCCAGCAACGGTCCGTAGCACGCGTATCACAACCCGCCGTGCAACTCCTAGCGGAAGAGACGCAAGGGCTTCCGAAGAGATCGTGGTTCTGGCGTCACTTTCGACTTGAACAACCAGTCTATCCCACTCCTGGTGCGCAAGGGACTCCAGTACATCGTCATCGGCAGCGGCTATGTTCGCCAGTCGGAACAGGTTACGCTTGACCTGAGGACTAACCGCCTCCAATGCGGGCAGCACAATGTGCCGGACGTAATTTCGCCGGTATGCAGGGTCCCGGTTGGTGGCATCGTGCCGCGGCGAGAGGCCAATCTCCTTGCAGTAGGCTTCAATGTCCACACGCCAGGTGCCGAGTAGCGGACGAAACAGCCGCGCGGTTGACGTGGTTTCAGTGCCTCGCAATTGCCGAAGTGACGGATCCTCCACGTCAACAGGCAGATCGCTCAGCATGCGCATGCCTGCCAGCCCACTGATGCCCGTGCCCCTTAACAGGTGCATGAGGACGGTTTCTGCCTGGTCGTCGGCGTGGTGGGCCACCGCGACGGTGCCTCCGTGCTCCTCCGCGACCCCGGCCAGGAAAGCGTATCGCAGGCGGCGGGCTGCGTCTTCGGCTGAGAGCTTGCGGGAGGCTGCGTAGGCGGGCACGTCAAAGCGTGTAATTGTGCAGGTCAGGCCCCACTCGCCGGCCAACTCTTCAACGAAGTGGGCATCTGCCTCGCTCTCTTCGCCCCTGAAGCCGTGGTCCAGGTGAGCGACATGCAGGGTGTCCTGGGCATGGGTGCCCCGTAGCTCGCGCAAAATGCTGAGGAGGGCCAAAGAATCCGCACCGCCCGACACTGCTACTACCAGCGGAGCCTCAGTCAGCAGGTCGAACAAGCCCGCTTGCCGGGCGTCTCTCGCGACTGACTCGGCCAGCAGAGACATTGGCGGTTGTGACCTCTTACACGATTGCGGGATGGTGACGGTCGCAGGGGTAATGCTGAAGCACAATGCGTATTGAGTTACAACGGAGCTTCAGTCATGAGGCTTAAATACAAAAGTGGCGAGGGGCAGATTTGAACTGCCGACCAAGGGCTTATGAGTCCCCTGCTCTGCCACTGAGCTACCTCGCCATTCAGCCACTTCGCAGCACCTAATAGCGGTGCTTAGTGATGATGATATTATATAAGCCTACGCAGGCGTTGTCAATTTCCGAGGCTACTCCATAGGGTGTAATCATTCTCTGCAGAGAGGCGGTGGAGTGCTCTGCAGAGAATGATTACACCCCGTCTACTGCGCGATGGGTGGCGAAAATCGAGCGCACCACAGGCCTACAAGCTTCTGGAGACGAATGTGGGGCGAGAATCGAGGTTGCCTCTGCTTTGCAGACAACGAATCTACATAGTGGAAGTGGGGTAAATGTCCGGCAGAAGATCGGCTCTATTTGCCCATGCCAAAGTAGCGCCAGTCACGGTAATGCGCGCCTATGTTGCCCATTTCGACCTGGAAGCCCGCAGGGTTGGAGGGGGTATAAGTGAGTACGCGTCGTTCATAGGCCTGTATGAGCGTGTCGGTGGGCACGCCGCCTATCTTGACCTTCGCCCAATAAGCGTCCGATATGGGGCGGCCCGTAGCATAGTACCAGGGATTCGACAGCGGCTCCGTTACTGTCTGGTTCCCCCTTCTTACTAGACCCTGGGCGTTTAAGAAGTCCCACATAGCCTGGGGGATATTATGCCTCGTCACGGTGTCGTAAGAAACGATCCGCGTGCCGGGAATACCGGCCTTGGAGGGATCGTTGCCCACCGTGCCGTCCCTGGCGATTGTGTCGGTCGCCTGCTGTCCTTGTCTGTCGGGGTCGGGGTGGTCCGTACCCGCGTTTGCTTTGCTGGCTAACGACACATAGGTGGGAGCCGCAGGGTCGTTAAAGTCTCCTGCCACCACGATATTAGCCGGGTAGCGGCTTTCGAAGGTGTTGTTGCCTACCTGCACCCGACCGGAAATAAGTTCGACCGTGAGCAGGCCGTTGGTAACGTAGAAGGGATCGTTGCGGTTGCCGTTGGGGTTGTTGATCTCCATGCGGCTCTTGTCGTAGTAGCGCACCAGTCGCGATCTGGTGCCGGTGGGGTCGTCCACGTAAAGCTCGCGTGTGGTCCAAGCGGTTTCAGGTGGCCCCCAGAACCAACTGCGTGTTACCGTGTGGGCTGCCACAAGGCTGTCGGTCCGGTTCCATACGGCATCCAGGGCGCTAACATCGGGCGGAAGCGCCTGCCAGGCAGGCGCAGCGGTGCCCGGCGTGGTCGCTGACAAAGCCAGGGTGCTCACGCTCAGCAGTAGCGCCAATCGTCTCGGAACCACAAACTTACGCTTGACCACACCTTTCTCCTATCGAGCAAGCCTGCACATGTAATCGCCGCCATTGCTGCGCCTCATCCGACTTGTGCTACGGCAGGCCGAATATCTCCAACGTGGCGGTGACCTGTTGCAGGTCGTT
>JAXDKH010000363.1:0-4622 GCA_034667185.1 Chloroflexia bacterium | reverse complement strand
TCGGGCAAGGTCTGAGCCGAATTGAGGTCTTGGCTAATGTAGGCGGCGAGTACATTCTCGTCTATGACTGTGTCATCGTAAGTGACAAGGAGGCTGGCATAGGCAGGAACCAGGTCAATGATGCCCGGTAGATCAAGATGCCGCAGACTGTGAGCCAGTCGGTGAACCGAGTCGTTCTGGGAGGGGGATATGCCGTCGCCGAGCGTTACGAGAAGCGCAGCCTCGCCCATCTGGTCGATTGCCACCGAGCGGCTGGGTTCCATAGGCTAGAAGTGAGGTGCCGAAACTACATAACCGGCCTGTTCGAGTGCTTGCCGGGCTACCTGCGCGAAGGCCGCTGCATCCGGAGTATCACTATGCAAGCAGATCGTGTCGACATCCACCCTCAGAATACTTCCATCTGAGGTGCGCACTTCTCCCCTGGCAAGGGCGACCACCTGTTCAGCGACGACTTGCGGGTCGTGGTGCACGCTTGCTGGCAGCTTACGGTCGCGAAGGGCACCGTCCGGTTCGTAGGCACGGTCGGCAAAACCCTCTGCCAGTGTAGGCACTCCCAGCCCACGAGAAATCTCCTCTGCTACCGATCCTGCAAGGCACACCAGCGGCAGGTCGCGTGAGAAGTCTCGGACCGCATGAGCTATCGCCTCTGCAATTTGCCGGTCACGAGCAGCCACGTTGTACAAGGCACCGTGCGGCTTGACATGGCTCAGGTCCACCCGCGACGCCCGGGCAATAGCCCATAAAGCCCCTACCTGGTAAAGCACGAAGCTCCGTATCTCCTCAGGGCTATACGGGATGGTGCGCCTGCCAAAGCCCGCGAGGTCGGGGTAGCCGGGATGTGCGCCAACGCTGACACCGTGGCCTGCCGCCAGCCGCACGGTAGCAGACATCACATTTGGGTCGCCAGCGTGCCCACCGCAGGCAACGTTCGCCGAGGTGATGTAAGGCATGATCTGCGCGTCGTGGCCCATCGGCCAGGCCCCGAAGCTCTCCCCGACATCCGCGTTCAGGTCAATTGTACGAGCTAAATCAGGCATTGTCGGGTGCGCGGCCCCTCAATATGCGCCAGAGCTCGCGGGGAGTGAGGCTCACACGTCTGATTGCCACGTCCAGCGGGAAGAGCAGTATGGACGCCAGCAGCAGCCAGGGCCACAACGGTAATCGCCTGGGCTCAGGGGATATGTCGTGCGTAAAAGCCGCGCTGGGCTGGGTAATCTCCAGCACGTTGCCACCTCCAAGCTGCGCCAGGTCGGACATTAGCGCCTGGGCGGTCGCCGTGTTGCGGTCCGACAGCCGGTACTCGCTGGGATACGGTACGACAAACCCGGTATCCAGTCGCTCGACAAGCTGGCCCGATTCGCTCTCCCGTTGCTCAAGCGTGGCAGCGTAGGCCCCTGGGCTGAGTCCGTGCGCCACACCATCGTACACGCCAGGGGAGCGCGGTGATACCTCAACGGTGCTCGTGATACCGTTGGTGCCCGTAATGACCAGGCTAGTGGGCAGGAAGTTGCGGGGCGTGCCTGTGCCAGTCACCGTGTCCACTCGCACCGCGACCTCTTGACCTCTGCCCCACGAGTCAGGCCGCGCCGCAAAAGAGGCTGCAAGGCCAATGCTTTCATTCCTCGGCAGCGTCCAACTAACCATCTGCCCGACAAACTTGCCGAACTGCGGCCACTTTACCCAATCCGCCGCCCATTGCCCCTTTGCATCAGAGGTCCATGCCACGGCCCTACCGAGGCCATACTGCCACTGCGCCAGGAGAGGGTCGCCCTTTGGCGTGCGCAGTATCAGGTCCGCGTCGGCTTTTAAAGTGCTGGCATTGTACCCCAGTAAGGGTGGCAAAGCCGCCGTGTCTATTCCGTTCAATATGGGACTGGCACGCGCCAACGCGGGGGTAAACTCCTCCTCGACGTAGTAGGAGCCTGCCAGCCGGATCGTTTCTCTTAGCAGGACATCAGGCACGGTACGCACGTCCTTTGCCTGGTAGTATTGGCCTCCTCCGCGATTGGCAAGGTCCTGTAGAAGCAGGTCGGAACCATCGCCCACCCCGACGGTTGAGAGCGTGATGTTGCTCGCCGACATGCGTGAAATAAGTGCGTCGTAGTCGGCGTGTTTGCTCCAGCCATCACCGAGCAGGACAATGTGCTTCAGCTGCGCGTTGCTACCTTCCATTCCGGCGATGCCCTGGGCCAATCCTGCATACATGTCGGTGTTGCCTTTGGCCTCCACCGGCTGCAGAAGCTGCTCTAATCGCTGCTCCCCAAGGTCCGCGAGGGGCTGGAGGCGGGCCAGCCAGGTCGGGTGCTCGTCGAAGGTGAGAACGCCCACCTGGTCGTTAGAATTCAGGAGCGCTGTGGACTTGGTGATGGCGCGCTTCACAAGCTCAATCTTGCTTTCGCCAAACTCGGTGCGCATGCTAGGGTCGAACTGCTGGTTGCCGCCACAATGGCAGCGGCCCATGCTGCCACTCTTGTCCACTACAAAGGTCATCGCAAGCGAGGCACGCTCCTCTGAGGTACGCACATCCATGCGCACCGGCAGCACCTCCTCGATGGGAGTTCGAGCGTACCCGCCCGCGCCGTAACTGATGTCACCACCGACCATGATGAGCCCTCGGCCCATATCACGCACGTAGCTCTGAAGCACCTCCTGCCCGGCAACGTCGAGAGCTTCAGCGGACACGTTTGCCAGGACGATAGCGTCGTACTTGCCTATGTTTTCCGGCTCTCGCGGCAAATCACCGGGCGCGGCTTGCTCGACATCTATGCCACTTGAAGCAAGCGCGTTCTTGAAAGGCAGACTATCCGCGTCGTTGCTTGCAAGGATAAGCACCTTTGGTGGACTTTTTACAATCGTGAACGACAGCGCCTCGTTGTTCTCGCTGAAACGATCATCAACCGAATCTACCCGCGCCTTCAAAACGTGGAATCCCTGCTCCTTGGCTTCGGTTGTGAAGTTCACGACGTTGTCGCCCGACTTCAACTGGAGGTCCTGGGTTGCCACAGGTGTCTCGCCATCGAACAGGGTAACGCTACCCGCCCGGTCGCTGTTGCTCTTGACCAGCACGCGGACCGGGATTTGTTGGCCTGCGGGCACGCTGTTGGGACTTACCACGCGGTCAACAGCCACTTCGTTCCGTGCTGTATCACCCAGCGGCACCACCGACAGTTGGACCCCGGCCAGCGCCTCGCCCGCGGCAATATCCTTTGCCTGCCCTACGGTCTCAGCGCCGTCACTCAGGAGCACGAGCCGCTTGGCACCCCCCTCCGGGAACAGGGCCGTACCCACCTGGATGGCGTCTGCAATGTCGGTTGCCAGCCCGGACGGCTCCTTGCCCACCGCTGCCCACTCGGTATCTGCGGTCAGGACACGGTCCAGGATAGCGTTCTCACCGAAGAGGACCACTGCCGCACGGTCGTCCGGCCCCATCGATTTGATCGCCTGTCGTACGTAGTCGAACGACGCCTGTTTACTCGACGGCGAGACGCTGGCTGACCTATCAACGAGGAAAATCACGTTCATCGGACCACCCGCCGCGATGAACTGCGTACCTGCGATTGCCAGCGTGAGGAATGTCAGGGTGAGCGTGCGGATGATGGTGCTGGCAGCGATGCGGGAACGGTCTCGCGGGCGGGCACGGGCCGTCAGCACCCCGAGCCATACAACAGGCGGGACCGCGAGAAGCAATATGAGAGCGCGCGGCTCGGTGATGCTGAACGGCAAGTCCATAGCTGCCCTAAACGCTCCCCAGCTTGCGCCTTGCGCGACGGCCCCGCCACTCGGTGAACGCACGGCGGATCGTAACTCTCTGCGCCAGGAACCACTCCGCCAGAAGCACTGCAAAGCCCGACATGGCAACGTACGGCCAAAGCTCCCGCCGGAAGGTGTCGGATTGCGCTGCTGACGCACTCGTAATGCCAGGCTGAGCTCCCGTAGGCAGGCCGGGCTGCGGATTTGGCTGGAGCGACGACTCGTCCCGAGAGGCGAGGTTGACGGTAAATGCCTCCTGCGCAACGATCTCCTCTCCTGCGTACTGTGTGATGTAATAGACCCCCGGCTGCCGCGTCTCCGGGAACGCCACCCTTCGGCGGTCGGCGCTCAAATCGTAACCCCACTCCTTTCCTGAGGGGTCTTCAACCAGGACTTTGCTCACGGAACGGTCCGCCGCATCTACGGTCACAATCGAACGTGGTGTCACTGAAACGGGAACGCCCCCGGTCGGATCGGGCAGCAGGTACGTTACCATGTTGCGCATGAGCAGGGGGTAGGCCGTCTGAAGCGGCAGGTCGGTCTGCTCGAGGTCGAAGGCTAAGATGCCCACTTTGCGACCGGCCTCCTGTCCCGCGATGATCAGCGGCCCCTTGTCGCTGCCTAGCACCACCCTACCCCACGTCGGAACCTCAATCTGTGACGCATGGGCGATATGCAGGTTTGACAGGTCTACGAAGCGCAGCAACGGGTCGCGTGCCGAAGAGCCGTCCGCAACGGCGAGTCCGCCCGATTCAAGGGGAGAGAACGACGGCTGGGGTGCCACCAGCTCATCGCCCACCTTGAAAATAGGAGTTGAAGCACGCGGCTCAATGACAAGCATATTCCCGTCAGGCAGCCTCGACAGGGTTGTG
>JAXDKH010000362.1:0-7821 GCA_034667185.1 Chloroflexia bacterium | reverse complement strand
TCTATCTTCTGCTTATCTACAGCATGAAGAGTAATTAATGCATGGGGACTGTTCACATAAGACCATCCATTTCCCTGAATAACTTCCCTACCTTGGAAGACATCTTCTGCTGGCTTGTTGAACACCTCTAATTCCTCCACCCCCAACAACCTCAACAACACCTCATTCTCCGTCCCCGCGAACTCCGGGTGCAACTCGAACACCGCGCGCTGGAAGACCTGCGTGGTGTACTCCTTGCCGTCCGTGCTCGCCATCTTGAACTCGTCGGTCATGGGGTAGCCTTGCTGCGCCAAGCCGCCGTGCTGCTCCCAATATGCGCGGAACTTGCCGCCTATGCCATGCCCGGTCTCTTTGAAGGTCATGCTGTTGGTAGGGTTTACGGCCTGGTTTGAGGGAGGGGTGGTTTGGAAGTGGCGCTCGTAGAAGGTCTGGCCGACGAGCTTCAGGAGCACTTCGTTGGGGGTGCCCGCGAATTCGGCATGCTGCTCGAAGACGGCACGCTGGAAGAACTGGGTGCGGTACTCCTTGCCGTCGGTGCTCTTCAGCATCATCTCGTCGGAGATGGGGTAGCCTTGCTGGGCGAGGCCGCCGTGGGTGGTCCAGTATTGGAGGAAGATGCCGCGGACGGTCTTGCCGGTTTCGGGGAAGGTGTGGGTGGTTTCCTGGGCGCGGGTGGAGGTTTGGGGCAGCGGCAAAGCCAGCATGAGCAGGAGCGTTGTCAGGAATAGTGGGGCTTTACGGGCTTGCATTAGCTTCTTCCTCCACAGGTACGGACAATAGTAGAAACTATCTCAAGAATAGCAATCCCAAAGATGAGCACCCAAGTATAGCATTGTCATTTCGAGCGCAGTGAGAAATCTCGTCCTCTACCCCGATGTTGATCTTTTCTTTGGGACTCTGCGGCTGTTTCTACTCGTAAGAAAGGTGCCACACAGTGCTTAGGGACGAGATTTCTCACTCCGTTCGAAATGACAAGGGCCTACTTTGTTGCTGTCATTCGACATTGCTATCTTTGTGATCGCTTCAAGTAACCTCATGGCCTTAGGGGTTGATGTCGTTTATCTTATCGAAATAGACTATTTACTTCTAGTCTTTACTATCACGTGGTCTTCCACGTGGTCCTCACGGGCGATCTGGATTATCTCATTCCAGCTTATGGGTCGATCTAGCGAACCAGCGGAACCCTTAAGGTCGGCCACACTGGTAACGCTTTGAGGCTCGAAGTGTAACTCCAAAGCCTCTTTCAGATTAGCCAACGCCTCTTCTTCAGTCTCGCCCTTGCTGACAATATCAACTTCCAGGCATTGAGCAACGCACCAATCACCTTCTTGCCATACCTTAGCTGTATAATTCTGCTCCACTTCTACCGATACTCCTCTACTCTTGCCCTACCAGCCTGTTCCTCAACACCCCCAGCCTCTCGATCTCAAGCTCCACCACATCCCCTGGCTTGAGCCAGCCTCCCGTGTTCTCCGGCCGTAGCTCCAGTATACAGCCGGTGCCTACCGTGCCCGAGCCCAGCACGTCGCCGGGGCGCACCCACACGTCCGTGGAGGCCCACTCGATCATAGTTGCGAAGGTGTGGGTGAGGGTGTTGGCGTTGCCCCGCGATAGCTCCCGGCCGTTGATCCTGGCGCTCATGCTGAGGTTGTAGCGGGTGTTTATGCCCTCCCCCTCGCGTACGTCCTCCAACTCGTCGGGCGTGACCAGCATTGGGCCGAGGGAGTTGGCGAAGTCTTTGCTCTTGGCGGGGCCCATGCTCAGCTTCGCCTCGAAGTTGCGCCAGGTGTCGCGGGCGCTCCAGTCGTTCATGACCATGTAGCCCGCGATATAGTTGTTGGCTTCTTCGGCGTCAATGTCGCGGCCCGGCTTGCCTATGACGCAGGCGATCTCAAGCTCGTAGTCCACTTCCTTCGAGCCGCGTGGGTAAGGCACGTCCTCATCGGGGCCGTACACCGCGCCGGGGTTAGAGTAATAAAAGACCGGGTGGTCGTACCACTCCGGTATCATGTCGAGGCCGCGCAGGGCGCGGGCGGTCTTGACGTGCTGCTCGAAGGCGTAGAAGTCGCGTATGGTGCGGGGGAACGGTATGGGCGCGAGCAGTTGCACGTCGTCCACAGGCTGAGAGCACTCCCAAAGCCCTTCATCATCGTCGCACACGATCTCGGCCAGGCTGCGCACTCGTTCCATCGCGTCGGCGCCGCCATCAAGCAGTTGCAACATGGTCATAGGCGGATGGTATGCTGAGATGCCTCCACGCTTCTTGTTTAGCCAGGCGTGGGCGGCTTCGAGGTTGAGGATGCGGGGCATCTCGCCGGGTAGATAGATACCGACGTGGGTGTCCTGCCCCTCTGTCCGGTCGGGCGCGGTGCGGTGCAAGTGAGAGAAAGTTACTAGCTTCATAATGGTAAAGTAGGTCCCTTGCCTCTGGCGCTGGCAAGGGACCTCATAGGGGGCTTATGACCCCTCTGTGACCTCGTAGATTTCGTCGGCGACCAGGCCGTGCGCGTCGCGGTGTACGGTGTGGGCAGCCTCGGCGTTGGGTGCTTCCACAAGGCAGAAGACTTTTCCCTCTTCCTCGTTCACCCAGTAGCGAAGGTACTTGACTCCGTGCTTCTCTTGCTCCTGCAGGTCCTTCATGTGAGCTTCAGCAACGTCACCTGCTTTGGCCCCAGGTAAGTTGTGGACATCTAAGTACAACGGCATTTCTCCACCTCCTAAATAATATCCGCACCCAATAAAGGCTTGACTGGGCACTTAGCTAACGATAAGTGCCTACCCAGCACGTGCAGGCTTGGGGTGCGATGTAGTATCAGGAGGATCGCCTGCGATGTAATGCTAGTTCGAAGCGTTGCTAGCATAGCAAAGGGGTATGGTGGTGTCAAGACGCAGGCGGGCGCGTATGGACTAGTATCATAGGCCCTGGTCGTCTCTCTAGCACCTCTAAAGCCCTATCCATGCGAAGGACGCCTGCTCAGTACCTCCCTGTAAACGCCCTCCACCCCCTCGAGCATACGTCGCACCGGGAACTGCTCCCGTACATAGCGGTGCGCCTGCTCTCCAAGCTTGTGGCGCAACTCGGCGTCGCCCAGCAGCACCTTCAGTTTGCGGGCCAGGTCCTCTGCGTCACCCGGTTCGGCCAGCAGCCCGGTTGCGCCGTCGGGGTTCACCTCGCGAACACCCGGCAGGTTGCTGCTCACGACAGGGGTGCCGCAGGCGTGCGCTTCTAGCTGTACGATGCCGAAACTTTCGCTGAGACCCGTGCTTGGGAGCACCAACGCCGCAACCGAGCTATAGAAGAACGGCAATTCGGCGTCAGCTACGCGTCCGCGCCACTCTACCTGCTCCTCAACGCCCAGTTGGCACGACAGCCTGCGCAACTCCTCGCCTTCCGGACCTTCTCCGACGACTAGTAGGCGCGTGCCAGGTAATTGGCGCAAGGCCCTGAGCAGCACGTCCAGGCCCTTGTAGTAGGCGAGCCTGCCCACGTACAGCAGGGTGTTGTCGGAGCGTGTGACCTTAGCATGGTCCATTGAGGCGGCGAAGGCGTCGGCGTTGAGGCCGTAGGGCACCACTCTGACCTTATGCTGAAATGCGGCCAGAGAAGGGCAGGCCTGTGCGTAGCTTGCGGTAGTCACTATGATGGCGCGAGCGCGGGCAAGCAGGCGGCATAGGAGAGCGTCGTGCACCGCCCGCACCGGCCCAGGTATAGCCATGCTGTCCTGTATCTCGTTGTGGTAGGTAACGACCCAGGGCACCTTCCGCCTCGCGAGTGGCGCGAGACCTAGCAGGGCGGGGAAAGGCAGGTGGGCGTGGAGGAGGTCACAGGTGGCACTCAACCGCCGGAGCGTAAGCGCCATGCCCATTGGCAGGATACCCGTGGGTTCGGAGTGCACCACCGCCTGCCTCGCTACCCTGATGATGCGAACGCCACTGTCGACCTCGACCTGAGTCTTTCTGCCATGTGCGGGGGCGACCACCGTGCACGTGCGTGGCGGGCGGGCCGCGGCCAGGTCGTGGACGTACCGCGCTATGCCTCCGGTGTCGGGCGGGTAGCTTGCGGAGATATGCGTCACCTTTGGCATCATGGATCTTGCGGGTCGCAACAAATTGTCGCCCCTCTTAGTCGATGTGGACTTCGGGCAGCGTTGGTCCCATATCGGCGGCAAGCTCACGCAGTGGAGCAAATCGAAAACGGGTGAGCAGGCGGGTAAAGCGCCCGGCGCTGCCATGCAGGTTGGCGTAATGCAGCCACGCCGAGTGCCCGCTTGCGACGCCACGAGGCTGTTCCGGGTCAAGCTCCCACGGGTGCATGTACGCGACGAACGGCTCTCCGGCCCGGTTCAGGCGGCGCAGCCCCGCGAATATGTAGCGTTCCGGCAGGATGCGCTGGTACGCTCCACCCCCCACCGGGAGGCGCAGCAGGCCAAAGTTCCAGGTGGGCAACGGGAACTCGACCAGGCTGCCACCCTGACCGATAACCCGGCAGAAACGGTGCGGCCCACCCGGCCAGCCGTAACGCCTCCTGCGTACCGGGAAGATGCTCGAGTCGTATTGCAAGCCAAGCTCGATCAGCACGTCGAGCGCCCACCTGGAGCGCGGGGTGATCGAGAAGAAGGCGGCCCTGTGCCCCAGCACTCGCTCTCCGCAGGCGTCCTCTACCACGCAGATGGCGCGCTTCAACTCTTCCCTGAACACGCACGGGGTCTGGTTGTACACCAGTGTGTGCGAGTAGCCGTGGGTACCTAACTCATGCCCCGCGGCGTGTATCCTGCGCACGAGGTGAGGGTAGCGCTCGGCGTTATAGCCGAGGACGAAGAACGTAGCCTTCAGGCTGTGGTCGTCGAGCAGTTGGAGGGTGCGCTCAAGGCTCGCGGCCAGCCTGTGCTCGTAGCGGTGCCAGGTACGCTGCTCAATCTGGTTGAAGCCCTGGAACCAATCCTCGACATCTACCGACAGGCCGTTGATCAAGCTGCCTCCAGGTCCCTAAACCTCAATAATGGCCCAGGCGACTCTACCGATAATTTTTGGCTGAAACCTCTACATAGTAACGGTTGTTCGCAGAGTCCGTTGCACCAGGACAAACTACGGCTCCGTGTGGATGACGTGAAGCTCCTCAGCGTCCTGCCCACGCTTGGACCTGCCCACCAGCCCCACTATCATGTCGTCCGGCGATTCCCCTTCCTCGAACTCGTCCGCGCCGACGTAAGTGAGGATGTCGGGGTGGTGTGAGGTGACTACCCAGCCTGGGTCGTCCTGCAGGCCGATTACGTCGAAGTCGCCCGCAGGGGTGCCGGCTACGACCGGACCCCACTCCTTCAGCAGGGCCGTGGCTGCACCCTCTAGGTCTTCAACAGGGCTCGCGAAGACCACGCAGGTGCCATGCTCGAACAGCACCCATGATTTACCCTCGCCCACTATTATCTTGCGCCAGGTGTTGATGAGGTCGGACGGCTCTGCCATCATGTCTCCTCTTACTCACGGCCCGCACAGCTCTTCACAACGCTGCCGGGCGTAGCTCCAGGCTGAGAACCGGCACTGTTCATCCTTGCCAACGATGAACGGGTCTTCACCAAAGGACGTGTAGCTTTCGTAAAGCTCCTCTGCGCTCATGCCGGGCTTGTAGTTGGCGAGCAGGTAGTCGTCCACGATCTTCTTGCAGGCCGTGACAGCCTCCCCGCAGCTATCGAACACGGCATGCTCGTATCTTTCAGCCTCGTCCATGTAGTGGAAGTTGTCGTTTACCACTACAGTGTAGGCAAATGGTTCAAGGTCCACTTAATGGCCCGTGTTTTCCATGTGGCAGCAAATACGTGCACTCGAGTGCACGTATTTGCTGGGAGGACATGTAGTTGGAAGGTATGTGTCTGCCAGTTTACAGGTTACCTCGTAGCTCCTGCTCGCGCTCGATAGCCTCGAACAGCGCCTTGAAGTTGCCCTTGCCGAAGCCGCGCGAGCCGTGACGCTCGATGATCTCGAAGAAGACGGTGGGGCGGTCCTGCACAGGCTTGCTGAAGATTTGCAGCAGGTAGCCTTCGTCGTCGCGGTCGATGAGGATGCCGAGTTCTTCCAGTTGGGCGAGGTCTTCCTTGATCTGGCCCACGCGCTCAGGGGCTTCCAAGTAGTAGGAATGGGGCACGCGCAGGAACTCTACGCCGTTGTCGCGCAGCTTGGTCACCGTGCCGACTATGTCGCCGGTAATGAGGGCGAGGTGCTGCACGCCGGGGGTGCGGTAGTAATCGAGGTACTCTTCGATCTGCGACTTCTTCTTGCCCGCCGCCGGTTCGTTGATGGGGAACTTGACCCGCCCGGTGCCGTCCTGCATCACCTTCGACATGAGGGCCGAGTACTCGGTCGAGATGTCCTTGTCATCGAAGGAGATTAGCTGGGAGAAGCCCATGATGCGCGCGTAATACTCCACCCAATAGTTCATCTTGCCAAGCTCGACGTTGATCACCTGGTGGTCCACCGCCGCGACGCCCGTGGGAATGCCGGGAATGTCGCGCTTGTGGTAGCCCGGCGCGAAGGTGCCCGCGTAGTCGTCGCGGTTGATGAAGGTATGGATTGTGTCCCCGGCGGCGGCAATGGCGGCCTTGCGGATGCGGCCCTTCTCGCTCTCGACCCAGTGCGGCTCGGTGATGCCGGTCGCGCCACGCTCTACAGCCGTGTGGTAGGCGTAGTCCACATCCGGCACTCGGAGGGCGATGTCCTTCACCCCATCGCCGTGCAGGTTGACGTGGGCGGCGATCTCCCCTTCAGGTTGGAGGGGCGCGGTCAGCACGAAGCGAATCTTGTTCTGTTCGAGCACGTAGGAGGCCCGGTCGCGCACCTTCGTTTCCGGCCCGGCGTAGGCGATGATGTTGAAGCCGAAAGCGGTACGGTAGAAGTGGGCGGCCTGCTTGGCATTGCCCACGTAGAACTCTATGTAGTCGATGCCCTGGATGGGGAAGCTGTCTTCTTGCTCGGCCCGGCGCTCGCGGGCGGAAGGTCGTCGCTGCGTGGCGAGCTGGCCGTCGCCGTTGGTATCGTGGGTGGCTGCGTCATGCGAGTCGGTAGATGTCGCTACCTCGCCGGTTTTATCGGGTGTCATGTGGTGCCTCCTCGTAGAGAGTCCGCGCATCGTCGCGCACAAAATGCCCACATTAGGCACTGCAAGCATAGCAGAGGGGTATAGGTGTGTCAAGAACGGTGCCACGCCCCGTGTGGCGCACAATTAGCCCTAGTGCAAGCCCAGGTTTTCAGTTATGATTCACCGCATAGACCACATGGGCAAATGAACAGCCTTGAGAGGACTGTGGTATACACCGGGGTCCATTTAGAGGCGGTGTTACTTTGCATCTCGTTATGCAAGAGTTTTGGAAGGAGTGGGCGATGCAGGCACAAAGACAACCTATTGAGGCGGTGGTCATAGGGGCGGGGCACGCGGGACTGTCTACCAGCTACTATCTCACCCAGGCGGGCGTGCCGCACGTTGTGCTCGAAAAGGACAGGATAGGCGGGACCTGGCGGAGCAAGCGCTGGGATTCTTTTACCCTGGTTACGCCCAATTGGATGTGCCGTCTTCCAGGCTATGCCTATGCGGGTGACGCTCCGGATAGCTTCATGCCACGTGATGAGGTGGTAGCATACCTGGAACGCTACGCCGAGAGCTTTAATGCGCCTGTTCGTGAGGACGTACGCGTGATGGCGATCAGGCAGAACGACAGCGACAGCCCTTCGGGCGGTTATGTAGTTGAGACTGACCACGGAAGCTACACTGCGCCCATCGTGGTCGTGGCGACGGGCTTCTTCGAGCAACCTAAGATACCTGCCGCGGCGGCG
>JAXDKH010000361.1:0-10442 GCA_034667185.1 Chloroflexia bacterium | reverse complement strand
TAGTCATAGCGTACTGCCAATGACCAGCCGAGAATGAAAGCGCCCGTGTGGCGCAGAGACTGCACGACGAATTCGGCTATAGCTATAACAACTTGAAGGTGCTGGAGGGCGGCTGGAACTCCTGGCTTGAAAAGAATGGTACCGATCCGACCGGCTACCCAATCGGCACGGGCGCGGCCACCGGAAGTACAGGGGGAGCAGCGACAGCGGCCCCAACTACGGCGCAGAGCCAGCCAACAGGCACCAAAGCGCCTTAGCTTTAAGTTCGGTAGAAACAAAAAGAGGTGAGCAGTCGCGCTCACCTCTTTTTGTTTGGCACACCCCTTAATGAGGCCGGGCGAAGAACTCTGTCACTTCGGCGTCGATGTACTGCGCGCCGCGGTGCCGGGCAACGGATATACGGTGGTGGCCGTCCTTGACGAAGTAGAAATCGCCAAACTTGTCGAGGCTCACGAGCGGCAGGCTCACATTGGAGGCGAAGGCCTGGTTTACCCGCACCCAGCGCTGGCGGGTGTGGTTGCCCCTCGGCCGGAAGTCGCCATCGAAGTCGGCTGAACGGTCCACACTGCCTGAGATAGCCGAAATCGGCACCTGCATCATGCCGAGGTAACGCTGCCCGTAGCAGACCTCCCCCTCCTTGGCATCGGCCAGCGCTACCAGGGTGTTGCGCCTGCCGACCAGCGCCCCAAAGAGCCTGTTCAAGAACGCCCCGCGCCTGGCGCTCTCATAGTCCTGTACTTCAACTTGCACGTCCATTGATGCTTCCCCTCCATTACTCCTGATAGCCTGATTGTACGGCTGCCCGTAGGTGAGGGCATCGGCGGAAGGCATCAACGCCGTGGTTGCGTCCCTATGGCTGTGGGCGTAGGTCTCTGGGACTACACAGATATATGCTGGCAAGGAATGCTGGCTCAGTTACAATTTGGGGACTAAAGTCCGCTTTGTCATTCCGAACGCAGTGAGGAATCAGGTGGGTAGGGAAGAAGCAGTATTGGAGTACATTGGTGAGGCTGCCGCCACCCTTCTTGCGCTATTGCAACAGCGAACGACTTCCAGCTGATTCCTCACTGCGTTCGGAATGACAAAGCGGAGCTATGGCACCACGATTGTTATATTGTTATGTAGGGGCCTTGCAGCAGCCTCCATGGAGACAACTTTCTTTGACAGCCCGCCCCCTCTATGCTATTCTTCCTCCGAAAATGCTCATGGAGGGGTTGTGAAAGGACTCATTCTAAGCGGTGGCAAGGGCACCCGCCTGCGACCGCTGACCTACACAAGCGCCAAGCAGTTAGTGCCGGTAGCCAACAAGCCCGTGCTCTTCTACACAATTGAGGACCTGG
Organism: Chloroflexia bacterium; assembly: GCA_034667185.1. Classification (GTDB taxonomy): domain Bacteria; phylum Chloroflexota; class Chloroflexia; order QHBQ01; family JADMIH01; genus JADMIH01. Next base: position 9,102 of record JAXDKH010000361.1, on the reverse strand, counting down.
TGGCCGCGGGCATCACCGACATAGGCATCGTGGTCGGCCCCACGGCCCCAGAAATCAAGGCCGCGGTGGGCACCGGCGACAAGTGGGGCGCTAATATTACCTACATCGACCAGCCCGACCCTCTGGGCCTGGCGCACGCCGTGGTGGTGGCCGAGGAGTTCATCGGCGGCGACTCCTTCGTCATGTACCTGGGCGACAACATGCTCGAAGACCGCGTTGCCCCGTTCGTGCAGGAGTTCAACGAGAACCCGTGGGATGCCCAGGTGCTGCTCAAGAAGGTGCTCAGGCCGGAAGCCTATGGCGTGGCCGAGCTTGAGGATGGCAAGGTGAAGCGCCTGGTGGAGAAGCCCCGCGAGTTCGTGAGCGACCTGGCGCTGGTCGGCATCTACATGTTCAACCACCACATTTTCGAGGCGGTCCACAACATCAAGCCCTCCTGGCGCAACGAGCTGGAGATTACCGACGCCATACAGTACCTGCTGGACCACGGCTACCACGTCCACCCGCGCGTGCTCGAAGGCTGGTGGATCGACACGGGCAAGCTGGAGGACATGCTGGAGGTGAACCACCTGGTGCTCGACAAGTTGGCCCCAGCCGTAGACGGTTTCGTTGACGCGGACAGCCAGATCAAGGGCAAAGTGGTCATAGAGCAGGGTGCGGAGATAATCAACTCCAACGTGCGCGGCCCCGTCATCATCGGCAAGGGCACCCGCATCGTCAATTCGTACATCGGCCCCTACACCGCCATCAACTACGGCTGCACCATCACCAACAGCGAGATTGAGCACTCCATCATCCTCGAAAACAGCCAGATAATAGACATCCCAGGTCGCCTCGAGGACAGCCTCATAGGCCGCAACGTAGAAATCAGTCGCTCCCCCATCAAGCCCAAAGCCTACAAGATGCTCCTGGGTGACAACAGCAAGGTGGGAGTGTTGTAGGAATTTGGGAATTGGGATTTCGGATTGCGAATTTATGGGATACCAGCTAAATCCGAATTCCGAATTCCGAAATCCCAAATGGAGAGATTATGGACGAAACTGCCTCCAACATCATTGAGCGTGAGATAGCGCTGGCCGATTTTGACCATGCGCGGGACGACTTTGTGGACGCGCTGGGCCAGGTGCCGGATGAGGCGATGGGGTATAAGCCGGAGGGTGATGACTACACCATCGGCGGCATCATCATGCACGTGGTGGGTTCCATGCGCGGGTACGCAACTTTGCTGGGGCGGATACGCGAGGCCGAGTTCGAGGAAGTGAGGACGGCGGGCGATCCAGGTGGCGGGGCAGTGGTGGAGGGAGACCCCACGGCAGATTGGGTGCAGGGGCTTCCCTCTATATCGCCCGAAGAGGCCACCCGCAACCGGCAGGCAGCTATTGACTCCCTGGAAGCCGCCCACGATAGGTTGGCCGCCCAGCTTCGCGAGCTACTCCACGAGGACTTCAGCCGCCAGGCACCCGTCTACTACCCTGGGGCCACAGAGACCTTCCCGACCTCCGGTGCCGACATCCTGGGCTGGGTGCTGGACCACTACCTGGAGCACATCCCACAGGTACAGCAAATGCTCGCACAATGGCAGAAGGAGCAAGGCTAACCTGCTAAGTTTTGCAACACCTATTCGCCACATTCGTCTTAACCCACGTGACTGCGACTCCGCTACGATGAATGGAACCCTACCCCACCCTGTCATCCTGAGCGTAGCGAAGGATCAGGTGGCATGTTAGAGTCCTCAACGTGCAGGATGCGGAGGGCAATGGGGACATTGAGTCAGCAAAACCAGGAGTCAAGAACGGGTCACTGATCCTTCGCTGCGCTCAGGATGACAGGGTGGGGTAGGGTTCCGCGTTAAGAGGGCGCGTCGCATTCACGAACCAACCATAGCAAGCCGCATCACGTTTCACGTTTCACGTTTTAGAACCACCAGGAGGGGAACCACATTGCAGAGACTAATGGTCACAGGCGGGGCGGGCTTTATAGGCAGCAACTTCGCGAGGATGATGCTGGAGAAGCACCCCGACTACCACGTGCTCGTCTACGACAAGATGACCTACGCGGGCAACCCCGACAACCTTGCCGACTTGCAGGGCAACCCCCGCTTCAACTTCGTCCGGGGCGACATTGCTGACCAGGCACGCGTGGACGAGACGGTGCAACAGTACGGCATCGACGCAATAGTGAACTTTGCCGCGGAGTCCCACGTGGACCGCTCGATAGAGGAGCCGGGCGGCTTTATCCAAACCGACGTGTTCGGCGTTTACGTACTATTGGAGGCCACGCGCAAGTTCGGTCTAGAGCGCATGTTGCAGGTGTCCACCGACGAGGTATATGGCACCGTGCTGGAAGGCTCGTCAGTCGAAAGCGACCGCCTGGAGCCGCGCTCGCCCTACTCGGCGTCAAAGGCGGGTGGTGAGCTACAGTGCTACGCCTACTTCATTACCTACAACGCCCCGGTGGTCATCACACGAGGCTCCAACACCTACGGCCCATACCAGTATCCGGAGAAGATGCTGCCCCTCTTCATCACCAACATGCTGGAGGACAAGCCGGTGCCGATGTACGGCGACGGCAAGTACGTGCGCGATTGGATGCACGTGCTCGACCACTGCGCGGGCATAGACGCAGCCCTCCACAACGGCAAGCCCGGCGAGGCGTACAACATCGGCGGCGGCAACGAGCGCGAGAACATCGACGTGACTTACCGCCTGCTAGACCTGCTCGGCAAGCCGCGCACCCTGATCCACTACGTGCAGGACCGCTCCGGGCATGACCGCCGCTACTCCATCGACACCAACAAGGCCCGGGAAGAACTCGGCTGGACCCCCCAGGTGGACTTCGATGAGGGCCTCCAGCAGACGGTCGATTGGTACGTAAACAACCGCGACTGGTGGGAGAAGATCAAGTCGGGCGACTTCGCCGAATACTACGCCCGCATGTACGGCCAGCGCGAGGTGTTGTCTAAGCATGCTTAGACGGACGATGGACGATGGACGATGCACGATAGCATCTCCTACCATCGTCCATCGTCTATCGTCCATCGTCCACTAAAAGAGGTATGGAACGTGCTATGCACAGGCATTCCGTGCCTCTTAAATTGTGCGTCCTATCTGCAAGCCATGCAAATTCGCCATTCGCAATTCGAAATTCCAAATCCGCCTCGGGGGTACTGATGGCCCTGTTTGACTTCTTTAAGAACGACGACGCGAACTACTACCAGCTATTCGAGGACGCGGCAAACAACATGCTCGAGGCGGCGCGGGTGTTCCGCGAGTTATGTTACAACTACGAGAATGTGCACGAGGCGGTTGAGCGCATCCACGAATTCGAGCACCTGGGCGACGCTATCGGCCACCGCATGTACAGCATGCTCAACCGCACCTTCGTTACCCCTCTCGACCGCGAAGACATCATCAACCTGTACAGCGCGATTGACGACGTAACCGACCTGGTACACTCGGCCTCCGACCTGATGTCAATTTACAAAGTGGACCACGTCACGCCGATTGCCCAGCAGCTATCCGACTGCATAGTGGCCTGCGCCGAGGAGGTTGTTAAGGCGCTGCCTCGGTTGCGTAAGCGCAGCGAACTAGCGGGTATGCACGAGTCGATCATCCAGATACACAGCCTGGAGAACAAAGCCGACGACCTGCACCGGGAAGGGCTGATGGAGCTCTTCTCTAACCCCGCTGACGTGATCCACATCATCAAGTGGCGCGACATCTACCAGGAGATGGAGCAGGCGACCGACCGCGCGGAAGACATCGCCGACGTACTGCGGGGCCTCGCGATCAAACATGCCTGACCTGAGCTTTTACCACTGGGTACTCATCTCGTTGGTGGTGTTGCTGGCCGTATCCTTCGACTTCATCAACGGGTTCCACGACACCGCCAACGCCATAGCCACTGTAGTCTCGACCCGCGTGCTCTCCCCCGGTAAGGCTATACTTATGGCAGCCGGACTCAACTTCCTGGGCGCGCTCACCGGGCAGGCCGTTGCCAAGACGATTACGGGCGGCCTGGTGGAGCCAGGCGCGGTGAAAGTCCTCGATTTTTCGTCGGCCCAGGTGCTCGTCATGGCGGCGCTGATCGGGGCCATCATCTGGAACCTCATCACGTGGTACTTCGGCATCCCCTCGTCGTCCAGCCACGCCCTCATCGGTGGTGTGGTGGGGGCGGGTGTGGCCGCGGTGGGCGTGGGCAACGTAGTCTGGTCGGGCCTGGTGAACAAGGTGGTGCTGCCGTTGGTGGTATCGCCCATCGCTGGGTTCATAGTATCGCTCCTGCTGATGCGGCTACTATACTTCCTGGTCGCGAAGGCCTCTCCGAGGAGAGTTGGAGGCATGTTCAGGCGTCTGCAACTGGTCTCCTCGGCGTTCATGGCGTTCTCGCACGGGTCTAACGACGCGCAGAAGACGATGGGCGTTATTACGCTGGCCCTGTTCTCAGCAGGCTTTCCGTTGGCTGTCGACGCGAAGGGCACGCCCAACATCCCGTGGGAAGTAGTGCTGATTGCAGCTGTGGCGATGGCAGCGGGCACGGCAGCGGGCGGGCGGCGCATCATCCACACGATGGGCCAGCGGCTGGCTCACCTGGAGCCGATTCACGGTTTCGCCGCCGAGACCACCGCCGCCACGATAATCGAGACGGCGTCGCGCCTCGGCTTCCCCCTGAGCACCACGCATGTTATCTCGTCCTGCATCCTGGGTGTGGGGGCAGCCCGCCGGGTATCAGGCGTGCGCTGGGCGGTGGCCTTTAACATGATCCGCGCCTGGATTTATACAATCCCGGTCTGCGCCAGCATCGCCTTCGTGGTGTACCTGGTGTTCCACCTCATCTTCCGCGAGGGATGATGGCTGAAACGTGAAACGTGAAACGTGATGCGGCAAATTCGCAATTCGAATTTCCAAATTCCAAATCCAAATAAGCTCAGCCGCGTGGCCGAGACCGACTCCACCTTCACGCGGCAGGGGCGGCTGTGGATAGGTAAGTGCCTCATCTGCAACGGGCCTATTGCCTTCGACGCGATTACGGGCGAAGGGGCCACGCTGGAGCACATACTGGCGCGCTCGCGTGGGGGCACCGACGATCTGCACAACCTCGGTATCGCCCACGGCTCCTGCAACGCCGAGAAGGGTCGCCGCTGGGACAAGAAACGTCGCCGCACACCCGAGGAATACGAGGCCCTGGTGCAGCGCTTCCGCGAACGCAGGCTGCAACGCTGGCGGGATGCTTGATGCTATTCGCTTTAGTGGGCCAGCCCCATCTCTGCTTCCAGGTCCGACTGGGTATGAAATGTCCTCCACACTTCACCAGGTGACCATTTGCCCCCGACTTCTTTTCCCTATATCATGTAAGCGCGACAACACGCCAAATCCTGCAGACCGGGTGCCATGTTCACCGTTCAGATAGCCGTAGCCAAGACAAACAAATACGCCACCAAAGAGAGCGGCGACACCGTCGAGGTCATTGAGAGGCCGACGGGTGGCTTCTCTGTGGTGCTGGCCGATGGCCAGGGAAGCGGGCCTGCCGCCAAAATCCTCTCGCACACGCTCACCACCAAGGCGATCAGCATGATCAAGGACGGGGCGCGGGACGGGGCGGTAGCGCGGGCCGTCCACGATTACCTCTACACCTACCGTGGCGGCAAGGTCTCGGCCACGCTGGTCATTCTGAGCGTGGACCTGGCGACCCGCACGCTCGTGATGTCGCGCAACAGCCACTGCCCCATTCACGTTTACAGGCTCGACAGCCAGACCCTTGCCAGCCTGGACACCCCCTCCGAAGCAATCGGCCTCTACCCCAAGACCAAGCCGGTCATAGAACAGCTACCACTGGAGCCGGGCACGTTCGTGGTCACGTATTCAGACGGCCTCATGGAAGCGGGCAACCGCACCTCCCAGAAGATCGACCTGCCTGGGCTGGTCACCGCTTGCATTCAGGAGCGCCCCACAGCCCGCGCACTGGCCGATTTCCTAATGTCCGAAGCCCTCCGCCTCGACCTCAACCGCCCGCTCGACGACATGACGGCCCTGGTAGTATCAGTCCTGCCCGGCCCCGAAATAGAACCCGGCAAAGTAGTCCCCCAGGTACGCACAATGGACGTGACCATCCCCGTCGAGGGCCTGCGCACGTCTGACTTCGGGCCGCCTCTTACCTAAATCCGCAATCCGAAATCCCAATTCCCAAATTCCCCCTCAGCTTTCCACCAGCGCAATCGCCTCAGTGGGTGACGAGCCGCCGTAGATGACGGCCATGATACCGGGCATGTACTTGTCCATGATCGACACGTTGGGGTAGACCACGCCCTTGATGAGCGCGTTGTTCAGCTCGGCGTTCTCCACGTCGATGCTGGTCTTGTAGCGGATTTCGCCGTCGTTATAGTCCATTTCGAAGTTGCCGATGTAGAGGCCATAGTTGGCCCTGGTGAGGAAGTCGGCCATGAGGGGGCGCTTGTTCTCCGGCACCTTCACCGGCGCGTAGGAGTGGAACATGAATATCTGCTTCTCCTCCTCCTCGCGTGCGTAGCAGGTCCAGCGTGCGTTGCGCCCCGCGAAGTCCATCCACAGGACCGGCTTGTCCTCCCTCTGCGAAAAGGACCAGTCGTCCTCCTTGAAAAACGTCTTCAGCGCGTCAAGAATAACTCCCATTGAGTTCTCCTTCTCCATAAGTTCCGAGTTGAAAGTTCCGAGTTCCGAGTGGTTCTAATCATACTCGGAACTCGGAACTTTCAACTCGGAACTATCTTGTGCTCACAATCGGGATCCAGTCCCAGGTAGTGCGGCGTGCCTGCAATTACCTCTTGCAGGGCGGCTACTCGGTGCCGGTCGCACTGAGGGCAGGGGGTGTAAACCAGCAGCGGGTCCAGCGGGAAGAGGGGCTCGCGCTGCTTTTGCTGGTCGGGACGCTTGGTGTAGTCGGGTTCTTCGCCGGGCGAGTAGAGCAGCAGCGTGGCAGCTTCGGCGGCCTCTGCCGGGGCCTGGATGGGCGGCATCGGCGTTGTCGGCTTCGGCCCCATGAGCATCTGCCGCTGCTGGGGGGCGTACAGGGCGTACTCCTTCAGGAACGCAGCACCTTCTATGGCGGCGCGTAGACCCGGCAGCAGCGTCTCTGTGACCCTGCCGTCAAAGTCGGGCGGCAACGAGCCCGCGGTAGTCTTGCCGCGCCTGATGCGGTACTGGTCCACAAGCTCCAGCAGCGTGCCGGGGGAGACGGCCTTCTGGGAGCCGTAGTCGCCCTTATAGGCCAGGTGCTCCCGCATGAGGACCAGCAAGCCCCCGTAGGCACTCGCTATATCGCCCGCCTGCTTCTCAACGTACCACCGCGCCAGGCCCTCCACAGGGCCGTCAGGAGTGGCCGCAAGCCCCCTGGCCGCCCAACCGAGCCACTGGCCCAACAACACGCGTCTGAGGCTTCTCAGGCTGCGGTTAAGCGTGGGATCGGGCTCGATCTGGCCGGTGAGCAGCGCCTGGGTGTATTGCGCCACCGCTATCGCCCCCACATAGTAGGCCAGCGTGTTGGCCAGCCGTATCACGGCTGCGTGGCAGGTCGCTGCGTCTTCGCCCCCATACGCCTTGTCCGCCGCCTCCAGGGCACGCGCAACCGGCAGCGGGTATAAGGGCAGCTTTGGCTTGCTGAAGTCCATGTTGCATTGTAGCACAAGGTGGGGTTTTGGGCGGCAGGGGCGGGAGTTTGGCGGACTAGCGCGGATCCACGTCTGTTCGTAATGCTCCAACGACACGCTCGAACTGCTCCTCAAACTTGGCGTTATCACCTTCCCAGTCCTTAAAATCGGCTGCCAAACGCCTCTTAACTTGAGTGGACTTACCATCCATCCACTCTTTCCTGAGATAGCCGTCTAAATCAAGTGGGATTAGCACGCGAACTCTGTTGCCGGTTTCCTTGAGTACCTTTTGCTCCTTTTCAAAGGCCTTGCCAATCTCATCGTCTACCCACCAACTTGTGAGCGACGATCTTGAGCAGCAAAGTAATAGCTTGTCGGATCCTTTTATGCCACGATCAACTGCCTCATAAATATCTTCTCCGACTGCGATATCCTTATCATCTAGCCAGCAACGGATACCCCGAACCTGTAGGCCATCATAGAGGCGGCGGGCAAAAGTCTGGTCATTGTGGCTGTAGCTGATGAAGGCGGAGTAGTACGGCGGAGGCTGCTCAGTCATTAACCGTATGCTCTCGATGAATCCCTCAGGAATCCCAGCACCGCGCAGGAAGGTTTCGGGTATTTGGCCTTCGGATCGGTAGAATGTACCGATTCCAATGACAGAGGGTCCCAAGTGCTTTGCAGCCTCAAGACCATTTACAAATCTAAAATTTACATCTCCAAAGACCGTTGCCCTAAGACTTACCTCGCTGAAGTTAGTATCCTTGAAGTATGCATAAGTGAAATTGGTGCCGAAGAGCTTGGCCTCCCTGAGGTTGGCTGCTGTGAGGTTGGCTGCTGTGAGGTTGGCTCCCGTCAGATCGCCCCCTGTAAGATCAGCTCTCGTCAGGTCAGCCTCTGTCAGGTCGGCTTCTGTCAGATCAGCTCTCGTCAAGTCAGCGCCTCTGAGGTAGGCACTTGCCAGATTAACTCTTCTCAGGCGAGCTTCTGTTAGATATGCTCCAGTTAGGTAAGCCCCTCTTAGCGAGACTCTTCTTAGGTCGGCTCCTTTTAGGTCGGCTCTCATCAAATCGGCTCCTCTTAGATCGGAGCTTGACCGAACATCTGACAATATCGCGTTGGTAAGATCGATACTCTCGTCTGGATGTTGTTTCCTCCATTCATTCCAGATTTTTGCACCTCTCTTGATGATCTCTAGTTGTCTTGGATGCGCCATACCAATTCCATTCTTTCCGATGTGAGACACGCACTAACCAAATAGTCCAACAATTGACAACCAGGATGATGCAATCTTACCATAGCCAGCAAGGGAAGCCTCCATGAGAGGGAGATATCAAACTCACCCACCTTCGCTTGACATCCACCAACCCCTCACGCTACTATGAATGCATAGCAAACGTGCGTGTGGAGGCGGCTTTATGGGGGATAGTGCATTGCATGACTCGGGGGACTCGGACCTTCATTTCGTGCCGCCCTCGCCC
>JAXDKH010000360.1:0-5761 GCA_034667185.1 Chloroflexia bacterium | reverse complement strand
GGGAGGTGTAGGATAGGACAGCGTTCTGGCTCAGGAGCGAACTTAGGGCGGCAGCATCATACGAATTGAAGGCACCTGTGAGCTTCCTCACCAAGTCAACTTGGTCGGTAGCCTGTGCGTTGGCTTGCATAGGCGCTGCCAGTAGCGTAACCAGCACGAATGCCATTATCCCAAAAAACAGTTTGCGCACTATTCTATGTCCTCCTTGATAACTCTGTTCGACTTCTACAACTTACCCGCCTTCTGGCTGTTATGATGCAAGGAAAGTGCCTTGATCGCGCCCCTCATTTGAAAACAGGCCCTAGGCCTCGCGGGGTGCCAGGCGATTGCGCTTCAACATCGAGCGCGCCAGGTCGAGCATGCCGCCAACCGTCGGGCGGTCCAGCAGCCAGATGACTGCAACGTACACCGCCGAGCCCACCAGCACCGACAGTGCCAGCACGGGTATCCCACCGCGCTCCGCAGGGTCCATTGTAAAGGAGAGCAGGCGCACCGCAGTGGACATGAGACCGGCGGCGAGCAGGGGTGGCCAAATCACGCGCAACTGCTCCCACACGCTGACCCGAACAAACCGGGCGACTACCCCCATGTCAATCACGATGCCCACTACGCGTACCACCAACTGTCCCCAGGCCACGCCCTCGATGCCGTAGTTGGCCGCGCTCCACCACAGCACCGGCACCAGCATAGAGAGCTTGACCAGGCTGATGTAATTCAGCACGTCGGGCCGACCTACCGCCTTGTATATGACACCCGGCCAGTAGTTGATGCCGCCCAGCACCATGTAGACCGACAGTATCTGCATCACCGGGATAACGGGTGCCCAGTCGGGCTTGAACAGGGTGTGGATGAGGGTAGGGGTGACCGCGAACAGGCCAAAGCCCAGCGGTGCCAGGATGACCAGCATGTAGCGCTGCATACGTAGGTACGCCTCTCGCATCGCCGCCAGGTCTGATTGCAGCCTGGCGGCGACCGCGAAGGCAACCGTGGCTACCGCCTGGGCCATGTTCCTGATGAGGAGGTCGGGTATGCGGAAGGCGAGCGTATAGATGCCCAACGCGGTGGGGCCGAGCAGCGCTCCGATGATGAAATAGTCCACGTCGGCCAGCATGGTGCCCAGGCCGCCCGCCATCATCGTCTGGAAGCTGTAGCCGAGCATCGAGCGGAGCAAGTCGCGCCGGAAGAGGCGGGCTGGCCTCCACCGGGTTACTACCCACAGCAGCAGCGTGGCGCATGCCTCGCCCAGCACCTGGCCCCAGACGAGGCTCCACACCCCCAGGCCCGCGAACGCCAGCGCCACTGAGAGCACGCCCTTGAGCAGCGTCCTGCCCACCTCCGGCACCATGCGCCGCCGGTAATTGATCTCCTTCTGCAACAGGGCGTCGTGGGTGCTCCCCAGCGAGGCGAACAGGAGGCTCAGGCCCAGCACCTGCACCAGGGAGGTAACCATGGGTATGTCGGCCGGGTTATCGCTGTAGAAGAACTGGGCTGTGTAAGGTGCCAGGAGCCAGTTGGCGGCGAAGAGGAAGATACCGATACCGCTGCTGAGGGCAAAAGCCATGTTCGCCGCTGCCGGACCTTCGCGCCCATAGTAGATCACCGCCGAGCCTATCCCGAAGTCGCGTAGGATGTCGAGCACGGTGATGACGAGCAGGGCCATGCCCACCAGGCCGAACTCGGCGGGCGAGAGTATTTGCGCCAGGATCAGGGTGGATACGAACACCAGGCCCTTGCTCACGACGAAGGCCAGGTAGTTCCAGACCGCCCCTTGCGCCGCCTGTCTGCCGAGCGTGCCTGTGGGTGCGGGTGTTTCGATTGGCGTATCTGTGTCCAGGGTGGAGTCCTTGTTCTTGTGTAAGAGCCGCCGTGCCGTTTCATTGTACCGCATCCGTAGTGCGCGCATATCACCCTATTGGGCTACCGGACGTGCCACATACGGGTAATTGCCGGTATGCCGGGCGTGTGATACAATCCGTGGGAACATAGGCCAGGTGCGCTTTCCGGCGAGGGGTAGTCGTTCTCCTGTACGCGTCGTGCGCTCTTGAGTTGTATCTTTCTTGAAGGCGGGCTGCTTCCACCCCTCATGTCGTTGAAACGCTCCATAATGCAAGCCCTCTACCGGGCCATCTACTTCGCGGGCAAGCCCCTCACGGGCGGGGGCATCAGCATACTGAGCTACCATTCGCTCGATGATTTCGGCACGCCCCTCTCCGTGTCACCGAAGCTCTTCGCGGCGCAAATGTCGGCCCTGGCGGAGTTAGGCTGTCATACGCTCACAATGTCGCAGGTGGCCGAGCATCTGTCGTCCCGCCGCCCCTTCCCGCGACGCGCCGTGGCTATCACCTTCGATGACGGGTTCGCCAACTTCGCCGAGGAGGGCATGCCTGTTTTGCAGCGTCACGGCTTCACTGCCACGGTGTACGTAATCACCGGCATGGTGGGCCGCTGCACCCGGTGGACCGACGGCCCGCGCTCGCTACCTTCGCTGCCCATACTCACCCGGGAGCAGATAGAGCAGTTGCACGCGCACGGGGTGGAAATCGGCGCGCACACGATCACGCACGGCTTCCTGACGCAATACAGCCCCTCGTCCCTCGAGCACGAACTCACGGCACCTCGCAAGCTGTTGGAAGAACGGCTGGGTACCCCTGTACGCTCTTTCGCCTATCCCCAGGGTGACTACGACGACCGTGTGGTGCAGGCTACCCGCCGGGCCGGTTACGCCACCGCTACCACCGTGGACCAGGGCCGGGCAGGGCGGAGCAGCGACCCCTTCAGGCTGCCGCGTTTCCTGGTGAGCAACAACACCACGCCTGACATCGTGAGGGCGTTCGCGGTACCCACTATCGGCCCGGCGTACGTGGCTATCAACCTGGTGGTAAAGGGCTTGCTGGGGCGAAAGCGCTGGCCGCGCCGTAAGCCCGGTGAAGTGCAGAGCACAGAAACGCTGCCGGTGCCATGCTAGACGTGAAGCCCCAGGCACTCGACACCGCAGGCACAGCGAACGACAGCCCGGTCAGAGCAGGCCGAGCATGGCTTAGGACTTCTTCACGCGCCTGACACGCTCCAACACACTGGTGGGTAGCAATTGTTTAACCATCTTCCGCGCGGACGCAACCAGTCGTTCCTGGTTCTCCAGGTTGCTGCCTTTTCCGCCTCGTGGGTAGATGCGCAGTCCCACGATCTCTCGCTGGCCGCTCTTCCACTCCGCCTTGTACGGCTCCTCGCCCCGCAGGAAATCGTAGGTGGTGGCCCCTTCTTCGATGGCTCGCTTGAACGTCTCTACCAGCATCACGAGGCCCACGCTCATGTTCTGCCATTCCGGGTCGCGTCCGGCCTGGTAATAACTCAGAGTGTCGCGGTGTCGCAGGGCGTACAGCGAGGCTACGGCCTTACCGCCTGCACGCAGGACGAATAACCGCAGCTTGCCACGCTCAGCCAGCAGGGCCGTGGCGTCCCGGTGAAAGGCCTCCACCTCATCGCCCACGATGCCGTCAGAGCCGCCCTCACCCGACCAACGCATAGCGTGGAGGCGCAGGAACTCGCTGAAGGGCTGGGCCAATTCTACTGGGTCTTCGATGCACTCCACGCTGAAGCCAGGCTGCTTCTCTAGCTGCTTCCTGCGGCGGCGGTAGTTGTCACGTCGCGAGGAGCCCCGTAGGAAGTCCTCAAACGTCTCGCCCGGTTGGAAGGTCATAATCGGGCACACGAAGCCGGGTCGAAGCTCTGAGACGTACTCAGGGGCCGCGAAGCTACTCTGCAACAGGGCCAGAGTGGGTGATTGGCTGTCTATGTCGGCCAGGTCCAGCACATCCCACGTGCCTTGCGACTGTTGCAGGTACACGGCGAAGGCTTCCACAACCGCCTCGTGCCTTTCGGGCAAAGCGACAACGTCCATGTAGTCGCCGCAGACGTGAGTCTCGCCGAGGAAGGCCAGGCGGCGCAGCTTGCGTCCCAACGACATACGGCTCTCCACGCAAAGCGGCAACAGCCCCACCAACCTGCGGTCCTCCTCTCGCGCCGTCAGGATATAAAGCTGCCTGTCGGAGCCCAGCCGCCGGTACCAGGGATAGAGCCACTCCCACGAGTTGAAGATGCCCGCACTACTCCGGTCCAGCAGATCGCTCCACTCACGGCGCAGCGAAGCAAATGCGGCTACGTCACTGATTTGCTCCACTTGTAGAGGTCCGGCGGAGGCCGGTAGCGGACGGGTTAGCGTGTGCTCCGAGGGGGCTGTGGTGGTCGGACGTTCCATCGTGATCATACTACACTCCTACCGCCCGGCCACTTTGCTCTCCACACACCACCTCGCGCACCACCCGGGCAACGTACGCCATCCTCTTAGGGGTGAGGTCCTGGTGGCAGGGTATCTCCAGGACGTGCTCGCGCAGCCACGCCGCATCAGGGAATTGCCCTGGGTCGCACGAAGGGTGGAAGTAGTGCCAGAAGTCTATCGCCTCTATACCGCGGGCTTCGAGCTTCTGAACTATCTCCTCTTTGTCGTGCACTAACATGGGGTAGAAGAGCGGGCACACACCCTCGGGCAGATGGGGCATCAAGGGTGGGGCCACGTCGCGCAGCTCCCGGAGCAGGTAACGATAGTTGCGCCTCCTGACTTCTACCACGCGTGCCATGTTCTGCGCCGCCAGCACGTTGTGGCTCAGGCTGGTCATGCCCAGGTTGGCGTCGTCGGGGTTGAAGTGGTCGCTACCTGTGGTCACTCGCTCTATCCCGGCTGTCTCCACGGTGCGCTTGCCGAGCCTCCGCACGCCGTTCCTTACTAGCCGCCCCGCCTTGCCACCGCGAAACTCCACGTTTTGCAGCAGCGACGACATTATGTGGCTCACCGTCGAAGCGAACGGTGGTGCCTCTACGTGCTCCAACTCTGCGGCTCGACCTGCCAGCTCGCCGTTCAACACTATAAGCCCACCGTTGGGCACAGGCAGCATCTTGTAGATCGAGTAAAAGGCCACGTTGCCTGTGCTGCCCAACGGGGTGCTTGCCTCGGCGGAGAGCAGCGACAGGGCGCAGTCCTCGATGAGGGGCAGCTTGTAATGGTCGGCTAACGCGCGCATCTGCCGGGTGGGGCCGGGGAAGCCCGCGTAATGTGTCAGGTAGAGCGCCCTGGTGTCGGGGCCGATAAGCGCCTCCACGTCGGCGGGGTTCACGTCCCAGTTGCGACCCACCGGGTAGAACACCGGCTTCACTCCCGCCGCTACGAGCGTCTCGACCTCTACTCCGTGATGGTAGGCTGGTACAATCACCTCGCCGCCTGCAAGGCCGAGCAGCTTGATCGCCTCCCACAGCGCGTTGCGGGCGAAATAGTAGTACGAGGCCGAGGGGCTGTCGAAGGGGAAGATGTCATGCCGACCATCTCTCCGGCCCAGGCGCGGCAGGAGCATGCCGGGCCACAGGGTGGGCAGCGAGGGGACGAAGTACTCTTTTCGAGTCACGGCCTTATCCAAGTCTCGGCCCACCGTCCGCACCCCTGTCCACCAGCCGGCTCAGGGCGTGTTTTACCTGCCTGGACCAACTGAACTTGTAGTTGCGCAGGAAACGGCCGTATGCGCTGTTTCTGAATATGTACAGCCGGGTATGCTGGCGGCTCTCGCTTGCCCACTCGCGCTTCCACGGCATGTCGGGGCCAAGGAAGTCGAACTCGGTTAGCCCCTCCTGGATGCACTGCCTGGCGACCTCGTCCACCAGCAATTGGCCGGGGCTGCATTCCTTCACACTCTCGTCATAGCCGGGCTTGAGCAGG
>JAXDKH010000359.1:0-3656 GCA_034667185.1 Chloroflexia bacterium | reverse complement strand
GCAATGGGCAGCAACAACGACATCTGGACCACCACTCGCCAGGGCACCGCTAGCTGGACCGCTATTGAGGACGCTACCGATGTGTGCTGCAACGGGTGCCCTTACGATTCGCACACCTACCAGCCTGCGCTCGACCGCGACCCCAGCGGCGGCCTGCGCATGGTGTGGGCTGACGAGCGCTGCGACCCCGTGTCGGACCCGCCGAGCCGCGACATCTACTACCGCGAGTGGACGTCATCCGGGGGCTGGGGAGGCCACCCCCTGGTGCGCGTGGTCGCGAACAGCGGCGACTCGTATTACCCCGATATCGCGGTCGATGAAGAAGGTACGGCGCACCTCATCTGGGCGGACACGACGGGCAGCGCGAGCAACTACTACCGCGTCTTTTACACGTACGGTTCCGGCAGCACGTTTCAGCCCGTTCAGGTCCCCGCCGACCCCTTCATGGGAGGCTCTTACCAGAAGGAGCCGAGTATCGACTTGAGTCCCGGCTACGTGCACACAGCCTGGAGTTCGGACCTGGGAGATACTCAGAAGGAGGGGTATTACCAGTACAGCAGAACCAACGCGCAAGTGCCTCCCCCGTGCCCGAGTAACCCCTTCAAGGACCTGTGCGTGAACGGCGACCAGGCCTCCTACGACGCCGTAATCGAACTGAGCAACCAGGGCGTGCTCTCCGGCTATAACTCTTCTCCGCCGTGCCCCAACGCAAGTTGGATAAGGTGCTTCCTGCCCGGCAACCAGATAACCAGGCAGCAGCTTGCCAAGGTCATCGCACTTGGGGCCGCGCTGCCCCATAACCTGGCGGGCGCGCCGCACTTCACCGATGTGTCGCCGGGCAGCACCTTCTATGAATACGTCGAGTACGCTTACAACGCGGGGGCCATCAGCGGCTACACCTGCGGCGGCGCGGGCGAACCTTGCGACCCCCAGCACCACGCCTATTTCCGCCCCTTGCAGAACGTGACCCGCGGCCAGCTTTCCAAGATGGTGTCCGCGGCTTTCGGGTTCAACGAGGCTGTGTCGGCCCAGAGCTTTCAGGATGTGCCCCCGAGTAGCCCCTTCTATCAGTATATAGAGCGACTATCGGGGCGCGGAATCATTTCCGGGTACCCCTGTGGCGGCGCGGGCGAGCCTTGCGGTGCGGGTAGCAAGCCGTACTTCCGCCCGAACAACAACGTCAGTCGCCGCCAGGCTGCCAAAATCGTATACGGCGCGCAACAGCAGCCCTGAGCTACCCTACCTTGTGATCCAATCTCACCGCTGTTGGCGCAGTTACTGGCAGGGAGCTACAAGACCTGATTGGTTCTGCAAAACAAGGTAGCACCCGGGGCTTACGCCGAGTATAAATTCCAGTTGCACATGGCACCCCTTTGTGAGAATATAGGGACGCCGGATGGTTGTTAGCACCTGGGCTGCCAAACTAAGGCGGCTCACCATATTCGGCGTTGGGCGGGAGAGTCGCAAACAAAGGTGGCCGGACTTGCGGGAACGTGTGCTCTATGACGTGGAAGTAGACGCGGCTGGTGAGCCTGCCAGCCTGGAGAGCCTGGAGGTAGCGCCAAACCCTCACGTCTCGGTCGTAATCCCCGTCCTGGACGAGCGAGAGAGCCTGGAGCCATTGTACTCCCGGCTGGTTGCTGTGCTCGATGGTTTGGGGCACAGCTACGAACTAATCTTCGTGGACGACGGCAGCACCGACGGCAGCTATGAGGTGCTCAGGCGGTTGCACGAGACCGACCGCCGCTTGCGGGTGATAAGGTTCAGCAGTAATTTCGGCCAGACCGCCGCTTTCTCGGCGGGCTTCGCGGAGGCGCGGGGCGATATCATACTGACCCTGGACGCCGACCTGCAGAACGACCCCGAGGATATACCCTCCCTCCTCGACAAGGTGCAACACGGATACGACCTGGTAAGCGGCTGGCGGTTGAAACGGCAGGACCCTCTGCTCAGCAGGCGATTGCCATCGCGTGTCGCGAACTGGCTAATCGGTCGCGTCACGGGGGTAAGGTTGCACGATTACGGCTGCTCGCTCAAGGCATACAGGCGCGACCTGGTGAAGAAATTGAGCCTGTACGGCGAGTTGCATCGCTTCATCCCGGCCCTTGCCAGCCTGGCGGGTGCCCGCATTGCTGAAGTGCCGGTCAGCCACCACCCCCGCATATATGGCCGCTCCAAGTACGGCATCCGCCGCACGTTCAGGGTCATACCGGACGTGCTCGCGGTGAAGTTCCTGCTCTCCGGCGCGGTGTCACCTCTCAGGTCGTTGGGGCTACCTGCGCTCGGCTGCGTGTCCCTTGGAAGCGTGCTTACTATCTATTCGACAATGTTCGACATGGCTAACCTGGCGCTGCTGGTGCCTGGCATCTTGTTGTTGGGCATGGGGGCGCAGTTGATTCTCATGGGTCTTGTGGGTGAATGGGTAATCAGGGCCCAACGCAGGGTGCGCGAGCGACCGTCGTACATGATAAAGGAACGCTTACCACACAGGCCAACAGCTCGCGCTATCGCGTCGAAGGACGAAAGTGAGGTACCGTTAGCCGGCACTCCACGAAGCACCTCAGGCCGCGAGCCGGTAGCGGCGCTACGATCTCTCACCGGAGAGAGCTTGCAGTGAGGGCGGGTGCGGCAGAGGACATATCAGGCTCAGCGCTTCCCGTTGTGGCGCGACTGTCCGTGCGTAGCGTCCCGGTCGCGGTTGTCATGGGCATAGTGCTGGTTATGGGTGCCGCTCTGAGGCTGTATGACCTGGGCGCGGAGAGCTATTGGCTGGACGAAGTTATCATGCTGCGCGCGGCAGGGGGCGACATTGGTTCTATCCTCGCCAGTGCGCGCCCGCCGGTGTACGTGCTGCTCACCCACTTCTGGATAGGGTTCTTCGGCACCTCGGAGGCCTCCACGCGGTTGCTGCCCGCGATCTTCGGGGTCCTCTCTATCTTGCTCACCTATCGTATAGGCCACGACTTGTTCGGCAAGCGTGTGGGGCTTATGGCCGCGCTGCTGGTGTCCCTGTCGGCGTTCCAGATTTACTATTCTCAAGAGACCAGGTATTACAGCCTCTTCGTCCTGTGCGCTTTGCTGTCATACTACGTCATGCTGCGAGCGCTCACAACAGCCAGGCCCCTCTACTTCGGGCTGTACGCGGTCGCCGGGATTTTGATGTTCTACAGCCACAGCTACGCGGTTTTCGTACTCGCGGCGCAAAACCTCTACTTCGCCCTTAGCTGGAAGCGTTCCCGGCCTTTGCTATTGCCCTGGACATTGTGCCAGGTGGTAATGGCATTAGCTATTCTACCGGCTCTTGGCACCCCGGTAGACAAAGTGGTCAGCGGCGAGGCAGCCGTGATGAAGTGGATACCAGACCCTCCGCTGTGGCAGCCGTTCCTGGACGTGATGGGCTATATAGTGCCTATCTATAGCAGTTCGAAGGTCGCCCTGATAGTGGTTCTCTTCCTCGGCGTGGTGGCCCTGGGCGTCGTAGTGCTGCTGAGGGGTAGCAGAGAGTGGTGGACCGACGCCCGGCAAACGGCGCTCGATTTGAGGCGGCGTGTCGCGGGTGACGGGGATAAGTTGCTGCTGCTCGGCAGTTGGCTGGTCTGTCCCATACTGATACCCCTCCTCATGTCCAAGGTGTTCGGGCCCATGTACCTGAGCCG
>JAXDKH010000358.1:0-5905 GCA_034667185.1 Chloroflexia bacterium | reverse complement strand
TTGGCGGGTACTTGGCGTCCTTGGCGTCTTGGCGGTTCCGTCTCTTACTTGTTCCCTTGTGCAATATAGACCACCTTGGCCGCCTGCCCGCGGGTGACGTTGTCGTTGGGGCGGAAGTTGCCGTCGCCGTAGCCGCTGATGAGGCCGCTGCCATAAGCCGTCTCGATGTACTGGAAGAAGGGGGAGCCGACCGGCACGTCCGCGAAGTGCGAAGTGTTGCCGGGGTTGAGCTGCATACCGAAGCCGGATACCACCATCTTTGTAAATTGGCCGCGGGTAACCTTGCCGCCGGGGCGCAGGTAGGGCCGCTTCTGAGCGTCGCAAGCCTCGCCCGTACCGCCGCAGGGGTAGCCGGAGATTACGCCGCGTGAGGCTGCAGTCTCGACGTACTTGTAGAATGTAGAGCCGACCGCCACGTCTGCGAAGCTGTTGGTGCGGGGGTCAAGCAGTTCCCAGCCCGCGCCCAGGGCCACCACCTTCACGCTCTGGGCCCGCGTCATGTTGTCATAGGGCCTGAAGCAGGGGCTGCCCTTATCGCACGGCGGGTTGGAGGCGTAGCCCGAGAGTACCCCCTGCCGGTTCAGCGATACCACTGCGTTGTAGAAGTAGTCCGGCTGGCAAACGTCCACAAAGAGGCATGTTACCGGTGTGACAGTGGGCGAGGGCGGCGGTGCCGCGCCGTCGTTGATGGCGAGAGATGAGTAGTAGTTCTCCTTCAGAGTGTCGTCCCGGTTCGAGCCGAAGACTACATGCGCCAGCCCGGCTGAGGTCTCGATGGAAGGCTCCTTGGCGAAGCTGGCCCCGTTCCAAGCGCTCCACGGGCTGGTGGGCGTGCTGAACGTGGTGCCCTTGCCGGAAGCGTACATCAACAGGAAGTTGGAGTATTCGCGGCCCGTGGTGTCGGCCCAGATGATGTGAGCCGTGCCCGAATTGTCCACTGCAATGTCGTTGTAGTACGAGTGGCCCGCGTTGTTCACCACGCGCACCAGCGGCTTACCCGTCCAGCCGGTATCTGGCGACCACTCGCGATAATAGATGTCGTTGTAAGCCAGTTCCTGGCGGGGGTCGCAGTTCTCGTCCGACCAGGAGACGCGCAGGCCACCGTCGGGGGCCGCGGCGAGGCTGGGCAAGTATGCGCGGGAGTTGTCGGGGCAGCCGGTGCAGCATGTGGAAGAGATGTTTTCCTTCACCCACGTGCCTTCGCTCTGGCGCTTGGCTGTCACGATGTCGCTGTAGCCGCCGGGGCCGGGGCCTTTGTAAGCTGCCATGACCACGCCCTTGTTCGACTCGACTATTGCGAGGTCGGCCACTGCGTCGGTGACGACTTCCTCACCCTGCACCGTCCAGGTGCCCTGCGCCGAACGCTGGTAGTAGTACGCATCTTTGTTGTTCGCACCAAAGAGGACGTGGACTGTGCCCGTTGGTCCCACGGCGATAGCCACGTTCTTGCGGCCGGTGCCGCAGGTGTTGGGCACGTCTTCGGTCAGTACTTCGTTCCCCTGGGCATCAAGCTGGGTGTAGCGCCCGCAGGCATAGTAACCCTGTACCAGCTCAAAGTAGGCGGCGTGCACCCTGCCCTGCGAGTCGCGGGCCACACGAATGTTGCCGAGGCTCCTGGGGAAAGCGGTGCTGGCGATCAAGCTGTTGAAGTTAGTAGAGGCGCTGCCGTTGGCTGCCATGAGGTAGCTCGCGGGCGTGGTCAGGTTGTCAGGGTCATCCCGCATCCAGAGCACGCTCACCGCGCCGGTGGAGGCCGAAACTGCCATTGCGGGCGTCTGGTCGTACAGTGGGCTGTTGGTCACGTTCTTCGGGGTTGCCCAGTCCGACTGGACGGCGGCAGGCGCGGCCTCGCTCGCGGGAGCGACATTGGCGGGGGCATTGCCGGCCGCAAAGTCAGCGACGGACGACAGAGCAAAGTTGTCGAATGACACGCCCTGGTCTGCGGTGCCCCACAGGCCGGACCAACCGGCGGCAGGCGCGGGATCGGTGTAGCTGAGCACGCTAGCGCCGTCCACGA
This sequence comes from Chloroflexia bacterium, assembly GCA_034667185.1. Lineage (GTDB taxonomy): Bacteria > Chloroflexota > Chloroflexia > QHBQ01 > JADMIH01 > JADMIH01. The sequence continues at coordinate 3,888 of JAXDKH010000358.1, read as the reverse complement.
ACAGTTCCACTCGGCCACCCTGCAAGGCGACCCGCACGTCATGCCAGCGTCCTGCGGTGTAGCCGGGCCACACGCTAGCAGGCGTTGAGGCCACGGTAGAAGCTCGCGTGCCCGCCTTGGAAACCGCTATCTTCTCCAGAACGGCTTTGGGCTTGCTGTTGGGGGCGGCGGCATACAAGGTTACGCGGTAATGTCCGGAAGCGTTGCCGCGGAAGAGCACGCCGAACGGCTCTCCACTGGTGGGATAAGCCATCACGCGGACGGTACCATCCTGAGTGGAGACGTTATTAACAAAAGCCGCACGGGCATCGGAGAGGCTGCCGTCGCCTGAGGCGTCACCAGTCTGCTGCAACCTCCCACCCAGGGCGCGCCAGCTACCTTCGTAGCCTGCCGGGGTGTTCCATGCAGGCAGCCTGTCGAAATTGGCCGCCGCCAGGTCGCCCGCCGCGGAAGAGCCACTCAAAGCCGGGGCGACAGGCACGCTGTGCTGGCCCGCGTTCCCGCGAGGGTCGGTGGCGTTGGGAGAGTCAACGGTGGTAACGTCATTAGCCCCGGCGCTCTTGGAGGCGGCGGAGGTGGTGGTCGCGGCATACGACGTGTAGGGTCCGGCGGCTACGTGCGTGCTCCCTGCCGGAAGCACTGTGAGAGCTAACGCACCAAGGCCCAACAGACTTGCTAAGACTCTGCGGTTCATAGGATGTCCCTTTCTGAACGATGCTTAATTACGGTAAGGAATATGACATCCTGAGTCTATCCAAGCATGCGTCGCAGCACAGTAGCCCGATGGTACCGCAGTGCTTAGCTATTTCTAACCAAGGACCCCTATCCCAAAGTCCTACTACTTTTGCCACCCTACACTGGCCTTCGAGAGGCAAACCATCGTTGGTCCTAATCACAACCCCAGGAGGGCCTTGTCATCCTGAGCGTAGCGAAGGATCAGTTGGGTAGGGAAGAAGCTGTATTGGTGTTCCTAGGGGGGCTTGCCACCTTTCTTCCTGAAATGGAATAGGACGCGACATCCACCTGATCCTTCGCTGCGCTCAGGATGACAGAGGGGAGAGTGGTTCCATAATTCGTCACATCTCTAAGCTGCAAAAAAGCTAGCTCATATCGCAATTTTGAGGTAGAAGCGGCGGATGTTGTATCATAGGTAGGTTGCGGTGTAATCTGGCCGCGTCGCACGACAGGCAGGATAATTTCACAAGAGGGACGTTGGTATGGCTGACACGAGAACACAATTGATCGAGAGGCTGCGCTCGCGCGAGGCGCGGGCGGGCGTTATCGGGCTGGGCTACGTGGGGTTGCCGCTGGCGGTAATCTTCGCGGAGGCGGGCTACCACGTCACGGGCATAGACGTGGACAGTCGCAAAGTGGACGCCCTCAACAGGGGAGAGTCGTACATAGAGGACGTGCCCTCGGAAGCGATCCGGCCACTGGTGGCAAAGGGGCTGCTCAAGGCTACCACCAATTTCGCGGAACTGCGCGAGATCGACGCCGTGTCCATCTGCGTGCCCACGCCGTTGCGCAAGACCCGCGACCCGGATGTCTCTTATATACTCGCCGCCAACGACGAGGTAGCTAGGTACCTGCACCCAGGTATGGCTATCGTGCTGGAGTCCACCACCTACCCAGGCACAACCACCGAACTGGTACTGCCCAAGCTGCGCGAAAGCGGCCTTAAGGTGGGCGAAGACTTCTTCCTGGCCTTCTCGCCTGAGCGCGTGGATCCAGGCCGCCTCGACTGGACGACCCGCACTACCCCCAAAGTGATTGGTGGCGTCACTCCCGCGTGCCTCGAAGTGGCCCTGGCCTTCTACGGCGGAGCTATAGAGAAACTGGTGCCGGTGTCGTCCACAGAAGCTGCCGAGATGGTGAAGTTGCTGGAGAACACCTTCCGGGCGGTAAACATCGGGCTGGTGAACGAGGTGCTCCTCATGTGCGACAAACTGAGGCTCGACGTGTGGGAAGTGATAGACGCCGCCGCCACCAAGCCGTTCGGCTTCATGAAGTTCACCCCCGGTCCCGGCCTCGGAGGGCACTGCATACCCATAGACCCCCTGTACCTCTCCTGGAAATTGAAGACGCTCAACTACAACGCCCGCTTCATCGAGCTTGCATCTGAGATCAACACCGAGATGCCCGTCTACTGGGTGCAGAAGGTCCAGGACGCCCTCAACGAAGAAGCCAAGCCCGTCAAAGGCTCCAAGGTGCTCGTGCTGGGTGTCGCTTACAAGAAGGATGTGTCAGACATACGAGAATCGCCCGCGATGGACATTATCCTGCTGCTGCAAGAGAAGGGGGCCAAGGTGAGCTACCACGACCCCCACGTGCCCGCCTTCCACCACGAAACGTTGGAGATGGCGAGCGTCACCGACCTCGAAGCGGCCCTGCGGGAAAACGACTGCACCATGATCGTCACCGACCACTCGGCCTACGACTGGAGCCTGATACACCGTCGTGCAAGGGTGCTGGTCGATACGCGCCATGCCCTTGGTAGTAAGCTGGAGCCTACCAGGGCGCAAGGACGCTAAGGGCGATCTGGAACGCAACCCTATGCTCGTATGAAGTACATAGGTAGGATCAGCGACCATGGATCTTGTGCGTTTCCTGTTCGTGTAGTGGTAGCTATTTGCTAGTTCGTGCTTCCGGGATGTGGTGTTTCTATTTCCGGGCCGCTTGCCCGGTTCCCTCGTCATGTTCTAGCGCTCAAAAGGCTAACCCCTGCACAACCTGTATTGAATAACCAAGCATGCGAGCCAGCGCAATAGTATGACTACAAAGGTAGGTCCTGAATGTTTTGGTAGCCCAAATCGTGTCGTAATTGGAACGAGCAGGCACAAACGGGCAAGGTAGGTCTTCAGAACAGTCGATTTCGCACAGGTATGTGCCCGGACGACCAAGCCACTCACGGCTGGTCCTGCAACCTGAGGTGTCACCCTCTTTTACCTTCTGCATGGCAACGGCGCAAGCGGCATTGACATCTAGCTTGAACGCATCTTGATGTGAGCGCGCCCAAATCAGAAAGAGCAAACCCCCAAAATAGGCGTTCCGTGCAAAATTCGCTACCTCTGCACGTTGTTGCTGATGGGTTATCATCCGACGAAAGGCTCTAAGGGCTGTGCCTCCACCAGAGTAACCTGGAGTAATTCCATAACACTCGTGGAGTGTGCGTCTATATTCTCTGTAAGAGGTGAACAGCCACTCCAAGTCTTGCCGCAAGTCGGTTTTATACTCCACATCGTAAGCATCGACCTGCATTTTGTCAGAGATTTTGTCTTGCACATGGATACCTGTTAGTACAGCAAGATCCTTCTCGGGCATGGGCAAGAGGGCATAGAGGTCACGTATATACCAGGCATTGTTGTGTCGTGCTATCCTGGCGTGAACGGCACGGCCGTGCCCATCAACGATCACTTCCGCTTTGTAACCCTCATCTGCTAAGATCTCCAGTACAGGCAGGAAGTGGCGGAGTTGATAATCAAGATTGCGAAATACTAACTCTGCGCCTCTATTTCTGTGCGTCACGAAGGAGGTCAGCATCTCCTCAGGTGTACGGTATGTAGCGAAGGTAAGTGCTCCTGTAAGAATTGCACCTAAAGTGAACTTGTCATACAGGTTGGTAGCATCTGTGGCGGCAACCATGAATGGCCTTGTTGAACTACCGGTGCCACTGCCACCCGTAATACCATCATCGAGCTTTGCGAAGACATCTCCAACGCCACCACCTGGCACCTCCTCTATCTCCTTATCTCTCAACGGGCGGGTGGTCGACGGTACGTTGCCATATATCAGGTACGTCACCCCATGTACTTGCTGGAGTTCGTAATTGTTGGCGTAATTGCTGTGTAGTTGCCCGTTGAGTAGCTGATAATCTTTCGCTAAAGTTCG
>JAXDKH010000357.1:0-4194 GCA_034667185.1 Chloroflexia bacterium | reverse complement strand
CCGGAGGTCAGCCGGGTTGCTGCCTGCTCTGAGAGGACGCTTTAAATGCTGCGGTTGCACCGGCCTGGTAGCAGCGCGACTCCACCACGCGACGCATATCCGTAATGTTCGTCGCCCCCACCCGCATAACGCTCTACAGGTGCCCGGTATCTACCATTCATCAGCCGCAAGGAGTTCAAGTGATGATATATCGATTCAGGCCGGCCCTCTCAGGTGCGCTCTGCCTGCTAGCCCTGCTACTAGTAGTCGCGGGCGGTGGGTGGAAGGCGCAAGCCCAGGCCGCCCCTCCAGTTGAAGGCACTGAGGCCCTGCCGCCGGGCGCGACGATTGAGACCGTGCTCACCGATATGCACAGGCCGGTCGCCATGGCTTTCGACCAGCAGGGGAGGCTCTTCTACACGGAGAAGGAGAGCGGCAACGTCCGCCTGTTCGCCAACGGTGTGTTGCAATCCGACCCGGTGATTACCTTCCGCGTCAACATCTTCAACGAGCGCGGGCTGCTGGGAATCGCGCTGGACCCGAACTTCAGCCAGAACCACTACGTCTACATCTACTACACCTGCTCGACCAACGCGCCCGACTGCCCGGTCATGGAGAACAGAGTAGTGCGCTTTGTCGAGACCAACGGCGTAGGGTCCAGCCCGACGACGATATTCACCTCCCCCCAGACCGCGGGCCAGCACAACGGAGGCAACATCCACTTCGGCCCCGACGGCAAGCTATACATCTCTATCGGCGATAACTTCAATCCACCCAACGGGCAGGATGTGACCGTGAAGAACGGCAAAATGCACCGCATCAACTCCGACGGCAGCATGCCCGCGGACAACCCCAACTTCAACACACCGGGAGCGCTACCCTCGTTGTACGCCATGGGCCTGCGCAACAGCTTCGATTTCACCTTCGATCCGCTGGTGCCGGGGAGAATACTCGCAAGCGAGAACGGCCCCGGCTGCGACGACGAGCTGAACCGCATTGAACCCACGTACAACTACGGTTGGAGAGCTAACTATCCTTGCGACGACTCGAAGCCAGGAGGCCCCGACCCTCAGTTCAACACCATGCCCCCGCTGTGGACCAACGGGCAGGGCTGCTGCATCGCGCCCACGGGCATTACCGTGTACACCGGCAACCAGGTGCCACAGTGGCGCGATGACCTCTTCATGGCCGCCTACGAGCACCCAGGCCTGTACCACTTCTACTTCAACGCAGACCGTACAGCTGTGACGAAGATGAACCTGGTCGAAGGTGTGCCCGCGATGATGGACATCGAAACCGGACCGGATGGAGCCCTATGGTTCATCGACGGTGGAGGCTACACCGACGGTATTCTCAAGCGCATAGTCGGCTCCGGCGGCGCGGGCACGGCAGCAACAGCCACACCCCCTGCCAACGCCACTGCAAGCCCGGCATCGCCGTCAGCCACTGAGGCACCCAATCCCACTGCCACTCCATCCGCCAACCCGCCCAGTATCCCCGGCAGCGGCAGCCGCACCTTCCCCGAGACGAAGCAGACGGTGAGTGGCATCTTCCTGCAGTACTGGGACAAGAATGGTGGTCTGCCGCAACAGGGCTTCCCCATCTCTCCCCTCATCAACGAAGTGTCGGACCTGAACGGCAAGCCTTACGTGGTGCAGTACTTCGAGCGTGCCGTCTTCGAGTACCACCCGGAGAACCAGCCTCCCTACAACGTGCTGCTTAGCCAGCTAGGCACGTTCCAGTACAAGAAGAAGTATCCCAACGGTGCGCCCAATCAGCAGCCTAACACCTCTTCAGGCTCAGTGGTGTTCCCAGAGACAGGTAAGCGTCTGGGAGGGAGGTTCTTGCAGTACTGGCAGCAGAATGGCGGACTGGCACAGCAGGGCTACCCCATCTCCGACGAGTTCACGGAGAAGAATGACCTGGATGGTAAGACCTACAGGGTGCAGTACTTCGAGCGTGCGGTGTTCGAGATGCACCCTGAGAACCAAGCACCATACGACGTGCTACTCTCCCAGCTAGGCACCTTCCGCTACAATGAGAAGTACAGCGGTAGGTAGGTATTTACCAGGTATCCCTGCCGGAGGGCCACCAGCCGCAGTTAGCAGCTCCCAAAGAAAGCTTTGTCATTCCGAACGTAGTGAGGAATCAGGTGGCGTTCGCACATCGTTGAATTGCAGCCGTCGAGCAGGTAAGTGACGCACTGCTGTGCTAGAATTCATCTTCTACCCTACCCACCTGATTCCTCACTACGTTCGGAATGACAAGGCGGAACTTGGGTGCTGACTCTCCGGCCTGGGTAGCTGTGACCGGGCTGGGGGTGCGTGGCCCTGTTGCGAGGCCAGTCTGCGATTACGTATAATGGCCTACACCATTCCCGCACTCGGCTGGCCGGTATTGTCTCGCGTTGTTGCCCTTCTGGTGCTATCCGGGCACCGTCTACAATCCCATCCTGCTTGCCGGCGATGCACCCGCATGACCACTCATCAGCGCCTACACCGCCTATATGAGGTAGACCAGTGAGCCTGCCAGCAGTACAACGCAGCAAGGCTGGCTCCCCGGCGGGACGCCTACCCCAGGTCAGCTACAAGCGACAACTGGGCTTGATGCTGGCCCCTTACGTGCTGGGGCTGCTTGGCCTGGTGCTGCTGCCCGCGCTCCTCTCAATACCCTTCGCCTTCACCGACTATAACGCCCTGCGCGCTCCCAATTGGATCGGCTTCGACAACTTCCGTGAGATGTTCGGTGACTGGCTTTTCTGGAATGGCCTGGGCGCATCGCTATTCTACATCGTGCTGGCGGTACCTTTGCGCGTCCTGGGTGCGGTCTTTCTCGCCTTCCTGCTGCACAAGCCGACGGTAAGCAACAAGATCAACAGGGTAATCGCGTACCTGCCGACCCTCATCCCCGACGTGGCCTACGCGCTGTTGTGGCTCTACATCTTCAACCCGCTGTACGGACCTCTCAACTGGATATTGCGCCTGCTGGGGGCCAGGACGGAGTCGTGGCTGCTGGAGCCGTGGCCCGCCAAGTTCGCCATCGTGATCATGATGCTGTGGCCCATTGGCGAGGGCTTCGTGCTGATGCTAGCGGCATTCCACCAGATTCCACAGGAGTTGAGCGAGGCCGGGCAGGTGGACGGGGCCTCCGGCAGGCAGCGGTTCCTCCACATCACACTGCCCTTGCTCGCGCCAGCCATCCTGCTGCTCGTGTTCCGCGATACGGTGTTCAGCTTCCAGGCCAACTTCGTGCCGGGGCTTATCACCACCGGGGGCGGGCCTTACCACGCGACGCGCTTCCTGCCCATCTACGTCTGGCAGAACGCCGCCGAGTACCAGCGATTCGGCTACGCCGCCGCCATGACGTGGGTGATGTACGGCATTACAGTGGTAATAGTCACCCTGCAATTCGTGGTCGCCCGCCGCTGGAGGAACCTGCTCAGTGATTAGAGAATGGGACAGCGAGCGATACTTCGAGCCGCAGACCGACCGCGACATCTCGGAAGGGCTGAACAGGCTTGAGCGAGACGCAGGCATAGTAGGCCACGTGATATTCAGCGTCCTGGTGGCGGGGCTCTTCCTGCTGCCGCTGGTCTGGATGCTGGGCGCGTCGGTGCGAAAGGTGGGCCTGGCCCCGCCGAGGCAGCTTGAGTGGATCCCCAACCCCATAGATATATCCAACTACGCGCGCATATTCGAAATGCTGCCGCTGGCGGGCTATGCAGTCAACTCGCTGAAGGTGGTGCTGGTGGCGGTGCCCCTCAGCATTATCACGGCCAGCATGGCGGGCTTCGCGATGTCGCAGATAGCGCCACGGCCCCGCAACTGGCTCATCGTGGCCTCGCTGGTCGCGCTCATGTTGCCGGTCACGGCGCTGTGGCTGACCCGCTTCCTGGTGTACAAGTGGCTGGGCGTGCTCGACAGCTTGTGGGCGCTGATACTCCCCGCGTTCATGGGCACGAGCCCCCTGTTCGTGCTCCTTTTCTACTGGACGTTCAGCCGCATACCACAGGAGATGTACGAGTCGGCCCGGCTGGACGGGGCGGGGGCGTTCCGTGTCTGGGGCCAGATAGCCATGCCCCTCTCGCGCGCCTCTATCGTGGCGGTGGGGGTGCTCGCCTTCGTCTTCTATTGGAGCAACTTCATCGACCCGCTGCTCTACCTGAGCCACCAGGAGAACTACACCCTCCCGGTTGGCTTGCAGGCCCTCCAGCAG
>JAXDKH010000356.1:0-6832 GCA_034667185.1 Chloroflexia bacterium | reverse complement strand
GGTTGCCGAAACGGTCTACCTGAGCGCCGCCAAGCAACGCCACGTCGATAAGCCCGCCCTGCAGGTACAGTCCGAAGAGGTCGGGCATCGACACCACCGAAATGGCTCCAGTTACCAGGGCCGGGTCGCCTATGGACAGGGGCTGCCGGGCCGGGCGAGCGCCGTACACACCCGATTCGTAGATGAGTTGCAGGTCAGGAGCGACGGTGCGTAGCGCCAGGTTACAGGCGACGTTGGGAAGCCCCACGCCGACGAACACGGTACGGGCGGAATGAAGGGCACGCGACGCCGCTACGATCATCATCTCGGAGGGGGTGTAGGGCAGGCTCACTGGCGGTAGTCTCCGTAGTCAACGGGTGCGCTGGGTGCTGTGCCGGACTTGAGCCTCTCCAGCTTCTCTGCACCCAGTTTCTCCATGTAAGTGGCGCGGTCCGGCATGTCATACACCCACTCGCGCAACCAGTCCGTGGTCCGAGTCTCGTCGCGGGAGATTTCATCCCATTCCAGGTAGAAGGAGTTGTCGCGGTCGTAGTAGCCCTGCACGTAGGACGGGTGTGAGCCGTAAGGCTCGTGCACGACAGCGTCCACGATGAGGCCGGGTATGATGGTGCGGTTGGGGTCGGCCCGGATCACCGCTTCGTCCACGATCTCCTCTACCACCACGATCAGACGGTCAGCCGCGAACGCCACCTCCTTTTGCGCGCCCAGCAGCCCCCACATCTGCGTGTTACCTTCGGGGTCGGCTCGCTGGGCCTGCACGATTGCCACGTCGGGGTTGAGGGGCGGCACCACCGCCACCGTGCCGTCGCCGTAAGGGCTTTCAACGCTGCGAATGAGAGGGTTCGCAGCGGGCATGTCCGTGCCCGTGTAGCTGCGAAGGGGGAAGAAGGGCAGCCGGTACGCCCCCGCCGTGTAGCGGCCCACCATACCGTAGTGGGAATACTCTTCCAGTTCTAGCGAACGGGGGATGCCGCGCTCGACGGCCCGCCGGATGGCGTGTAGCGGCCCGACTCCAGGGTTGCCCAGGTAGCTGAACACCAGCTTGCGTGCCACACCCGCCGCCACCATCTGGTCGTAAATCAGGTCGGGCGTCATGCGGGCAAGCGTGAAGTCCGTATGACCCTGCCGGATGATTTCGTGCGCGGCTGAGAAGGGAATTGCGGCGGTGAAACCTTCCAGGGCGAGCGTCTGGCCGTTCCGAACGTAGGTGGAGATGGCTTCCCGCATGGAGACGCGCTTGTCACTCATGGCAGAATGAGGCTAACGGTCCGTGCCAGGTGTCGAGCTTGTCCCATCGCCAAGTAGCGCGTCAATCATGCCCTGCACGAAGCTGATCTCGTCGGCGTTCACAAGGTGGCCCATGCCGCGGTAGAGGCGCGCAGTGACCGTCCCGCCTAGCTGCCTGAAGACTTCGGCTGTTTCCTCGACACGGGGCGCGGGTATATGAGGATCGACATCGCTGCACCCGAGGAACACGGGGGTGCCATCGAGAGAGCCTGGGTAGTCGCGAGGGGTGCCCGCTGGGCCGATGAGCCCACCACTGAGACCTGCAACCCCGCCGTATCGATGAGCGTGGCGGGCTACGAATTCTGTCGCCAGGCAAGCCCCCTGGGAGAAGCCGAGCCAGATGATACGCTCCGGCGGGACGTGCTCTGCGACACGCGCCATGTTCTGCTCAAGGGTGTGCAGGGCGGAGGACAGCCACGGCTCGTTCATCTCCATTGGAGTCATGAACGGGTAAGGGTACCAGGCGTTCCCGGTGGCCTGTGGAGCAACATACGCTACACCTGGTCGCTGCAGTTCATCCACCAGGGTAAGGATATCTTCCGCCCTGGCTCCCCGCCCATGCACCATTAACATGGCCGCCTGCGCCGTTTCAAGCGGTTCGCCCCTGAACAACACAGGCTGGCCCTCGTGCAAAGCTCCGGTTCCGTTAGGTCGGCCCATTACCGTTGCCTCCTGCTGGCGTCGCGCTCATGGGCAAGCACCAGGCGTCGTATGGCGGTTCGCAGGCTGCGAGGGTCCAGCGGCTTGAGCAGGTATTCGTCCGCACCCAGCTTCTTTCCGAAGTCCGTCTGGTCGACCACCGAGATGATCAACACAGGGATGTCTCGCGTGCGCGGGTCTTGCCTCAGCGCCTCAAGCACCTCCCAACCGTCACGCCGCGGCAAAATAACGTCCAGCGCAATCGCGGAAGGCATTATCTCCGTAGCAAGCTCCAGCGCCTCTTCTCCGGTTTCAGCCAGCACCACTTCGAAGCCTTCCAACTCCAGCATGTCGCAAATGATCTCTCGCTGGTCGGCGTCGTCCTCGGCCACCAAAACGGTGCCAATGACGGCACTTCGGTCCCGCCGCTGTTCTTGCGGCCTCGCCCCAACCGGCACTCTATCACCCGGTCGCGCGTAGGCGCTATATTCCCCCTGCACGATAGGCAGGCTGAAGCTGAAGGTGCTGCCCTTGCCCGGTCCCGCGCTGTAGGCCCACACCTGCCCGCTGTGCAGGTCGACGAGGTTACGCACTATCGTAAGGCCCAGCCCCGCGCCCCCTGAACGCCGCTTCACACTCGTATCTACCTGGTAGAACCTGTCCCAGATGCGCGACAACTGGTCCGCTTCCAAGCCGCTGCCGGTGTCGTGCACCGATACTACGATGGAACGCGCCTGCCCATCCTCCAGAGGTTGCGCGGGCGGCTCATAGACCAGCAGGCCGGGGTCGTCGGGCGACAGCGGAGTGAGATAGCCGTCTATGGTGATGCTGCCCCCGCCGGTGTGCTTGACGGCGTTGGTTATTAGGTTCTCGAGCACCTGCTGCAACTTCTGGTCGTCGGCCTGCACCTTGTTCAAGTGGCGGTCGGGGAGCAGGTTGGTGATTTGCACGCCCGCATTGACCGCGATAATGCGAGTTTGGGCTATCGTGCGGGAGGCGATTTCACCCAGGTCCACGGGGTCGAGCCGCAATTGCACCGCTCCCGACTCCAGCTTCGATACGTCCAGCAGGTCGTTTATCAGGCGGAGCAGCCGGTCGGCGTTGGCGCGCACCGAGTTGAGCACCTTGGCCTGCCGGTCTACCAGCGCCCCATGCACGCCACGAAGCATCAGGTCGCTGTAGCCGATGATGGCGGTAAGGGGAGTGCGTAATTCGTGGCTCACGATTGAGAGGAACTCGTCCTTGAGGCGCTCCACCAGCTTGTCCTGCGTGATGTCGTGTAGCACAGCCACCGCGCCGACAATTTCGCCCTGGTTGCCGGTGAGTGGAGAGCAACTTACCCTCAGTATCGTCTCCGGCTCGCCGGGCCTGCGCACCAGTATGCTTTCACCGACGACCAACTCGCCCTGCAGGGCCCTGACCGCCGGTAGCTGCTCAGCCTGGAAAGGCTCGCCCTCCGGCGTGTACAACCCGTATGTAGCAGCGTGGGTTGCGGGGGTCGCACCGGGCACCACGCCCTTGCCCAGCAGCTTTTCAGAAGCGGGGTTCATGCGGAGCACTGAGCCGTCGCTGTCGAAGATAATTACGCCGTCGGCCATATGGCTGATTATCATTTCAAGCTCTTCGGCCCTGGCCCGCGCCACCTCCGCCGACTCCTGCGCCGCTTGACGAGAGCGTACCACGTCGGTCACATCGTTGGCAATCAGCATCAGGGAGCGACCGCCGTCGCCCGCCAGGTTGTCCACGGGGAGGGCCTGCCAGTTCCAGTAGGTGGTGCCCGCCTCCGAGTTCTCAGACTCGTATTGCTCGAAGGAGATCGCCTTACCAGTGGTGAAGACGTGAGCCAGCATCTGCCTCAGGGCCTCCGACCGTTCCGTGTCCTGGGTGCCCAGTTCCGCCGCAGTCATCCCGACGATGGACCTGCCGCTGCGAAACGGCTCAGGGAGAAACTTGTTGAACTGGCTGTTGGCGACGATGATACGCCATTCGGGCGGCGGGCCCAGGACGAGCAGTATGCCGGGGTAGTGCTCTATCACCTCTTGCAGCAAGTGTCGCTGGGCGCCTTCGGCCTTCTGGGCTCGGTTCTGGTCGATGGCGACGGCCGCGCCGTTTGCAATCACCGTGGCAAGCTCGATTTCGTGCTCCTGCCACTCGCGCTCGGTGCGGCTACCCAGGATGAGCGCGCCGATTACCTGTTCGCGGGCTATGAGGGGCACGCCAAGGGCTGAAACGCCACCCTCTTCGACGTGGACGGGGAATTCTTCCGAAGGCAGGCCGGGGTCGGTGCCTATCCCGTGCAGCACTATGGGATGGCGGGCTTCGATGGTGCGCCCGGAGATACCGTGGCCTGGAGGGAAAATGCGGTCCCTGAAGGTGGGGTTGCGGAAGCCATCCATCGCGAGCCACCTGGTTGTACCGTCCGGTTCCAGCGTGGCGATACTCGCGTAACTGGCGTTGAGCACCCGCCGTACGCCCGCGAGCATAGAGTCCAGCAACTCCTGCAGGTCGGTGGGCTGGCCCAGGCGCATGCCTAGCTCGCGCAACACCCGAGTCTCTTCTATCGCGGACTCGGCCCTCGACACCTGCTCAGAGTGGCCCAATATGTAGCCTGCCGCCCGCGCGAAGGCATCGAGGCGATCCTGGTCAACCCCCGTCCCGGCATTTACCACCACGAGTTGCGCAAGCTCCTGCTCGCCGTAGCGCACCGGCACGCAAACATCGCCTTCACCAGACTCGAACGGGTGCCCCTCGCTTGATCCCTCGCCGGACTGCACCAGAGTGAGGCATTCAGGGTGGTAGCTCGGCGAAATGAGAGATACGTGGTCCGCGCCTAGCGTGTGGGCTACTGCGCCGATAAGGCTCTGCAGAGCCGAATGTGCCTCTGCCGCAAGCCGTGGGTTCCTCCCGCTTGTGGAACTCATTTCCCCTGTCCTCTCCGAACCGCCAGGAAACATGTCGTACTCTCGCGATTTGCGACGGCTTCTGCGGACGAGCGTCACGTTCCCGTTTACATACGCATGACCACTCGCCGGTAGGCCTCGGCATAAGCGATACCATATGGCTCGCCTATCTGGGAGGCCCGCATCTTTATCCTGTTGCCCAGCTCAACCGCTTCGCCTACCTGGGTAACATGCAATTTCAATGCCTCAATCTTGTCCTCTATGGTCTCGCTGATGTCGATTAGCACATTCGGTTCTTCGGTGCCCCACAGGTAAATCTCCTTGACCTTGTGAGGCTCAAGACCTTCGCGGAAATGCTCAGGGAACTGCAAGGGGTCGCGGGCGGTAGGGTAAATTGCGTCCACCGTAGCCTGACCGATAGCCCGGTGATCGGGGTGGTTGATGAACTCGTTGTTGTAGAACAGGGTGATCGGGTCGTGGGTCATCACGGCGTAAGGCCGGTACTTGCGGATCATGTAGGTCACGGCCCCGCGCAGTTCCATGTTGGGCATAAGCTCGCCGTCGCCGAAGCGCAGGAACTCCACCGTGGTCACACCCAGCCGCGCCGCTGCCGCCCTCTGCTCGTCCTCGCGCAGGCTGCTGAGGCGCTCGTTGGTCATGGAGGCGTCGGGGGTGCCCTTGTCGCCGCTGGTTGCCACCACAAAAATGACCTCGATCCCTGCCCGCACCCAGCGTGTCACCGTGCCCGCCGACGAGAACTCCGGGTCGTCGGGGTGCGCCGCCACGAGCAGCACCTTGCGCTGCTCCTCGGGCCACTCCTCGGTTGTAGGGCCGGGACGCTCGATAGGCTTCATGGGCGGCAGTGGGGGAGGGGTTGGCACGGCGGTTGCTGAATTTTGAAGCTGGGCCGCTGGCTGTGTTGGGGCCGCTGACCCGCCTTCGGCTGCGTTGGTTGTGCTGTCTATGCTGTGGTCTTGAGACTTGTCTTTGTTATCGGTATCGGCCATGTTGTGGGTTACTCCCTTTGTGCGTATCGAAGGTGTGTCATGCGCGGGGGACGCACGCCTCAACGGTATAACACTCCTTGCGGGGCATCGTCAAGCGATGTACAATCGGCCCCATGAGCACAAAAGATGGCCCTGAACAGGCAGGCGCGGAAACGGGCGAGATACGGCTGAGCAACATGGTCTTCTTTGGGACCCACGGCGTGAATCCCGAAGAAACTGCACTCGGCCAACGCTTCGCCGTCAACCTGTCGCTGTGGCTCGACCTCTCGCAAGCTTCGCGCACCGACCGGCTGGAAGACACGGTTAGCTATTCGGCTGTTTACAAGCTCGTGCGGGCAGTGGTGGAGGGAGAACCAAGCAAGCTGCTGGAGCACCTGGCGGGCCGCATTCTCGACCGGGTGCTGCAATACGACGCTCGTATTACCGGGGCAAGGGTAGAGGTGGGCAAGCCAAGCCCGCCGCTGAAGGGGAGCACGACCGCAGAGGTGTCGGTGGTCTTGGAGAGAGCAAGAGCAAGGCCGGGAGAGTAGGGCCGGTCAACAGTTTGTCCGTTGCGCGCAAAATCGGCGTCAAATGGCCGCTTGCTGGCACGCAACTTGCACGGGATTATCTATTCAGCCCTGCAAAAAGGGAGCACCTTAACGAGACCTCTTCAAGGATAAGCATCTCCCCTCATGTCTCGACAACCTTTCGGTAATGGCGAGTACGGTGTGGCATGGCCTGCCACCTCGAAGTCGCACCATATTCTTCGCCCTGGCTCTAAGGGCGGTAGAGGAATGCAGCCACCCGATATGCGACCGGATCGGAGACCTGGGGATGCCCTGAACGAGCCGAAGGACGTGCTCGTTGTCGAAGACGAAGCCTACCTCTGCGATCTTGTAGCCGACGTGCTTGAGGCCGAGGGCCACACCGCGCGTACCGCGTCCAACGGCATGGAGGCGCTGGAGCGAGTCATGGAGCGCAAGCCCCAGCTGATCTTGCTCGACCTGATGATGCCCG
>JAXDKH010000355.1:0-3890 GCA_034667185.1 Chloroflexia bacterium | reverse complement strand
TATAGCCGCCTATACATGACCTGACTAAGGGTATATAGTCCTAGTCAGGATAGGATATTGGTCCGCACCGTCCCCGCTAGACCTGACCCGTTCCGGGTGTCGGACAGGGAGTACCCAACCTCTCTTGCCCACAGGGTGTATCATTAAGTGTGGCTCCTGAGTGGGGGCCATTGTTAATTGCAGCGGGGAGGAGTCGGAAATGTCGGCGCGTGAGTTTGCGATGCTGCTGACGCTGGGGGCGATCTGGGGCGCATCGTTCCTGTTTATCAAGCTGGGTTCGGAAGGGCTGGAACCCTTTGCCCTGGTGGAGCTTCGGCTGGCGCTGGCGGGCGTGGTGCTGCTGGCGGCCAACGCGTACCGCAAGGGGCAATTCGCAGCCTTGCTCTCCAACTGGCGGGCGCTCACCGTCATGGGCCTGCTCAACTGCGCGGTCCCCTACACCCTCATAACCTGGGGCGAGCACTACATCAGCAGCGGGCTGGCCGCCATCTACAACGCCTGCTCTCCCCTGTGGGTGGCCCTGCTCATTGCGTTTCTGCCCGCCTCCTCGGAGCGACTGAACGGGCTGCGGCTGCTGGGCCTTTTCTGCGGCATGCTTGGTGTCGTGCTCGTGGTCAGCGGCAACCTCTCGCTGGCAAGCACCGACCCAATGCACCTGGTGGGGCAGGGCGCTTGCTTGCTGGCGGCTTTCTCTTATGCTGTGGCGGGTCTGTTTGGGAGGCGAGCCCTGGTGGGTGTGCCTTCCTCTGTGGCAGCAACGGGGCAACTCGTCACGGGTGCGGTCATGCTCCTGCCATTGGCCGCTCTGCAGGTGCCGCAACAGATGCCTTCGTGGCTTTCGATAGGTGCGGTGCTGGCACTGGCAATCCTGGGGACGGCGGTGGCCTCGATGATGTACTACTGGCTGTTGGCGAGGGTGGGGGCCACGGGCGCGCTGCTGGTGACCTACTTGCTACCGGGGTTTGCCCTCATCTGGGGTGCGCTCTTCCTGAGCGAGCAGATTACCCTCACGGCAGTGCTCGGCCTGGCCCTGGTGCTGCTGGGCATAGCCATCACGTCCGGCAGCGGGCCGAAGCTAGTTGCTGCGGTTGCCCGGTTCCGACGGGGTGGGATGTCCGGGGGTGGCACCGGGAGTCTGCCCGTTTAGCGGCAGCCTGACAGGTTGAGCCCAGCCTCCCAACGGGTTGAAGCTGTTAGCGGCGCGGCTCGTTTCGCGGGCGTTCATGATTATGCAGTCGCCTCCCGAGCCTTTGGCCTGCATCAACTGCGAGCCGAGTAGCTCCATGAGCTCCGGAAGGGTCAGCGTGGTGCCGTGCCTTATGCAGGTGCCGCCGATGCTCACGCTGACCGGGCTTGTTACGTTGGTGCCAGGCCACTCCATAGCCCGCATCCTGCGCAGCACCTTCTCGCCCACGATGATGGTGCCCGCGGCATCGGTGTTCGGCAGCACGATCACGAAGCTGCTGCCCGAATAGCGCCCCAGGAAATCGTCGTCGCGGCAGGTCTGGTCCAGCATCTCGGCTACCCTGCGCACGACCTCGTCGCGGGTCTCCTCACCGTAGCTGGTGGCTAGCTCGTCAAAGTCGTCCACATCGATGAACAGACAACCCACCGGGAAGCTGGAGGCGCGACGGCTGCTCAGTTTGGTGGTGAGCATGTCCTCCACCGACTCACGGTTGTTCAGCCCGGTCAGCGGGTCAAGGTCCAGGGCTTCGTCCGCCGATACCGCCAGTGGCTTCAGTTCCTTGGTGGTTGTCGTAATACTGGACATACGTTGTGCAGCGTCCGCGTCGGCCTGCGTCACCTTCGACATGGCGATGATTTCGCGCCTGTAGCCGTAGGTAGCGATGAGTGGTTGGGCCGACATCTCGATCCACATGTAGTCGCCGCCCTTGTGCCGGAAGCGGTACTTTACCCGGCTCTGCTCGTCGCTACCGGCCAGGTAGCGGCCCAGGAGCCTGTTCAGCTTGGGTATATCGTTGGGGTGGCAGTAAGTAAGCAGACTGCTACCGACCAGGTCGCTGGGCTCGTAGCCCAGTAGGTTAGCCGCTGCTTTGCCCGTGTACAGGTACTTACCCTCAACGTCGTGCACCGAGAGCAACTCGCCTGCTATCTGTCCTACCAGCTCGTAGCGGCCACGCGCCCGTTCTAACTCGTCAGAAGTCGTGCGCCGAACTATCGCGTTCCCAAGGTTGGCGCATATTAAGGACATTACATCGAGGAAAGTCTGGTCCGGCTCCAGTGGCTCTACCGAAAAGAACTCCATCACGCCGACAATTGCACCCTCCGCGGACACAGGGAAGGCAAACCCCGTGGTGATGCCTGTCTCTTCCAATTCCCTGGCTCGCGGCGAGCTTGAGATTAGCCCCGGCCCCACGGTCCAGACTGCCTGCCTCTCGGTGAGCACCTGGCCCGGTAGCTCCGACCCAATATCGAACGACATCGCCTGCGTGACTTTGCGCAGCAGGTGGTATTGGTCAGGGTCTTGCAGGTGCCACACACCGGACGACGCGAGTTGGACGTGCGCGCCGTCGCGCGTGTAGAGGTCGCCCCGCGCCAGCAGGATGTGCCCCACCGGCAGCCCGGTGACTTCGCATATGCGGTCCAGGCACAACTGCATGGCATCTTCGAGGGTGACCGCTAGCCCTATGCCCGCCGCGACTTCTCCCGCCAGTTGCAGCAAGCCGGCTACCGTGTCGCCCACCCTGAGCGCCTGGGTCTGCGTTTGCTGCTCGACTACCTGCACCCGCGTTCGTAGTTGGTCAATCGCCGCTATGGCATAGGCGACCTGGCCCTGCTCGTCAAATATAGGTCCCGCCCACACCTGTACGGGGATCACACCCTGCGGCTGCCGGATGTCAATATCGGTCACTACCGCCTGCTCTCCCATGAGGGCGCGAGTAATAGGTGCCTCGTCTAGCGGGTAAATCTCTTCCGTGCCTGCCTTGTACGCCGAGTAGACGTGCGGGTCGTCTTCTGTCCCTGTCTCTTCAGCAGCGAGCACCGGGGCCACACCGGGGCCGAGCAGATTTTGCGCGGCTGCGTTGGCGAACCACGTCTCGCCCATCGCGTCAACTATCATCAGGCCGAGGGGCAGCGCGGATAGCAACTCAATCAGGCGAGCGTCGTCCTGTGGTGCCGCGGTAGACGAGGGGGTTTGATCGTCAGACTCGGCTGAGGTATCCAATACTACAGGCAACTCTGTCTCGACGGGTGCAGGCGCGACTTCGGTGGCGTAGGCATGGGCCACGTGCGTGCCGTTGGTTTTTTGCGCCGTAATATCGCGGATAACAGTGATGAATTGAAGTGGCTTACCAGCGCGATCGCGCACCACCGACACCGACTGCATGCCCCAGACCGTGAGCCCCTGCCGGGTGATAAAGCGCTTCTCTGACCGGTAGCTTGAAATCTCCCCTGTGATGAGCCGCTTAGACATGCGAGCATCCACGTCCACATCTCTGCGGTGGGTGATGTTCTGGAGGCTAAGCTCCTTAAGCTCGCTCTCATCGTAGCCGAGGAACGAGCATAGCTCCGGGTTGGCGCGCATGAAGCGGCCATCGGGGCGCACCAGGGCAATGCCCACGGCGGCCTGTTGGAAGGTTAGCCAGAATTTGTAATCGTTGCTTTGAGTAGATTCGTCGGATACGTCCATAAGCAGGCCGCACGTCCTCCTTTGCAGTTACCCTTAGGATACGGCATGCGCGTTGCGGGGTGGGAGTGACCTTAGTCCTAATTAGGTCTAAACTTTGTTCCCCCTATGAACCAGGGTAGGGAGGCAGCGGTATCGCCATCGGCGGCACCCAAGCGTCCCTTTTGTCATTCCGAACGCAGTGAGGAATCAGTTGGGTAGTGCTCAAGGGGAATTGCAGTAGCCATGTGGCCTTGCCCCC
>JAXDKH010000354.1:0-11052 GCA_034667185.1 Chloroflexia bacterium | reverse complement strand
GATGCGTCTCTTCGGCAACATCTTCGGTGGCGAAGTGCTGGTGACGGTTATGTTCGTGCTGCTGGGCAGCGTCTTTGCCGGGTTCGGCGCGTTCATTTTCCTGGGGCTGGAAGTGCTGTTCGGCTTCATCCAGGCGCTGCTCTTCTCGCTGCTAACGCTCGTGTTCATATCGAGCGCGGTAGCCGGGCACGCGGGTGGTCACGGACCGGAGGCAGAGCACCCCAGTGGTCATGCAACCACAGCCGGACGGCCCGATGACGGCTCCGCGCCCAGGACGCCTCCCGATCAGGCAACCGAAACAGCCAGCCACATGGGCGGCTAGATCGAGGCAAAGTAATTCGAGGTAGGGAGAAGTGGAAGCATTACGCTTCCGGCTCGTAAGAGGTCGAATAGTGCTTCGACGAGCAAGAAACTAACCAACTTTAACCAGGAGGAAATACTGTGGAGTTGTTGATGATGTTAGGCGTTCTGCTGCAGCAAAACGGGGGCGTTACCGATGCCAGCATGAAGCTGATCGCTGCGGGCCTCGCTATCGGCCTCGGCGCGATTGGACCAGGCATTGGTCTGGGCATCGGTACCTTTGGTGCGGTGCAGGCGATCTCGCGGAACCCCGATGCAGAAGGCTCGGTCCGCACCGCTATGATCCTCGGCCTCGGGTTCGCCGAAGCGGTCGCTATTTACGCGCTCGTCGTGGCCCTGGTAATCATCTTCGTCGGCTAGTCCACTCGTATTTCTGCCCTTGCCTCACCACAGAAACGGTGAGGTAAGGGTGTTGCGACTGGACATATAGCTAATGTCTATTTCGTTAGAGGGACCGCGATATGTTTGAATCGCTAGGTATTCTATGGGGTAACTTGCTCTGGCAGATGGCGGCCTTCCTGCTGCTGGTGTTCTTGTTGACCCGGTTCGCCTACCGGCCCATCATCAAAATGCTGGACGACCGGGCCAACCGCATCCGCGAGAGCATGGAGCAGGCGGAGCAGATCAGGCTGGACAACCAGAACGCGGCCAAGCGCGCCCAGGAGATACTGGCGCAGGCCCAGGCGGAAACGCGTGAGATATTGGCGCAGGCCAACCAGATGAGCCAGCGCACCATCTCAGCCGCTCAGGAAGAGGCCCGGCAGCAGCGCGAAAAGATACTGGAAGACGCTCGCACGCAGATTCAGACGGAGACCCAGCGGGCCAAGGAAGAACTGCGCCGCGAAGTGGGCCGTCTTGCGATCATGGCCGCCAGCCGCGTCATCGGCAAGTCACTCGATGACCAGGACCACTATCGCCTGGTAGACGAGGCCCTGTCCGACGTAGAGCAGACTCGCGGTTTCGGCAGGGGATAGGGGAGGAATTTGGAAATTGGAATTTCGAATTGCGGACTGGATAGATACCTTCTGAATTCGCAATTCGAAATTCCAATTTCCAAATGGAGGAAATCATGGCACAACGTGGAGGCTCGGCTCGCAGGTACGCGCAGGCCGTGTTGGACCTGGCACTACAGGATAATAGCCTCGATAGGTGGCTCGGCGACCTGAAGGCGATCAACGCCGTGTTCGGCACCGACCGCGCGGTGGAAGCTCTTGAGGACCCCAAGCTGACGCACGAGGCGCAGCAGGAGACGATTGAGCGCCTGGTGCCCAAAGACGTCACGAATCCGCTTGCCCGTAACTTCCTGCTGCTCCTCGTACGCAGGCAGAAATTGAACCTCCTGCCTCGCATCGTTGAGGTGTTCCAGCAGATGTACAACAAGGAGCGAGGCATCGTGGTAGCCGACGTGACCACCGCCGTGCCGCTCGACGAGGCACACCAGAAACGGGTGGCCCAGCAGCTTTCCACTATAACGGGAGGAAAGACCGTCGAGCTTCGCCTGCACACCGACCCGAACATACTTGGCGGGATGGTCGCCCGCATCGGCGATGAATTGCTGGACGCCAGCGTGGCAACTCGACTGGCGACGCTGGCCCAAAGGTTAGGATGATTGGTGGCTATCTGTCGGCTCACGACGAGCACAGAATTGAAAGCCTGAAGCAGGGAAGTACTAGAGGGAGAATAATATGGCTCTACGCGCAGAAGAGATTAGCAAGCTAATTAGCGAAGAGATACAGAACTTTGGGCAGCCGTCCCGCACCGTCAACGTGGGTTCGGTAGTGGAGGTCGGTGACGGTATCGCCCGTGTGCACGGCCTCTCCAACGTCATGGCCTCCGAGCTTGTGGAGCTAGAGGTGCACACGCAGGAAGGTATGCGCACCGTGAGCGGCCTTGCCCTCAACCTGGAAGAGGACTCGGTCGGTATCGTTATCCTGGGTGAGTGGACCGGCATCGAAGAAGGCGCTACGGTTCGCACAACCGGGCGCATCGTTGAGGTGCCCGTGGGTGATGCGCTACTGGGCCGCGTGGTGAACGCCCTCGGTCAGCCTATCGACGGCAAGGGCGACCTGCCGCAGAACCTGGCCACCCGTCCTGTTGAGCGTATCGCTCCCGGCGTGGTGTACCGCCAGAACGTGGATACCCCCGTGCAGACCGGCATCAAGGCCATTGACTCGATGATCCCCATCGGACGGGGCCAGCGCGAACTGGTGATCGGCGACAGGCAGACCGGTAAGACCGCCATCGCCCTCGACACGATCATCAACCAGAAGGGCGGCGACATGCTCTGCATCTACGTCGCCATCGGACAGAAGGCCTCCCAGGTCGCCCAGATAGTCGGCATCCTCGAAGAGGCGGGCGCGATGGCGCACACGATTGTTGTAGCCGCCACCGCCGCCGACCCCGCCGCCCTTCAGTACCTGGCTCCTTACGCAGGTTGCGCGATGGGCGAAGAGTTCATGGAGTCCGGACGCGACTGCCTGATCGTATACGACGACCTGAGCAAGCACGCCTGGGCCTACCGCCAGATTTCGCTTCTCCTGCGCCGCCCTCCCGGACGCGAAGCCTACCCAGGCGACGTGTTCTACCTGCACTCGCGCCTGCTGGAGCGCGCAGCGCGCCTGAGCGAAGCGCGTGGTGGCGGTTCGCTGACGGCCTTGCCGTTCATTGAGACACAGGCCAACGACGTGTCGGCCTACATTCCGACCAACGTGATCTCCATCACTGATGGGCAGATATTCCTGGAGCCTGACCTCTTCTACGCTGGCATCCGGCCCGCCATTAACGTGGGTGTGTCGGTGAGCCGCGTGGGTGGTGATGCCCAGATCAAGGCGTACCGCCAGGTGGCAGGGCGTATGAAGCTAGACATGGCGCAGTTCCGCGAGCTTGCGGCATTCGCCCAGTTCGGCTCGGACCTGGACAAGGCGACCAAGGCACAGCTAGACCGCGGCCTCCGCATCCAGGAAGTCCTTAAGCAGCCGCAGTACCGCCCGCTGAAGGTGGCCCAACAGGTATCCATCATCTACGCCGTGACCAACGGCTACATGGACGACGTGCCGGTGGAGCAGATTCGTAGCTGGGAAGAGCAGTTCCACAGCTTCTTCGGCACCGCCCACCCCGAAATCCTGGAGACGATCACAACCGAGAAGCGGCTCTCCGACGAGACCATCGCCGCCCTCGGCAAGGCCATCGACGAGTTCAAGCGCACCGTCAGCATCTAAGGGGAATTACGAAATACCAATTACAAGCAGGTACCCGTAACTCGTAATTGGTATTTCGTAATTCCCCTCCAAAGGACCACAGATGCCAAGTACCAGAGAGATACGCCGGCGCATTAGGTCGGCTAAGAACATTTCACAAATAACGCGTGCTATGGAGATGGTCGCGGCTTCGCGCATGAAGCGGGCGACCCAGCAGGCGCTCTCGGGCCGGCCTTATTCGCAGCGAATTGGCGACCTGATACGCAACCTGTCGCGGCGACTCGATATGACGGACACCGAGTCGCTCAACCCTCTGCTGCTCTCGCGACCCATCCGGAACATTACGGTTATCGTGTTTACCGCCGACAAGGGGCTAGCGGGCGCGCTGAATACGAATATCTTAAGGCGAACTACGCGCTTCATCCTGAACGAGGTGGGTGGGGTTCCGGTGAATGTGGTCGCGGTGGGCCGGAAGGGGCGCGACTTCATGATCCGCTACGGGAGGCCGTTGCTCGCTGAGTTCACCAACCTGGGCGACAGGCCCACCATACAGGACATCAGGGCCATCTCCAGGGTTGTCACGGATGAGTTCATCGCGGGGCGTACGGACGCCGTATATATCATCTACACCGACTTCATCAACACACTTATACAGCGGCCCAACGTGTACAGGCTCCTGCCCATCGACGTGAGCAACGTGGGTGAGGAAGGTGCGCTGCCGGGTCTTAACGCGGACGAGCAGCCCACCAGCGACCGCACCGAGATCGAGTACGAATACGAGCCCAGCGACCGGGCCGTGCTGGCGCAACTGGTGCCTCGCTATATCGAGGTGCGGCTCTACCAGGCGCTGCTTGAGCACCTGGCTTCCGAGCACAGCTCGCGCATGGTCGCTATGCGCAACGCGACCCAGAACGCCAAGGAGATGATCTCCGACCTGACGCTGTCGTACAACAAGCTGCGCCAGGCCAACATCACGAGTGAGATCATTGAGGTGTCGAGTGGTGCGGCGGCGCAGGCACGGTAGCACAGAATCACAGGCAACACGTAACGCATAACTCACGTTGAGCACCTGCGTCGCGAGGCTTACATACTAACGATTGCGAGTTATGCGTTATGGCACGAGTTTACCAACCTAAGCCTACCAGCACCAAGCTTATCGAAGGGGCAACGGCAGGCCTGCTGGGGGGTCTTGCGTTCGCGGTAGTGATGCTGGTCGCGGACCTGCTTACGCCGCAACGGCCCTGGTGGTCCAGCTTCTGGCTGATAGGCTCGATACTTACGGGCACGCCGGTGGTGGAAATAAACCACTTTAACATAGTGAACTGGATAGTTGGGTTAGTGGTGCACCTGCTGGTGTTTGGCATTGTGGGGGTAGGGTTGGTGCAATACGTGCCACTGTTCAGGAAGTTCAAGATAGACAGGATATTGGGCGGCGCGATTTACGGGGTGCTGGTGTTCCTGACCATCTACTGGTACCTATTGAGCTTTCTAAGCTCCAGGGTCGCCGCAAACATGAACCTTATAGCTTTGTTCGTCGCTTCGGTCCTGGGAGGGGCCACCATGGGCTGGTGGCTCAAGCGAGCCGCGCAGCCGAAGGCAGCCGCGCAGGCTGCTTAGCAGAGTAAGCAATAGAGGGGTTTTCCTAGTCAAAGGAGAGAAGGAACTATGGTAGCAACACAAACCAGAGCGCCAAGGGGCACCAGGGGAGCAACGGGCAGGATCGTCCAGATCACCGGCCCGGTGGTGGACATCGAGTTCCCACCTGACCAGTTGCCCGAAATCTACAACGCAATAGAGATACCCATCGGGCCGGAGACGGCGCGCGAGGGTGTAGGGCAGGAGGAAAGTGGCAGCGCAGCGAGTGCACGCGTGATCTGTGAGGTGCAGCAGCACCTCGGCAACGACTGGGTGCGTAGCGTCTCAATGACCACCACTGACGGCTTGCGCCGTGGCATGCCCGCCTACGACACCGGCAATTCCATCACGGTACCGGTGGGTGAGGGCACGCTTGGCCGCATCTTCAACGTGACGGGCGACCCCATAGACGAGCGCGGACCCGCCCAGACCACGGAACGCTACTCCATCCACCGCCCGGCCCCACGCTTCGAGGACCAGTCTACGGTCGCCCAGATCTTCGAGACGGGCCTCAAGGTTATCGACCTGATAGCTCCCTTCTCCAGGGGCGGCAAGATTGGTGTGTTCGGGGGCGCGGGCGTGGGCAAAACGGTGGTTATCACCGAGCTTATCAACAACGTCGCTAGGCAGCACGGTGGTTACTCCGTGTTCTGCGGCGTGGGCGAGCGCACCCGCGAGGGCACCCAGCTTTACAAGGAAATGCAAGAGGCAGGTGTGCTCGACAAGATGGTCATGGTGTTCGGCCAGATGAACGAGCCGCCCGGTGCTCGCCTGCGCGTAGGTCTCACGGGCCTCACGATGGCCGAGTACTTCCGCGACACCCAGGGCACGGACCTGCTGGTGTTCATCGACAACATCTTCCGTTTCGTGCAGGCGGGTTCGGAAGTGTCGGCGCTGCTGGGCCGCATGCCTTCCGCCGTGGGTTACCAGCCGACGCTCGCCCAGGAGATGGGACAGCTCCAGGAGCGTATTACCTCCACCAAGCAGGGCTCCATCACCTCCGTGCAGGCGATCTATGTGCCCGCCGACGACTACACCGACCCGGCACCGGCCACGACCTTTGCTCACCTCGACGCTACAATCAACCTGGAGCGCAACCTCGCCGCCCAGGCCCTGTTCCCGGCAGTGGACCCGCTGGCGTCTACGTCCCGCATCCTCGACCCACGCATCGTGGGCCAGGAGCACTATGATGTAGCGCGCAACGTGCAGAGGGTGTTGCAGCGCTTCAAGGACCTCCAGGACATCATCGCCATCCTGGGCATCGAAGAGCTTTCTGAAGAGGACAAGCTGACCGTGGCCCGTGCCCGACGCATCCAGCGCTTCCTCTCGCAGCCGATGTACACCGCAGCCGCCTTCACCGGCCTCGAAGGCCAGTACGTGCCCATCGCGGAATCGGTGCGTGGCTTCAAGGAAATCCTCGATGGCAAGCACGACACGCTGCCGGAGCAGGCCTTCTACATGGTCGGCGGCATCGAGCAGGCGGTAGAGAAGGCCCAGAAGATGCAGGCGGGAGGATAGTCTGAAACGAGAAACGTGAGACGTGATGCGGCTATAGGAACAGCGTCACGTTTCACGGGACCAACTTGCCCTTTGTCATCCTGAGCGAAGCGAAGGATCAGGTGGGTAGATAAGAGTCCTCAACGTTTAGGATGATGTGGGATAAGAGGAACCAAGTGCCGCCATCGGGGGAGTCAAGAACGGGCGACTGATCCTTCGCTACGCTCAGGATGACAGGAGGGAGTGTGGTCCCGCAAGCTCAACAAGCTGATCTCCACGAACCCTGTTTAGCAAACCGCTTCCCGTTTCTCGTTTCAACTTCGCCCGGCACGTTTCAGCCATACCGTGTATAATGACTCCGCATGCACCGACCGGAGAAGGAAGGTACAGACATGCCTTTGACACTTGAGATTGTCACAGCCGAGAGGCTGGTGTTTAGTGACGACAATGTAGATATGGTGGTCGCACCGTCGGTGGATGGGGAAGTAGGTATACTTCCCCACCATGCGCCGCTGCTGACCCTCCTGCAAATCGGTGAGCTTCGTGTGAAGAAGGGAGCCGACGAGCAGAGCATCGTGATCGCGGGCGGTTTCCTTGAAGTGCTGAACAACAGGGTGACTATACTCGCGGACGTGGCGGAGCGGGCGGAAGAGATAGACGCCGCCGCCGCGGAAGACGCGAGACGCAGGGCACAGGACGCCCTCGCCAATCGCGGGGCTACCGCAGACCTTGCATCCGCAGAGGCCGCTATGCGACTGGCCTCGTTGCGCTTGAGGGTCGGACAGCGACGCCGGAGGTTGCGACAGGAGGAGGGGTAATTGCTCGGTCGCTCGATAGGAATTGATCTGGGTACGGCCAACGTCCTTGTTTTCGTAAGAGGCAAGGGCGTTGTGTTGAACGAACCATCTGTGGTAGCTATCTCCACGAGGGACGGCAGAGTAAAGGCAGTAGGGAGGGCAGCCTACGATATGCTGGGCCGTACGCCTGATACCGTCGAGGTAGTACGTCCCATGCAGAACGGGGTCATCTCGGACTACCTGGTTACTGAGGCGCTACTAAAGGCGTTCATCGCGAAGGCGCTTGGACGCTTCAGCATGTTCAAGCCGAAGGTGATGATTTGCATACCGGCGGGCGTGACGAGCGTGGAGCGACGTGCCGTGCGCGATGCAGCGATGCAGGCCGGCGCCCAGGAAGCCTACCTGATACGCGAGCCGCTGGCAGCCGCCATAGGGGCGCGCGTGCCGGTAGATTCCCCGACCGGGAGCATGGTTGTTGACATCGGTGGCGGCACGACCGAGGTGGCCGTTATTGCGCTCAACGGCATCGTGGTGAGCACCTCCGTGCGCGTAGGCGGCGACAAGCTGGACCAGGCTATTGCATCTTATATCAAGCGGAAGTATAATCTCCTAATCGGAGACCGCACCGCCGAGCAGTTAAAGATCGAAATCGGTAGCGCCCTCCCCCTCGACCCTGACGACGAGCTTTCGATGGAAGTCCGCGGGCGAGACCAGGTGGCCGGGTTGCCCCGGACCATACATGTCCGCACCAACGAGGTGGTGGAGGCGTTCTCCGAACCGCTTGAGCAGATCGTAGGCGCGGTACGGACTGTGCTAGAGAAAACACCGCCGGAGCTTGCCTCGGACATTATCGACAGAGGCATGGTGATGACTGGCGGTGGCGCGCTACTCAGGCATATCGACGAGCTGCTCACGCAGGTAACGGGCATACCGTGCTTCATCGCCGACAACCCGCTGGCGTGCGTCGCGGTTGGCACCGGTATGGCGCTTGAGAATCTGGAAGTCTTGAAAGACTCCCTTACGGACGACTAGGGACAGGGGTTTCGCAGTCAGGTCGTTCGTAAATAGCCCCTGTTCCCTGGCGCAACTCGGGACGGCAGGCGTGCCTGCAAACCCGGTGTTGGTTTCGGCCAAAACTTCATATTTTATAGGAGGAGTCCGATGGCGAACGTAGTATTCGACGGCGTTTACAAGCGTTACGGCCCCGTGGTAGCGGTCACCGACATGAACCTCGAGATCAAGGACAAAGAGTTCATGGTACTGGTAGGACCGTCGGGTTGCGGCAAATCAACTGCTTTGCGCATGATTGCCGGCCTGGAAGAAATCTCGGATGGGGCAATTTCCATTGGCGGCCGCGTTGTGAACAACGTCGCCCCCAAGGACCGGGACATCGCGATGGTGTTCCAGAACTACGCCCTTTACCCCCACATGAACGTGTTCGACAATATGGGCTTCGCCTTGAAGCTGCGCCGCATGCCCAAGGACCAGATCAAGACCCGCGTCGAAAGCGTGGCCGAGGGTTTGGGACTGAAGCACCTGTTGCAGCGCAAGCCCCGCCAACTCTCCGGCGGCCAGAGGCAGCGTGTCGCGCTCGGACGTGCTATCGTGCGCGAGCCTCAGGTCTTCCTCATGGACGAGCCGCTGTCCAACCTCGACGCCAAGATGCGCGTCGAGACCCGCGCCCTCATCAGCAGGCTGCACCAGCGCCTCCAGACCACCACGGTCTACGTGACCCACGACCAGGTGGAAGCCATGACGATGGGCGACCGCATCACGGTCATGAAGGACGGGTTCCTCCAGCAGGTCGATACTCCGCGTAACATCTTCAACAACCCGACAAACATGTTCGTGGCCGGCTTTATCGGCAGCCCGCCGATGAACCTCTTCACGGTCAACGTGGAGCAGGGCGACCAGAACGTGTACCTGACCATTCCAGGCGCAGGCGGAGGCCAGGAGCCACCAATCAGGCTGCGGGTGCCCGATAAATTCAGGGCACAGCTCTTGCCTTTTAGTGGTAAGCAGGTATCTTTCGGCATCAGGCCGCAAGACATCCACGACGCCCGCTTCGCCAAGGGTATGCTCGACGAGGCGGACAACCCTGAGGACCTCTCCATCGTGCGCTCCCGCATCGACGTGGTCGAGCCGATGGGCTCAGAGGTGTTCCTCTATCTGCTCAACGGGCAGACGTCGTTCGTAGCCAGGGTGGACGCCCGCACAGAGGTGGAGCCGGGCTTCGTACACGACATGGCATTCAACATGGACAAGATGCACGCTTTCGACCCTGAGTCCCAGGTGTCGTTGATCGACAAGAGCAAGTACTCGTAAGATGCGTGCAGAACTAGAGGAGGTTTGTTCTTTCTAATGTCAGATGGTAAGACTTATTCACTGGTTGTAGAACCACGCGAACAGCTAAAGAAGGCCAGCCGCAAGCTAAATCGCCAGGGGCTGGTCCCAGGTGTGGTTTACGGCCACAACGTAGAGGCGCAGACGGTCCAGGTGCCGCGGCGCGAGTTCGACCGCGTGTACCTGCGCGCGGGGAGCAATAGCCTGGTGGACCTATCTGTAGGCGAGGGCGCGGAGGCCCGCAAGGTGTTCATCCATGACGTGCAACGCAATCCGCAGACCCACACGATCCGCCACGTAGACTTCCTGGTGGTGAACCTCCGCGAGGAGATCACCTCGACCGTGCCGTTGGTGCACGTGGGCGAGTCGCCTATCGTTGCCAACAACGAGGGTGTGCTCCTGTCGCAGTTGGACCATGTGCTCGTTAGGGCGCTGCCGATGGACCTGCCTTCGCTCATCGAAGTCGACATGACGGCCCTCGATGAGATCGGCAAGTCCATCCACGTCTCCGATCTCACGATCCCTGCCAACGTGACGCTGCTGACTTCTCCCGAGGAGATGGTAGCCCGCGTGGTCGAGATGCAGCTTGAGGTCGAGGAGGTCGAAGAGACCCCTGAAGAGGCTGAAGAGGGTGCTCGCGAGACTGAAGCCGGTGGCGCTGAAGAAGGTGCCTCGGCTGGCGACAGCGAGGACGAGAGCTAGACTCTGTTCTGCAGACGTAGCAAAGAGGTTGCAGCGATTGCAACCTCTTTGTTATGTCGGCAGCTTTGCAACTATCGCATGAAAAGCCCGTATATAATACATACAGCACCCATGGAGAAGGCTACATGACCAAAATTGTTTACGATATAGCGAATACTTTGCTGACGATCATATCGCTGGCTATAATCATCCGAGCGTTCTTATCCTGGGTCTACCCTGTGGGCCGCGACCCCTGGACCAAGATACTGGTGGACATTACGGAGCCTATCCTGGCGCCCATAAGGTCGCTAATGGTGCGTGTGCTGCCGATACCGATAGACCTCTCGCCCCTGGTGGTTATCCTGCTCATACAATTGCTGCAGAGGATGCTTCTTTCGGCTTACCTGGGCAGGGGTGTGTAAGGCAACTACTTGACCAACAACACAGTACAAGAAAAGACCCGGAGCGAGTATGTTGCCCCGGGTCTTTTGATTATTAGAAACTGTCTGAAAAGTTCAAGGAGCAAGGCGACGAAGCATGAG
>JAXDKH010000353.1:0-13557 GCA_034667185.1 Chloroflexia bacterium | reverse complement strand
AACAACCGCCCCTCTCGTAACCCGTAGACGGGGATTACTGCTGTACGTCTACAGCGATGAATTCCAGGTCGATAGCGATCTTGACCTGCTCGCCCACCAGCACGCCGCCGGTCTCCAGGGCTACGTTCCAGTTCAGGCCCCAGTCCTTGCGGTTCACTGTGGCGCGGGCGCTGAAGCCGATGTGCTCCTTGCCGTCGTGAGCCAGGCCGCGGCCCTCGAACGTCGCGTCCAAGGTCACCGGCTTGGATACGCCACGGATCGTCAGGTCGCCGTGCACGTTGTACTGGTCCTCGCGGGTGCGCTCGATACGCGTGCTCTGGAAGGTGATGTAGGGGTACTGCTCGGACAGGATGAAGTCAGCCGAGCGCAGGTGGTTGTCGCGGTAGTCGACGCCCGTGTAGAGCGAAGTCGCATCGATGCGCGCCTCTACGGTGGAGTTGGTGAACTCGTTCTCGTCAAGCTCCAGGGAAGCGTCCACCTTGGTGAAGCGGCCCTTGACCGTGGCGATCATCATGTGCTTGGCCGAAAACGAGACGTCGGTGTGCGCGGGGTCCGCATGCCACAGGGTCCGCGTGCCGGGTGTGCTCTGCGTTGTCTGATTTGCCTGGTTGTTTGTCAAAGTGTCTGCCATTTAATTTGCCTCCAATTGGGGTGTGATGTTAGTTACGACGTAAACAGTTTATACGTGAACTATACTGCCAAAAAAATATACCACATTAGTTACAGCTATGTCAATGGTCCTCCAGCGCGGTCTCCAGCTTCTGCAAAAGCGTCTCCAGAGTGCGCTGCTCGTCCGCGTCCAGCACGGCCAGGTGGTCCCTGACGAACTGGGCGTAAGCGGGAATAGCTTTCTCCGCTATGTCACGGCCACGCTCCGTCACGAACAGCAGGTTCGCTCGCCTGTCCTCCGGGTCGGCCCTGCGTTGCACAAAGCCACGCTCCGACATGCGGTCGATCAGCCCACACACGTTGCCTTTGGTGACCATCAGTCGCTCGGCCAGCGCCTGCTGAGTCATGCCGGGAGCATCGCTAAGCTGGGCCAGCACGTCGTACTGTGCAGGTGTCAGGTCGTAGTCTTCGAGGTGCGAACTTGCATGGTGCTGCAATTTCTCGTACACGCGCACCAGTTGCAACCACGCAGACATAGCAGTCCCGCCGCACGCTTCCGTTATTTGACTTGCTTCCGTTACGTTGATCCCCTACCTCCTTTCGCAGTATCGCTGTCGATGGTTTAAGTGTAAACTATTTTCTAGGGTTTGTCAAGCCCCCTGAAAGGCCTGCTACATATCTTTTACATTTGTACGACAGCAATCAGACAGAAGCGGTTCTGAGCAGCGGCAGGACCTATTATTCTTGTGCATTCAGCAGTCGGATGGGCAACCAAGCCCCACCTTGTCATTTCGAACGCAGTGAGAAATCTCGTCCCCCGCCCCGCTATTACTGCGTTCTGGCGGAAAGCTTTAGCATACATAAGGAAAGGTGCCATTATGTGCTAAAGGACGAGATTTCTCACTGCGTTCGAAATGACAAAGGCCACCGCGGTCGCCGCGTCGGACGCTGCCCTCAATGCGGGAACTTCTAGTCATAGTACCAGCGGCAGTACATTTGTGTGGCAACCGCATGGGAGTATTGTCCCACCAAGTCCCATTGTCCCGGCCCCGGCGCTCGGATAAGATGAACTTACAGGCGGAAAGGTCTCACCTCCACGCCTGCCCGTAACTTCATAGCCCTGCACCACCGTCGCACATGCACGTACACCCTCCCCTACCTGATACTCCGGCGCGTGTCTGACCCATATGCGAAGCCCACCGGCTTCCCGCCACCAACGTCCATGTGAGAGCCAAAATCCCGTAGCAGAAGATCGTAACAGCACTCCTACCAACCACATATTGCCGCACGAGTAGCACCAACGTAGCTCAGAACAGCCTTGCTGCACTGATCGTGTTGAACGTACTTAATGCAGGCAGACTTCTCTAGGGGGCGCACATGCTAGAGAACCTACCCGCTGTCAGAGTGGCCGTTTCCGGCCAGTTGGACCCTGTCATGGACACGCGGACAATCGGAATAGACCCGGCGGGGCTCAGATACAGGCTACTGTTCGAGATGAACGTGGACGGCCTCATGCTGGCTACCGCCGAGGGCCGCCTGTTCGACGCCAATGTGTCCGCGTGCAACCTGCTCCAAATCCCCAGGGACGAGCTTTCCCGAGGTATAGTCAGCGTCTCCGAGTCCAGCAGACAGACCATCGAGCATGCCGTGGGGATGGTGCGAAGAGCAGGCAGGTTCCGCGGCAGACTATCCCTCACACGCAGAGACAACAAGGCTATCTCCGTCGAAGCCTACTGCACAGCCTACCGGGCCGCAAATGGCGTCGACCAGATATGCCTTGCCTTCCACGAGGTAGCGGACACTCATGCCGAAGACCCCCTCTTCCAGCTTGACCCGGTGCTCGAATCCTCCAATGAGGCCATCATCGTAATGAGCCTGGAGGGCACCATACGCACCTGGAACTCCGGGGCCGAGCAGCTACTAGGCTTGCTCGCGTCCGAGATGAAGGGCAAGCGCATCCACGAAGTCGTGCCTGCCGAACTGCACCAGGAGATGGAAGGGGCTTTCAAGAAGATAGTCCAGGGCAAGTACGCTCGCAGCCTGGAGATGGACTACCGCAGAAACGACGGGCTGAGCATGCACCTCTCGCTTACGCTGTCCCCCGTCAACGACCCCGTGGGCCGCGTAGTCGGGGTGTCCTGTATCGCGCACGACGTTACCAACCGCAAGCAGAAGGAAAAGGTGCTCGCGCAGGCTGAGCGAGAGTACAGGGGCCTCTTCGAGCACGCCCAGGACGCTATCCTCATCTTCGAGCCTGATGAAAAGGTCATACTTGATGTGAACGAACGTGCCTGCGACCTGTATGGCTTCAGCCGCGACGAGTTGATAGGCATGTCGCTCGAGTCTCTCTCCCACGACCTGGAGTACGAGAAGACCCAGATAGAGCATGCCCTGACGACGGGCGCGAACCGCCGTTTCCAGGCGAGACAGTTCCGCCACGACGGCACACTGCTGGAGATAGACATCAGCGCGGCGGTGGTCAGGTACCGGGGCAGGGACGCGGTTCTCAGCATCAACCGTGACATTACCGAGTTCAAGCGACTCGAAAACGCCCTGCGCGAGATGGCGATCCGCGACGAGCTTACCAGGCTCTACAATCGCCGCGAGATGAGCCGCATGCTCGCCGAAGAGATAGAGCGATGCAAGCGCTACAACCGCGAGCTGTCGTTGCTGATGCTCGATATAGACTGGTTCAAGCGGGTAAACGACACCTACGGGCATCAGGCGGGTGACGACGTGCTGCAAGGCATAGCCCGCCTGCTAACGGAGAACACTCGCGCCACCGACTACGTTGCTCGCTATGGCGGCGAGGAAATGGTGGTAATACTACCCGAAACCTCAAATGAGAACGCCCTGGTGGTGGCCGAGAACCTGCGCCTCAAGGTTGCTGAGCATGAATTCACAGTCAGGCCCGATGTGGACCGGCAGGACGCCGAAGCGCTAAAGCTGAGTGTAACTATAAGCCTCGGGATCGCCACTTTCGGCGGCGAGTTCGCTACCGAAGAGGCGATCCTCGTAGCCGCCGACCGCGCTCTCTATGAGGCCAAGCGCAGGGGCCGCAACTGTGGCGTGCCGTTCTCCAAAGCCATGCTCAAGACCAGGCAGCTAAAGGAAGCCACCGGCCAGTCCTCCGAGAACAGCCAACAGACCGGGTAGTGTGCTTACGTAGGTGCATGATGCATCGTGCCCGCACCTTCCACCTCAAGGCACAAGCCCGCCCAGCCTGGAGCGCGTCACCCGTGCCTCCCCGATGTGGATGTAGCTGTGCCCTATCACCGGCAGCGACAGCAGGCCCAGCCCCGTCCTCTCTGACCACAGCCGCCGCACCCACTCTGCCTTCTCGTCGAGCGCGGTAGGGGCCTGGGACAGCCGAGCCAGCACATCAGGCACCGCAGCCAGCGCCTCCCAATCCGCGGTCTCGGCCCAGGCGCGAGTCTCCATGCCAACCGCCGCCCTGTACGCCCTCACAGCAGAGGGGTCCACTTGCCCGCTGAACTCGGCAACTTCGTCATCGCTGCTGCCCGTGCCCACCAGCCGCGTGTCCACACCCAATCGCTCCTGCCAGCCGTCGCGGTCCAGCACCTCAGGCACGCCCCTCAGCACCGTATTAATCACCACGTCCTCGAACCGCGTGATGTGCCACAGCAGCCACACAATCGAGTTCGCGCCGTCCGGCTTCTCCCGCAGCTGCTCGTCAGTTAGCCCCTGGCAAAGCCCATCCTCGAGCGACGGCCCGTGCTCGCCACTGATCGCAGAAGCATGCACATGAGCATGGAGGGTCAAAAACAAGTCACTGGTATGCAACCGGGCCTCCGGTAGTTCTTCAATTAGCCTCACAGCAGGCTCAAGAACCTGTCTATCTCGTCCTCTGTGTTGTAGAAATGGGGCGACACCCTTACCACTCCCACCCGCACCGCTATCTGTATCTTCTCGGCCTGGGCGCGGGCCAGCACCTCCCGAGGGTCGCCCTTCGCCCGGAAGCAGACCACCCCCGACCTCTCTCCCTCCCGGTCAGAGCTTACCACCTCGTAGCCCTTGCTGTGCAGCCCTTCCATGAGGCGACCCGTCAGTTGCAGCACGCGCGCCTCGATGCGAGCCGGACCAGCCTCCAGTATCATCCCCAATATGGCGTCGAAAGCCACCAGCCCGCTGACGTTGTGGGTGCTGCCCTCTATGCGCGAGTTGGCGTCCACCCACGGCTGCCCGTACGTCAGGTGGTCATCGCGGTTGACCACGCTGTACCAGTTGGCGGTAATGGGCCTGAGCAGCGGCATTACGTCGCGCCGCACGTAGAACACGCCTACCCCCTGCGGGCCCAGGAGCCACTTGTGAGCCCCCGCCCCCAGGAAGTGAATGCCCGCCGCGTGCACGTCGAGTTGCAGCGCACCAAGCCCCTGTATCGCGTCCACGGTGAAGAGCACGCCTCGCTCGTGGCAAAGCTGGCCCAGGGTATAGAGGTCGTTGCGGAAGCCAGTGGCAAACTCCACGAAGCTGATGCTCAACATGCGGGTCTTAGCGTCGATAGCTTCGGCTATGTCGTCCACCAGCACGCGGTTATCGCGCTGCGGCACCAACCGCGTCTCCACGCCAAGCCTCGCCAGCCCCAGCCACGGGTAAACGTTCGCCGGGAACTCCCCCTGCACCGTCACCACGTTCTCGCCCGCCTGCCACTCCAGCCCGTTCGCCACCATATTGAGCGCACTAGAGGTGTTCTGCAGCCAGCCCACTTCCCCAGCGTCCGCCCCGATCAAGCGAGCCATCTTCTCCCGCGCGTGGTCCACAACAGGGAAGTACTTCGGCTCGCTCAACCCACCATGCGTGCTCTGCTCCCCCCAGTACCTCGCCAGCGCATCCAGCCCCGGCCTCGACATCGGCGAGCAAGCCGCGTGGTTCAAGTACGCATAATGCTCTGTCACCGGGAACAAGTGGCGGTATTCGGCGGCATCGATAAGTGTCATCAGTCCTCTTCCCAGGGGGTTCGGAAACGTGAAACGTGATGCGGCTTGTGATATTTGGTTCTATGTTAGCCGCCATGTTGCTTCCTGTACCATCACTTTTCACGTTTCACGTTTCCTGTCCCAAAGTGTATTATATCAGGAGCAAACACTATCCCGCGGAGGCGATATGCGCGAGAAGCTGACTGAAGAGTACATCCGGCAGGTGTGGGAGAGGCTGCCCCAGTTCGTCAGGCCAACCACCTTCCAGAGCACCCACCTGCTAAACAAGTCGCTGGACGCCGATGTCACGGTCGCCAGCGAAACGTTGCAGATCACCGGCAGCTTCAAGTTTCGCGCCGCTTACAACCTGCTTGCCGAGGTGGAGGAAAAGGACGTTATCACCGCCTCCTCCGGCAACTTCGGGCAGGGGGTCGCTTACGCCTGCATGCTGCTGGGCAAGCGGTGCACGGTCATCATGCCCAGCACCTCCTCCAGGTCCAAGCAAGACGCGATAAAAGCCTACGGCGGCCAGATAGAACTGCTGGACGTGTCCACCAAGAGCCGGCAGGAGCGTATCGCCGAAGTCAAGGCCGAGCACCCCGAAGCTTTCTTCGCCCCGCCCTACGACCACTACCGCGTTGTAGCGGGCAACTCCACGCTCGGCAAGGAGATCATCGAGCGCCTGCACACCCCGGACCAGCCGCTGGATTACATTGTGTGCCCCATCGGCGGCGGTGGCCTCATATCGGGCATCATAGTGGCTCGCGACATCCTGGCACCCGGACTGGAGATTATAGGCGCGGAGCCCCTGCTCGGCAACGACGCCGCCCAATCGTTGCGTGAGGGCCGCCTCGTCAGCCTGGACGCCGAACCGATGACCATAGCCGACGGCACCCGCACCCAGAGTGTGGGCGACCTCAACTGGCAGATCATCCGCGACGGTCTCAAGCTCATCATCGAGGTGCCGGAGCACACTATAGCCGAGGGCCTGCGCACCCTCTACGCCTTCGCCAACCTGAAGGTCGAGCCGACCGGCGCGCTCTCTGTAGGCGCGGTGCTCGCCCAACCCGACTTGTTCAAAGGCAAGCGGGTCTGCCTGGTCGTAAGCGGCGGCAACGTGGACCCGGACACCTACGTGCGCATCCTGCAAGGTAGCTAAACAGGGCGTCCGCCATTCCAACATTACAAGCAAGAGGGGAGGCCGTGTGGCCTCCCCTCTTGTATGCACTTGGCGGCTGCTAGCGCCGGTTAGTGGCTGCTATCGACGACAACGTCTTCACAGTTGGGGAAGAACGTGTTAGCCACGATCTTGCTCGCCTGTCCTCTGGTCACCTGAGCGTTCCACCTGAAGTAGGGCCTGTTCTGTGCATCGCATGTCTCGCCTGGACCACCGCAGGCATAGCCTGACATGACACCTCTGTTGGTCAGACGCATGATCCACTCGTAGAACTGTGAGCCTTGCCCTGTAGGAGGCACATCTGCGTAGTACTGCCCACTCATTGCTTCGTTGAAGTTAGCGGCATTGGACACGATCTTGGCTAGCTGCCCCCTCGTTGCGTTAGCGTTAGGCAGGAATATCACAGGATTGTCGGGTGAGCAGCCACCTGCAGGCCGTTCGGGGCAAGGATACCCTGACATGATGCCCCTGTTGGTCAGACGGTTGATGTAGGCGTAATATGGAGAACCTGGTGGCACGTCCTGGTATATCTGATCACCTGGATCCTCGTTGAAGCCCGCAGAATTGGACACTATCTTGGAGATCTGCCCACGAGTGATGTTTCTCTCCGCGTGGAACATGCCATCTGGGTAGCCTGTGACCACACCCTTGCACGCTAAGCACTGTATGTACTCGTAGAACGTATCGCCGGGGTTGTTGTCCGGGAACGTGATCGTGCACGCCGTGGCTACAGCCGTGGCCGTGCCGGTGGCACCACTAACTACGGTGCCACTGGCGGCTACTGTAGCCGTAGAGCTAGCAGCCACCACAGTGCCAGTAGAGCTAGGGGCTACTACGGTACCCGTTGAAGTGCTTGTGGCTGGTCCGCTCGTGTTTGTGGGTACTACAGCGGTGTTGGTTGCCGAGGGTCCGGTAGTGTTGGTGGGTGGTACGGCCGTATTCGTCGCCGAGGGTACGGTGGTGTTCGTGGGTGCTATGACAGTGCCGGTAGACGTATTCGTGGGCACAGCAGTATCGGTGGCTGTGCTCGTCGATGTGGAGCTAGGTACCGGTGTGGAAGTGTTCCCCACTGGAGCGCCTCGCAGGCAGAATGCCTGGTCCTGGCTGGTGTACGCAGGCAAACAGGTGTTCCTGTCGCCCCAACCACCACAGCTTCCGCCAATATACGCCGCCCCATCGCCCGTTTGCGGGTCATGGCCGGACCAGGCCCAGTGACCGCCACTCGTACTGGCCTGCACCGCCACCCAGTAAGTGCCCGAGCCAAGCAACGTAGCGGGAGGGACGAGTGTGTAGATATTTGCTGGGACGTCCAGAGTATACGGCACGTTCGTATAGCTGACAACAAGCGTACCAGGCAGCGTGCCGCTGTCATTGTAGAAGAACACGTCGAAGGAGTTTGGCTGAGCGCCCGTGACCTCCTGCCCGGCCACGTCTATCTGCAGAATGCTCCAGTTCTGGTCCCCAGCCGGTATCGTAAAGTCGTCGGCGGCCAGAGGAGCACTACCTGGGCTACCGGTCTCGTACGATAGGATGGTGTCGGACGGGCTGCTAATCTGGCAAACAAGGCTTGGCTCGGCTACATGCGTGGCCGTTGATGTGGCCGTGGCTGTGTTCGTTTCGGTGGCCGTCGCCGTCGCATCTACCTGGTTGGTGCCTACGAGCCGGAACACCTGGTCCGGGGAATCGCTGTAGGTCCCGCCAAAGCAGCTGGGCTTGGTGGTCCAGTTCGCGCAGCTAACAACGGTACCACGGAATGCGGCTCCGTCATTCGCCACGGTAGCTTGGCTAGTCCACTGCCACCTGTCGCCCGTCACGGTAGTATTGGCCTGCACTGACACCCAATAAGTGCCCGGACCCAGGACGGTGGAGGGGATCGTAATGGTATATGCGGGCTGAGTCCCAACGTAAGAGGTGCCGGTGGTGTAGCTCACAACGACGGTGCCAGGCACCGTGCCGCTGTCGTTATAGAAGAACACGTTGAAGGAACCTGGCTCGGGGGTGCCGATAAGGTTGCCACTCACGTCAACTTCTGTAACAGTCCAGGTCTGCCCGCCAGGCACTACGAAATCATCGGCAGTCTGGCTGTGGCGTGTGTCGTTGCAGTTGCCGCTGTTACAGGTCGAATAGACAGATGCGTTCCCGGTACCATACTGGTCGTACAGGGTAACATCAACCTGGGGCGCGTTCGCCGCGGCAGGCAGACCTTGCACGTTCTGCTTGGCTGGCAATGACGCAAAGGCCGCACCTGCAGACAGTGCCGCCACGAAGGCCAGCATCAGCATGACGACTATCGGTCTCCAGTTTCTCCCTTGCAAATTCGATTCTTTCACGGAATTCTCTCCTTCTCTGCCCGATGTTTACAATCGCGTCCCGTGGACATATCGAACCGGCCCATGTGTAAGCCGCCCATACCGCGCGTGCCCTGCTCATACTTGAGAGTAGGGCCCCTTATCGCGGTGCTTATCGTGCTTGGTTCGAGATTGCTTGAGTTCGCGAGATACCTGATGGACCAACGAACAGGCTAAAGCATGAGCGACTGGGGAGGAGGGTTAATAGGGGTTTAATGGGGGTATTATGTAGATGTGTAGTAGTCATGCCTAGCTACGTGCATTGTAGCAGAGGATGAAGCGACTGTCAATGAAATGAGTTGCGCGTGGATACCTTGCATCACCCAGGCCCCTCGCCTTATAATCGACCAGATAGAAGTGCATCATCGACACCGGAGGCGAGATGCATCTGAAACCCTGAGCGTGCAGCACGTCGCTCAGGGTTTTGGCTTGTTATAGGGGTGAGTTGCTGCTGATGCTGCTTCACAGAAAGGAGGGGGAGCAATAAATGGAGCAATGGTTGGCGCTCGCCGTGTTTGTGGCTACGTTCGCGGCGATCATCGTTGAAAAGGTGCATAAGACCCTGGTGGCCCTCGCCGGGGCCGTCTTGATGCTGCTGCTGGGGCTGATCTCGCAGGAGCGCGCCTTCCAGGGTGTCGATTGGAACGTCATCTTCCTGCTCGCGGGCATGATGATCATCGCAAACGCCCTGCGCCGCACCGGCATCTTTCGCTGGACCGCCATGAAAATAATAGACATAGCACGGGGTGAGCCCCTGGCCGTGCTGCTCCTCCTCTCTACGCTCACAGCAATCGCCTCCGCCTTTCTGGACAACGTGACCACGGTGGTGCTCATGGTGCCCATTACCCTCTTCGTCGCCAACGCCCTCGGCATCAGTCCTGTGCCCTTCCTCATCTCCGAAATCCTGGCCTCTAACATCGGCGGGGCCGCCACCCTCATAGGCGACCCGCCCAACATCATCATCGGCAGCGCGGCCAACCTCGACTTCGGTGCCTTCCTGTTCAACATGGGGCCGCTTATCCTGATCGTCTACCTTGCCTTCGCCGGGCTCATGGTGCTCTTCTTCCGCAAGGAACTCAAGACCAGCCTGCGGCACCGCGCGGAAGCCATCGCCATGCCCGAAGAAGGGGTCATACGCGACAAGCGGCTGCTCGCGCAATCGATGCTGGTGCTGGCCGTGGTGATCCTGGGCTTCCTGCTGCACGGCGTCCTGCACTACGAAGCCGCTACCGTGGCCCTCAGCGGGGCGGTCGTATTGATGTTGGTCGCCAACTTTGAGGTGCACGAAGTCCTCAGCGAGCTTGAGTGGACCACCCTCCTGTTCTTCATCGGCCTGTTCGTGGTCGTCGAAGCGCTGGTCGAGGTCGGCTGGATAGAGACAGCGGCCAGAGGCATGCTCGACCTGACGGGCGGCAACGAGGCCGTGACCGCCATGCTCCTGCTCTGGGGCAGCGGTGTGGCCTCCGGCATCGTTGACAACATCCCCTACACGGCCACTATGGTACCCATCGTCCAGGAGCTAAGCGCCACAATGAAGCCGGAGGCGCTCTGGTGGTCGCTCGCAATCGGCGCATGCCTGGGTGGAAACGCCACCGCAGTCGGAGCCTCAGCCAATGTAATCGTGCTCAGCCTCGCCGACCGCGCAGGCTTCAAGATCACCTTCATGCGCTTCCTAAAGTACGGCGCGGTCGTCACCTTCGTCTCCCTGGCAATCAGCACAGTGTACGTGTGGCTGCGCTACCTGATGTAGAGGAATTTGGGAATTGGGATTTCGAATTTCGGATTTAGATAGACATCCGAGACAGTCCGCAATCCGCAATCCCAACTCCCAAATTCCTCGCAGGTACCTTTCTTGCTGTATTCCATGCCTCAACAGGCGAGTTAGGCACTCGCAAATTACCCCTTGCAACCGGAGACTGAGACTGCATGGCTACGCCACACGTCCACGGCAACCCTACTAACCCACCCAACGCCCCGCAAGATATGCCTCCCGACGAGGAGAGGATGGCCCCGGCCCAGGCCCGCGCCACACGATCCCCGCTATTTAAGTGGCTCGCCTGGATCGGCCTTGACCTTACGGGACCGGAGCGCGCGTCCATCCTCCAGGTCGCGATTTACACACTGTTGGTGTTCATCCCGATTGCGGTGGCGGCCCGGTTGCTCAACGTGAGCGGGCTGTGGCTCTTTATCACCGCCTCTGCCGCGATTGTCCCGCTCGCGAAAATTCTGGGCGGCGCTACCGAAGAGTTGGCCCTGCGGGTCGGCTCCGGCATAGGCGGCCTGCTCAACGCTACGTTCGGCAACGCGGTGGAGATGATCATCGCCTTCTTCGCCCTGAACGCCGGGCTGTACGAAGTGGTGAAAGCCTCCATCACCGGCTCGATCATTGGCAACGTGCTCTTCGTGCTGGGCCTCTCGATTTACCTGGGCGGGCTTGGCCGCGAAAAGCAGACCTTCAACCGCACGGCAGCGGGCGTAGCCTCTTCCCAGTTGATCCTGGGCACCGCAGGCCTCTTCATCCCGGCAGCCTTCGCCCTCACTACCCCTCCCAACAAGCTTACCGAGTTCTTACGCGAGGAAGTAAGCGTCGGGGTCGCCCTCATCCTGCTTGGCTCTTACGTCGCGCAGCTTATCTTCTCCCTGCGCACGCACAGGCACCTCTACAGCGAGGAAGAGGAGCTGGACTTGCACGGCCAGGTGTGGAGCGTGCGGCATTCTCTGATCGTGCTCCTCGCGGCCACCGTGCTGGTAGCCATCATGTCTGAGATCCTGGTGGAGGGCGTCGAATACCTCACCCACGAGTTCGGCATGACCGAGCTATTCGTGGGCGTGATCCTGGTGGCCCTGATAGGCAATGCCGCCGAGCACCTTACGGCTGTGGTTGTGGCGATGAAGAACAAGATGGACCTCGCGGTGAGCATCGCGATGGGTTCGACGTTGCAGGTGGCCCTTTTCGTGGCCCCGGTGCTGGTGCTGATAGGCTTCTTCATCGGCCGCCCGCTGGACCTCTTCTTCAACCTGTTCGAGCTTGCGGCGCTTGGCGCGACCATGCTCATAGCCAACGCCATCACGCAAGACGGCGAGAGCAACTGGTTTGAGGGCGTGCAGCTACTGGCCGCCTACGCTATCATGGCGATAGCCTTCTTCTTCCACCCGTAGATCCGCAATCTGCCCCTATGCTGCAGTTGACCCAAGTGCGGGAGGGCATTATCTCTCCACATCCCACCCTACCCACATCCAAATCGTCACATACTGCCGCTAGCTCATTGACACTTAACACAGTGTCTGCTACAATGCATCGCACCAGGGCTGTGCCTTAGCACACGACCTGTTACTCGCCACTCATCTTCCTCAGCATCTTCGACATACCCGCTACTATATTGGGCCCCTCAGAACTGTAGCGGTGCATGCAACCTGGCGAATGCTACGTTGGAGCAGGCTCCAACAACGCGTACGCACTCACACTTCTAACCATCAGGGGAAACTTGGGCTAAAATCAAAAGGGGAAGGCATCCAGGCTAGTGGTCGCCTTCTGTTCTGATTCTCAGTCACCAGCCGGGGCAGCGCGGGTTCAGAGGTGACACCATTCTTCGGGAAGAGGTTAGGTCTGTGACCGCCTCATGTAATTTGCCGGTGGAACTTAGCAAGGGAAGGAGAAATAAAATGAGGCCTGACAGCAAGATAAACAGAGCCACGTCTGGCACGACACGAATGGGTTTGTTGTTCCTGGCTCTGGCGGCTATGGTGGTGCTTACGGCGAGTATTGCGTTTGCCGGGGCACCTACGAGGCTACCTATGGGTGCCACAGGGCAGAAGCAGACGGGGGCTGCAAACTCAGCATCTCAGTTCGCGCTGGCGCCAAGTTCTCACTGTACTCCTACTACGTTCACCCCGGCCAGTGGCTCTCCCTACTCGGTGGACTCGAGTCCTTACGCGCTGGCATCAGGTGACTTCAACAATGACGGCAATCCCGACCTGGTTTCAGCTAGCAACATCTCCAGCACTGTATCGGTCCTGATGGGAAGTCCTACCGGAGCAATGGGTTCAGCTACCAGCTTTCTGGCCAAGGCCGGAGGTGGCGCCCAATCTGTGGCTGTGGGTGACTTCAACCTCGACAATAAGCAAGACCTCGTTGTGGGAAACCTCAATACCAACGATATATCTGTGCTTCTGGGCAACGGCAGCGGTA
The DNA here is from genome assembly GCA_034667185.1 of Chloroflexia bacterium. GTDB lineage: Bacteria > Chloroflexota > Chloroflexia > QHBQ01 > JADMIH01 > JADMIH01. The sequence continues at coordinate 297 of JAXDKH010000353.1, read as the reverse complement.
GTTTTGGGGCTGCGACTGTGTTCACCGCGGGTACGCAGATCGTAGCAGTCGCAGTAGGAGATTTCAACAACGATAACAAACCCGACGTGCTTGTAGCGAATTATGGTGATGACAATGTGTCTGTGCGGCTTAATACGTGCGCGGGGCCCTGTGGATCACCTTCGTTCAGTGTGGCCCCTGACGCATCCGTGAACGATGGTCCCTACTTCATCGTGGTAGGCAACTTCAACGGGGACACTAATTTAGACTTCGCTACAGCTAACTACAATTCTGACAGTGTATCTGTGCTTCTGGGCA